>JALSQD010000074.1 GCA_026985615.1 Thermaceae bacterium | reverse complement strand
CCTGAACGGCCTGTCGCCCCTGGAGTTCCTGGCTATGATGCAAGAGGAGTCGGTCCCCCAAAGAGTCTCAGATGTGTTGACCGATTACACCCACTTCCCTGCCCGCGCCCCTTCGTCTATAATCGTTGAGGTGTGTTTTCCGGTCGCCGCAAGCAGGGAGGCGTCTTGCGGCTCCACCACCGGGAAACAAAGCCTAACGCCCACCTCAACGCCTCCCGGAAGAGGAACGAAACATGGCCTGTAACATCAGCATCAAGGAACTGCTCGAGGCGGGGGTCCACTTCGGTCACGAGACCAAGCGCTGGAACCCCAAGATGAAGCGCTTTATCTACGCGGAGCGCAATGGCATCTTCATCATCGACCTGCAGAAGACGCTCGTGCAGATGCAGGAGGCCTGCAACTACGTCGAGGACCTGGCCGCGCGCGGCGGCGTGATCCTCTACGTGGGCACGAAGAAGCAAGCGCAGGAAATCGTACAGATCGAAGCCGATCGCGTGGGCATGCCCTACGTTAACCAGCGCTGGCTGGGCGGCATGCTGACGAACTTCAAGACGATCAGCGCCCGCGTCAAGCGCCTAGTGGAGCTCGAGCAGCTCTTCGAGTCGGAGGACATCCACGACCGCCCCAAGAAGGAACAGGTGCGCTTGCAGCACGAACTCGATCGCCTGCGCAAGTACCTGGGCGGTTTCCGCCGCCTCAGCCGCCTGCCCGACGCCCTCTACGTGGTGGATCCCACCAAGGAGGCCATCGCCGTGGCCGAGGCGCGCAAGCTGGGCATCCCCATTGTCGCCCTCGCCGACACCGACAGCGACCCCGACCTGATCGACCAGATCATCCCGGGCAACGACGACGCGATTCGCTCGATCCAGCTGGTCACGAGCCGCCTCACCGACGTCATTATCGAGGCCCGTGGCGGCGGCGAGGAGGCCGCAAGCGAGTCCGAACCCGAAGAGGCCGCTGCCGAGACCCCCAAGGAGGAGGAAGCCGAATGAGCCAGGTGGAACTGATCAAGAAACTGCGCGCCGCTACCGGCGCCGGCATGATGGACGTGAAGAAGGCCCTGGAAGAGGCTGGCTGGGACGCCGACAAGGCCATCCAGATCCTGCGCGAGAAGGGTGCGGTCAAGGCCGCCAAGAAGGCCGAGCGCGAGGCCCGCGACGGTATCGTGACCGACTACATCCACCACAACAAGCGCGTGGGTGTGTTACTTGAGCTCAACTGCGAGACCGACTTCGTCGCCCGCACCGACGACTTCCAGCAGCTCGGCAAGGACATCGCCATGCACATCGCCATGGCCGCACCCAAGTACGTGAGCGTGGACGAGGTTCCGGCTGAGGAACTGGAAAAAGAAAAGCAGATCTACTATCAGGCCGCGCTCAACGAGGGCAAACCCGAGAACATCGCCGAGAAGATCGCCGAAGGGCGCATCAAGAAGTACCTGCAGGAGGTCGTCCTCTTGGAACAGCCCTTTGTCAAGGACGACAAGATCACCGTGGCCGAGCTGATCCAGCAGGCCATCGGTAAGATCGGCGAGAACATCGTGGTCCGCAGGTTCTGCCGCTTCGAACTGGGTGCCTGACCCGCCCGCACCCCCGCCCCGCGCCATCCGGCGCGGGGTTTTTCGTGGACATCCGGTATGCTCGGTAGTGGAGGTGGCCGTGAAGTATCCACGCGTTTTGCTGAAGCTTTCCGGTGAATTTCTGGCCGCCGAGGACGGTCGCGGCTTCTCGCCCGTGGCGACCCAGGCGCTCGCCGCCGAGATCGCCAAGGCCCGCGCCACTGGTGTCGAGATGGGCATCGTCGTGGGTGCAGGCAACATCTGGCGTGGCACCCGCCAGGGTATGGGCATGGACAGGGCCACGGCCGACTACATCGGCATGCTTGCCACGATCATGAACGCGCTGGCCCTTCAGGACGCGCTCGAGCGCGAGGGGCTGGAGACCCGCGTGCAAACCGCGCTTACGATCACCGAGGTGGCCGAGCCCTACATCCGCCGCAAGGCCTTGCGGCACCTCGCCAAGGGTCGGGTGGTCATCTTCGGCGGCGGCACCGGCAACCCCTTCTTTTCCACCGACACCGCCGCCGCGCTGCGCGGGCTCGAGATCGGCGCCGACGCCGTGCTCATGGCCAAGAACAAGGTGGACGGCGTTTACGACGATGACCCGCGCAAGAACCCGAACGCGCGTAAGTTCGAAGAGCTCAGCTACCTCGACCTCCTCTCCAAGGGGCTCCAGGTGATGGACGCCACCGCGGTGAGCCTGTGCATGGAAGCCAAGCTCCCCATCATCGTCTTCGACATCTTCCAGCCCGGTGCGCTGGTGCGTATCATTCAAGGCGAGCGCATCGGCACTATAATTCACGAATAGGGACAGGAGGTGCCGCATGTTCAAGGAGTTGTATAAAGAAACGCGCGATCACATGCACAAAACCTTGGAGATCTTCGAGGCCAATCTGGCAACGCTGCGTACCGGCCGCGCCAACCCGGCGCTCCTCGAGCACATCAAGGTAGACTATTACGGCAGCCTCATGCCGCTGAATCAAATCGCCAGCGTCTCGGCACCCGACGCGCGTACCCTCGTGGTCCAGGCCTGGGACCAGAACGCCCTCCCCCTCATCGAAAAGGCCATCCGCGACTCCGACCTCGGTCTCAACCCCAACAACCAGGGCGACACGATCTTCATCAACATCCCCCCGCTCACCGCCGAGCGGCGCAAGGAGATCGTCAAGGCCGCCCACAACTACGCCGAGGAGGCACGCGTGGCGGTACGCAACGTGCGGCGCGACGCCCTCCACCGCATCAAGAAGACGGCTAAGGAAGAGCACATCTCCGAAGATGACGTCAAGCGGGCTGAGAAGGAGATTCAGGAGATCACCGACGAGTTCATCGGCAAGATCGACGAGGTGCTGGAAGCGAAGGAAAAGGAAATCCTGAGCGAATGAAGCTACCCCGGCACGTGGCCATCATCATGGACGGCAACGGCCGCTGGGCCGAGGCCCGGGGCCTTCCACGTTACCGGGGCCACCTCGCCGGGCAGGGCGCGATCCGCGAGGCAATCGAGGGCGCCCTCGACGTCGGCGTCGAGTGGCTCACCCTTTTTGCCTTCTCCACCGAGAACTGGCGCCGCCCCTCGAGCGAGATCCAGGCACTCTTCGACCTCTTCGAGGCGGTGCTGCGCGAGGAGACACCCGAGCTCGTCGAGGAGGGGGTGCGCGTCCACATCATCGGTGAACGCGAAGGGCTGCCCCCTTCCCTGCTCGACGCCATCGAGGAGGCCGAGGCGGCCTCACGTCACCAGAGCCGTTTGCGGCTCGTGGGCGCGCTCAACTACGGCGGCCGGCGCGAGATCCTGCGCGCTGCCGAACGACTGGCACGCTCGGGCGAGCCGGTGACCGAGGCCACCTTCCGGCAGGGCTTCTACCTGCCCGAGATGCCCGACCCCGACCTGATCATCCGCACCAGCGGCGAACTGCGCCTGTCCAACTTTCTCTTGTGGCAGAGCGCCTACAGCGAGATCTGGGTCACCGATACGTTGTGGCCCGATTTCACGAAGGAGGAGTTTGTCCACGCCATCCGAGCCTACCAAACCCGGCAGCGGCGCTTCGGCGGAGTCCCTCAAGGATAGGGTGGTCTCGGGGGCCGCCGCCCTCGTCGTCATCTTCGTCATCCTCTGGGTTGGGCTTCCGCTCATCGGACCCGCGTTGCTTGCGGCGCTGTGGATCGGCACGGGCGAGCTCGCGCGCATGTTCGCCCGCCGCGATGTGCCCCTCAACCTCGCCTTCTTGCGGGTGGGAGGCCTGCTCGTCCTCATCGCCTCGACCCCCCAGCTCCAGGCCTACAACCCAGGCGTGCCCTGGCGCGAGGTAGCGCTGGGCGTCAGCCTGCTGGCCGCCTTCATCTACGAGCTCTTCGCCGGGGCTAACATTATGCGCCTCGCCTTCAGCATGCTCAGCTTCCTCTACCTACCCTGGACACTGGGCTACTTCCTGCTGCTACGCTACGAGCCCGACGCCCACCTGGGCATCGTCACCCTCTCGCTCCCGCTGGTGGCCACCTTCGCCACCGACGTGGGGGCGTACTTCGTGGGGCGCACCTTCGGCCGGCACAAGCTCGCGCCCACGGTGAGCCCCAACAAGACGATCGAAGGCTTCATTGGCGGCCTGATCTCAGCCTTCCTCGCCCTCTTCCTGTACACCTGGCTCATCCAGGGCGCCTTCCCCTTCGGCCATGGAGAGCTACTCGTCTTTGCTGTGCTGCTCAGCTTCGCCGCCCAGCTGGGCGACCTCACCGAGTCCATGCTCAAGCGCTACTGCGGTGTCAAGGACTCGGGGCAGTTCCTCCCCGGCCACGGCGGGCTACTCGACCGCCTCGACAGCCTCATCTTCAGCGTGCCGCTGACCTATTACCTGCTGGTAATCTTCACATGAACGCTCCCATGCGCATCGTTGTCCTCGGCTCCACCGGCTCCATCGGCACCCAGACCCTCGACGTCGTCCGCTGGCGCGGCTGGAAGGTGGTGGGCTTGGTCGCGGGTCGCCGCGTGGAGCGGCTGCACGAGCAGGTGGAGGAGTTCGCTCCCGAAGCGGTCTACAGCAGCGCCCCCAGGGAGGCCTGGGCCGACCTGCCGGCGCACGCGGCCGCGTCAGCCGAGGAGGTAGCCGCCTGGGAGGCCGACGCCGTGGTGGCCGCGATCCCCGGGTTGGCGGGCCTCGGCCCCGTACGGGCGGCGGTGCGCGCCGGGCGGCGGGTGGCGCTCGCCAACAAGGAAAGCATGGTCGCCGCAGGTCCGCTGCTGTGGGCCGAGACGCGCACGCACGGCGCGACCTTCGTTCCGGTGGACTCCGAGCACTCTGCCCTCTTCCAGGCGCTGCACGGCGAGCACTCCGAAGACGTGGCCGAACTCATCCTCACCGCCTCCGGCGGCCCCTTCCACGCAGGCCCGCCCGATCTAAGCGGGGTCACCCCCGAGCAGGCGCTGGCCCACCCCCGCTGGGATATGGGGCCCAAGGTGACCATCGACTCGGCCACGTTGATGAACAAGGGCCTCGAGGTGCTCGAAGCGCACGCGCTCTTCGGGGTGCCGCTCGAACGCATCCGCGTGGTGGTCCATCCGCAGTCATACGTGCACTCGATGGTGCGCTTCCGTGACGGCCAGATCAAGGCCCTGCTCGGCCCCACCGACATGCGCCTGGCCATTCAGTACGCCCTCACCTACCCCGAGCGGGCTCCCTCGCCGCTTGTGGACGCGCCACTCGAACCCCTGCTCGAGTTCCATCCGCCCGATCTCGAGCGCTTTCCCGCCCTGCGTCTGGCCTACGCCGCCGGCGAGCGTGGCGGCACCGCTCCGGCCGTGCTCAACGCCGCCAACGAGGTGGCGGTGGAAGCGTTCCTGAGCCGTCGTATTCGTTTTACCGACATCGCTCGCATCGTCGAACGGGTACTGGATAATACCCCTGTCGAACCCTTAACCTGGGAGAACCTTTACGCGGCCGATGCCTGGGCGCGCCGCGCAACGGAGGAGCTCCTGTGAACACGGCGATCGTCCTCATCCTCATCCTCGGTGTCTCTATCTTCATCCACGAACTGGGGCACTACCTGGCTGCACGCATTCAAGGCGTGCGCGTACCCGCCTTTTCGATCGGCTTTGGCCCCCCGCTCTTTCGTTACCGCTGGGCCGGCACCGAGTGGCGCATCTCGCTGATCCCGCTCGGCGGCTACGCCGAGATCGAAGGCATGGCCCCGGACTTCACCCCCGACGGCCGCGCCGTACCACCCGAGACCGGTTTCGCCCGCCTCTCGCTGGCCGGCAAGATCCTCATCCTCGTGGGCGGGGTGATCATGAACCTACTCCTCGCCTGGCTACTCATGGCCTGGGTCTACACCGCTCAGGGCATTCCCCAGCCGATCGAAGACCGCGCCCAGATCGTCAGCGTGGTCGAAGGCAGCCTGGCCAAGGAAATCGGCCTCAAAGCCGGAGACGTGATCGTGGCCATCGACGGCCATCCCCTTGAGCACTACACCGATCTCGGTCGCGTCAAGGATCACACCGGCCGCCACACCCTGACCGTGCTCCGCGATGGCAAGGAAGTCGAGATCAGCTTCGTCTGGGACGGCGCCCGTGACAAGCTGGGAGTGCGCTACGGCCCCGAGGTGGTCTACCGCATGCCCACCTTCCCTGAGGCCTTCGCGGTGGCGGTGGAGACCTCGGTGCGCTTCCTGCCCGACATGCTGCGCAGCTTTACCCGCGGCCTTACTGGCGTTCTAACGGGCCAACCCACAGGCGAGATCGTGGGGCCGGTAGGCATCGTCAACCTCGCGGGCGAGGCCGCGCGGGCGGGGGTGATGGCGGTGGTACAGCTCGCGGCCATGATCAACCTCTCGCTCGCCATCTTCAACCTCCTGCCCATTCCCGGCCTCGACGGTGGGCGGCTCCTCATCGTCTTCCTAAACGCCCTTACGGGCGGCCGCATCCGCCCAGAACACGAGGCGATGATCAACTTCATCGGCTTCGTCTTCCTGATCCTGCTAATGGTGCTCGTCACCTTCCAGGACGTCCAACGCCTGCTCGGAGGCTAGCGTGGCCGAGAAGACATCCGCCGCCAGCGTACTCATTCCCGCCTACAACGAGGAGGGAACGATTGCCGACGTGGTGCAGGTTGCGGTGGAGGCGGGTTTTCCGGTGGTTGTGGCCGACGATGGCTCGCACGATGGCACTGCCCTTCGCGCCCGTGAGGCGGGTGCGGAGGTGGTTGAGCTGCGCCCTAACCGAGGCAAGGGCGGCGCCTATGCCGCAGGGCTCGAGCGGGTGAAGACCACTTACGTCATCCTGCTCGACGCCGACCTCACCGGCCTGCGTCCCAAGCACCTGTACGAACTGCTCGAGCCCGTGTTGCGCGGTGAGGCCGATATGACCGTGGGCGTCTTCCACGGTGGCCGCTGGCTCAGCGACTTCGGCAACCGCATCACCCCCCAGCTTTCAGGCCAGCGGGCGCTGGCCGCAGACAAGCTTCGCAGCGTGCCCGATCTGGCCAGCTCCCGCTACGACGTCGAGCTCAAGCTCACCCGCCACGCTCGCAGGCAGGGCTGGCGCGTGCGCTACCTCCCGCTTGAGGGCGTGGGGCAGAAACTCAAGGAAGAAAAACGCGGCCTCTGGGCCGGACTGGCTCACCGCCTGCGCATGTACGCGCAGATCCTGCGCTACGCGCTCAAACCTAAGGCGTAAACTTTTGCAGGTCGATCTGGCCGCCGTCCTGGGTGGCGTAGCGCACCACCCCGATGCCGGGGACGAAGTAGAGGTCGACCACGCTCGCCCCGCCCCCCTGGGCCGAGAGCGACGAGCGCACCACGAACGCGTTGAACCGCCCCGCAGGGACCTCCACCCCCTCCACCTTGAGCACCTTGTAGACCACGACCAGCGGTGTACCCTTGAGCGTGGTGCGCACGCTCCAGTTCTGCCCCACCCGCAAGGGCGGCTTGGGCCAGAGCAAAATCGGGGGGTTGTAGGGCATGGGGCCGGACCCAGTGTCAACCGCCAGGAGCCACACGCCCTCGTCGTCGTAGCGCAGGAAGTCAGTGTAGCGCACTATGCCCACATAGCTGTGGCTCAGTACCCAGACCTCCTGCCCGTCCATCGAACGCACCTCTTCGAGGACCTGCTCCTCGCCCGAGGTGTAGAGCCAACGCATACCCACCTCGTGGGGATAGTAGTTGGGGGCAACAGCCCACACCAGCGCGAAAAACGCGAGCGACGCGACGAGCAGCCGCTTCATTCTTCCTCCCCCAGCTCGTGGCCCCGCTGGGTGGCCGCCACTACCGCCTCGATCAGGGCGTGCCGTACCCGGCCCTCCTCGATGGCCGCGACCCCGTAGATCGTGGTGCCGCCGGGGCTCGCCACCTCGTCCTTGATGACCGCTGGGTGCTTGAGCCGCATCAGCTCGCCGGTGGCCACCAGCACGTCGGCGGCGAAAGCGAGTGCGTCAGCACGGGAGATGCCCATCTTCACGCCGCCGTCGGCCAGCGCCTCGGCCACCACCGCCAGGTAGGCCGGCGCCGAGGCGGCCATGGCGGTAAAGGCATCAAAGAGCCGCTCGGGCAGCTCGTAGGCATCGCCCACCGTCTTAAAGAGGCCGCGCGCGAACTCCAGGTCCCCCACCTCAACCGCCTCGCGCGGGGCGGTGAGGGCCGTGGTGCTCTTGCGAATCGTCGCCGCCAAATTGGGCATGGCGCGCACCACCCGGCGGGTCCCCAACTTGCGGGCCAGGACCGCGGTGGAGACGCCGGCCATGATCGAGAGATAGCCCACCTGGGGGTGGGCGATGCGCTCGGCCACGACGGGAAACTGCTTGGGCTGGACGGCGATGAGGACCCGCTCGGCCTGACTGAGCTCGCCGTAATCGAGCGGGGTTACACCGTAAAGCGCCGCAAGTTCGCGGGTGCGTTCGGGATCGCGGTCCACCACACCCACGGCCTCGGGCGGCAAGAACTCGGCCGCAAGCAGTCCCTCGAGAATGCTCCGGCCCATTTTTCCCAGGCCGACAAAAGCCAGCTTCATGCCCTCAAGTCTAGCATGCTTGACGCTCCGAACGGCCTTTGTTACGCTTGAATTCGGCATGGAGAGGTGCCCGAGTGGTTGAAGGGGCACGCCTGGAGAGCGTGTGTACGGGTCACCGTACCGCGGGTTCGAATCCCGCCCTCTCCGCCAGAACGGCCCGCTTCGGCGGGCCTATTCCATGACCGCGCGCGCCTCCCCTAGCCAGCGCTCCAGGTAACCGAAGAAGAGCGGACCGAAGTGGGCCAGCTCGTCGCCGCGTGTGGCCGTCCAGCGCATGCTGCTCCAACCACGCTCAGCAAGCTTTTGCCTCACAGCCTCGAGCTGCTTTTCGCGATTGCGGATACGCTTAGGTTCGAAGACGATCAGGTCAGGCGCGAGCACGGGAACGCGCTCCAGCTCGGGCGCGAAGTAGGCCTCGGCGCGGTCCGCGTAGACGTTTGCGGCGCCCAGGTGCTCGAGCGTGGCGTGCATGAACGCACCTCGGCCGATCGTGATCGGGCCGCCCAAGTCGTACTCGAGATAGACCCTCACGCCTGCGAGTGCGCCAGCAAGGTCGAGGTAGCGCCGAGCGAGGCCGGCGGCGGCCGCGGCCCCCTCCCCGCCGAGGAGGGCCGCCAGGGTGTGGAGGTTTTCCAGGATACCCCAGGGGCTGTTGGGTAGGGGGATCGACCAGACCGGGTAGCCTCGCCCCGCCAGCTCGCGGGTGGTCTCGCGCTGGACCGCTGTGGTCGTGAGCACGAGGTCGGGCGCGAGTTCTTCCAGCAACTCCCAGCGCACCTTGGTGTAGCTGGACACCACGGGCAACGCCTCGGCTGCCTCGGGCCGCCAGCAAAAGGCGCTGCGACCGACCAAAAGCTCGCCCAGACCCAGATAGAAGATGGCATCGGTGGCGTTCGGCGCCAGGCTCACCACCCGCCGGGGGCGCTCGGGTATCTCTACGGGACCTACGAGTTCATGCGTCAGTTTCACCCACGACCTCCTCGTACCACCGGCGCACGCGCGCCTTCAGCGTGTCCAGGTCGGCGTCGTTCCAGATCAACCAGTCCGCGCGCGCGATCTTCTCGGACTGCGGCAGCTGCGCCCGGTCGCGCTGGCGAAAGGCCTCAAGGTCGAGGCCGCTGCGCTGGTGCACGCGCTCGGCGCGTATCTCGTCGGGCGCGGCCACCACCAACACGCCGTCGTAGCCCGGGTTCCAGCCCGTCTCGAAGAGCAGCGGCACCTCCACCACCAATAACCCCCGCCCTCTGCGCGCGCGGGCCGCTTCGATGCGCTCGCGGATGAGCTCGCGCACCCGCGGGTGTACCAGCGCCTCGAGCCGCCTGAGTGCTGCAGGATCGGCGAAGACCGACGTGGCCAGCGCCCGATCGTCAAGGCGCCCGTCCGTGCAGGCTTCGGGGAAGGCGTGGCAGATCTCCCGTTCGCGCTCGCGCCGCGCCCGGCGCGCCAGCGCGTCGGCGTCCACCACTTCAGCGCCCAGCGCCTCCAGCAGGCGGGCCACCGTGCTCTTGCCACTGCCGATGCTACCGGTGAGTCCGACGACGTGCACGGAACTATACTAACCTCGTGACGCACGCGCTCGGCCACTTGAACCCCCCGCGGCTGCCCTGCTGGCCCGCGGGAGGATGGCTGGTGGGCGGGGCGGTGCGCGACCTGCTGCTGGGGCTGCACCCCACCGATTTCGACTTCATCGCGCCCGCCCCCCGCGCCGCTGCTTTGGATTGCGCCCGCGCCAGCGGTGGCGCGGTCTTCCCCATGGACCAGGAGCGCGACCACTGGCGCGTGGCGGCAGACGGCACCACCTACGACTTCACCCCGCTTGCCGGTGGCCTCGCGGCCGACCTGCGGCGGCGCGACTACACCGCCAACGCGCTCGCGCTCAGCGCCCGCGGCGCCCTTTTTGGCCCGGCCCAGGCCCCAGCTGACATGCGGCGGCGCGTTTTGCGGGCGCTCGGCCGCGAGAACCTCGAAGCCGACCCCCTGCGCCCATTGCGGGGCTGGCGACTGTGGGTCACCCACGGCCTGCGGCCCGAGCCGCGCACCCGCCGCTGGATCGTCGAGCTCGCCCGGGCCCAGCGGTTTGGCCGCCAGCCCGCCGCCGAGCGCGTACGCGGGGAGCTGGAGCGTGTGCTGAGCCACCCCCGGGCGGCCTGGGGCTTCGCCAAGCTGTATGAGCTCGAGCTTGCACAGGCCTACCTGCGCGAGTGGGCCGCCGGCGCGGGGGTGGCCCAGCTTGGCTACCACCACCTCGACGTGCTCGGCCACGAGCTCGAGGCGCTGTGGCAGCTCAGCTGGCGCTTCCCCCGGACCTCGCTCGCGCTGCGCTGGGCGGCGCTCCTGCACGACATGGCCAAGCCGCTGGTGCGCCAGTGGGACGAAACGCGCGGTTACTACCGCTTCTTCAGCCACGACGAAGACGGAGCGGCGCTCGCCGGCGTGGTGCTGCGACGGCTGCGCTACGGAAGCGCGCGCGTCGGGCGGGTTCAGGCGCTGGTGCGCCGCCACATGCGCCTGCCGCCCGAAAGCCCCCGCGGTCTCCGGCGCTGGCTGTTACGCAACCGTGAGCTTCTGCCAGACCTAATCGCGCTGCAGATCGCCGACCGCGCCGCCAGCCGCGGCCCGCTCGCACGCGACGAGGCGGAGCGCATCCAAGCGCTCTGCGCGGCGCACGCGGCCGCCCGCACCTTCCTGGCCGCGCCGCGGCCGAAGCCGCTGCTGAGTGGAAACGAGGTCATGCGACTGCTGAGCCTCGAGCCCGGCCCGCTGGTGGGCCGGGCGCTGCGGGCGCTCGAAGAGGCCCAGATCCTGGGTGACGTGGAAGACCGCGCAGCGGCCGAGGCCTTCGTAAGATGGTGGTATGAAGCCGAAACTACGGCAGCTCAGCGCCCAGGAGACCCCAGAGGGTATCGCCCTGAGTGATCCAACGGGCGTGTCCCGGCAAGTGATTGTGCTCAGCCCAGAGGCCTACTACATCGCCACCCTCTTCGACGGCACCCGCAGCTTAGAGGATGTGCAGGAACTCCTGCTAACCCAGCACGGCTCGATGGTGCCGCGCGAGAAGCTCGAGGAACTCTTGCGGGCACTCGAGGAGGCACGCTTTTTAGAGACCGAAGAGGTGCGGACCGAGCTCGAAGCCCGGCGCCGGGCCTTGCTCGAAAAGCCCAGGCCCATGGTGCTCGCGGGCGTCAGCTACCCCGCCGAACGCGAGGCCTTCGAGGCTTACCTGAAGACCGCCGCCGCCTTTGCCCCTGAGGCGCCGGCGGCGGGTGGGGGACTCGTCATGCCCCACCTCGAGCCCGCTCGCGTGCCCGGACTCTACGGCGCGGCCGTGGCCGCCCTCGGGCAGACCCCACCACCCGAAAGGCTACTCATCCTGGGCGTCGCCCACCAGGGGCTTGAAGAAGCTGCGGCCGCCCTACCGACGGGACTGGAAACCCCCTTTGGCGTATTGGAAGCCGACCTGGAGGCGCTCCAGGCCCTCGACGCCCTCTTGCCCTACGAGCTCTTCAACTCCACGCTCTCCTTCGAAAGCGAGCACTCGATCGAGTTTCCCGCGGTCTTCGCCCGCGCCGCCTGGCCCGAAGCCGGCGTCAAGGTATTGCCGCTGTTGATCGACGGGGACCCCGCCCGCAAGGGCGTGCTCGACGAGCTGGCGACAGCGCTTGCGCTGCTGGCGCGCGACTTCCCCCTCTACCCGCTGGCCAGCGTAGATCTCTCCCACGTTGGCGCCCGCTTCGGTCATCCGCCGCTCGACGACGTACTGGCTGGGCGCGCCTGCGACACCGACCGGCGCTACCTCGAGCTGCTGGCCGTCGGCGAGTTCGGCGCCGCCTGGGAGCACCTGTTAGGCCCGGGCAACCCGACCTACGTCGACGCCTACGCCGCGGTCCACGCCGGCCACAAGCTCTTTCAGGGCGCGGGGCGGGTCGTAGGCTACGAGCTCTCGCCCGAGCTGCCCACATTGAGCGCGGTGGGGGCCGGGGTCGTGGCCTACGGCGCTAGCTGATCTTGGAACCCGGCTCGACCTCGCGGCCGGGCTCGAGCAACGCCAGGGTGCCGTCTGCACCCTCGGCCGCGAGCAGCATACCATGGGAGACGACGCCCCGCAGCTTGCGCGGCTTGAGGTTGGCGAGCAGTGCCACCTTCTTGCCCACCAGCTCCTCCGGCGCGTAGTGCTCGGCCAGCCCGCCGACGACGGTACGCTCCTCGCCACCTACGTCTAGCCGGATGACCAGCAACCGGTCGGCGTTGGGGTGCTTCTCGACGCCTTTTACCTGGGCCACCCGCAGGTCCAGCTTGGCGAAGTCTTCGTAGGTGATGGTAGCGGCTTCGTCTTTCTTGGGTTTTTTCGCCGGAATGTACTTGGATTGCTTCTTCTTTTCGCTTTCCACCTTGGGAAAGAGAATCGGCGCCTCGGCAGGCAGCTTGTGGCCGTCGGGCAGGCCGCCCCAGCCCTCCACGTCGGCCACGCTCAGCTCACCCAGGCCCAACGCCGCGCGCAGCTCGGCCATCTTCACCGGCAGGGCGGGCGCAAGCAGCACCGACGCCGTGCGCAGGCCATCCACCACGGTGTAGAGCACGCGGTCGAGGTCTTCCGGGTCGTTGATCTTCCAGGGCTCACGCTCGTTGACGTAGCGGTTGAGCAGACGCACGAACTGGAGCACTTCCTCCAACGCTTGGTTGAACCTGAGCTCGCGCACGTAGCCGCGCACCTTGGCCGCGAGCCCCTCGGCCGCCGCGACCACCACCGCCTCCCCGGCCCCCGGCTCCCGCCGGCACAGCACGCCCTCGCGGTACTTGAGGACCATCGTCCGCACCCGTTGCAGCAGGTTGCCCAGGTCGTTGGCCAGATCGGCGTTGTAGCGCTCGATCAAGCCCTCCTCACTGACCACCCCATCGAGGCCATAGGGGGTCTCCTTGAGCAGGTAGTACCGCACCGCGTCGGAGCCGTATTTCTCGGACCACTCAAAGGGGTTGATGACGTTGCCCAGACTCTTCGACATCTTGCGCCCCTCGGCCAGCAGGTGACCGCCCACGTTGAGGTGGCGGTACACCTCGACGTCGCCCGCTTTCAACATCGTTGGCCAGAAGACCGCGTGGGTCTTGAGGATGTCCTTGCCGATCATGTGCTGGGCGGCGGGCCAGTACTTCTTGTAGCGCTCGCCCTCGGGGTAGCCCAGGGCCGAGATGTAGTTGAGCAGGGCATCGAACCAGACGTAGGTCACGTGCTCCGGGTCCCAAGGCAGCTCGATGCCCCAGCTCACGCGGCTCTTGGGACGCGAGATTGAAAGATCGCCAATGGGCTCGGAGAGGATCGCGAGCACCTCGTTGCGGTAGCGCTCCGGGCGGATGAAGCCCGGGTTCTTGTTGATGTGGTCGCGCAGCCAGGCGCGATACTTCTCCATCTTGAAGAAGTAGTTACCCTCGCGCCGCAACTCGGGCTCGACCCCGTGGTCGGGGCACTTGCCATCTACCAGCTCTTTTTCGGTCAGGAAACGCTCGCAACCCACACAGTAGAGGCCTTCGTATTCGCCGTAGTAGATGTCGCCGCGGTCGTAGATTTCTTGCAGATACTGCTGGACCACCTTTTTGTGGCGCGACTCGGTGGTGCGGATGAAGTCGTCGTAGGATATATGAAGTATTTCCCACGCCTTTTTGAACTTGGCGGACACCTCGTCCACGAACTGCTGCGGCTGCTTGCCGGCGCGCGCGGCTGCCTGGGCGATCTTCTCGCCGTGCTCGTCGGTGCCAGTGAGGAAGAAGGTATCGTAGCCGTCGAGACGGTGCCAGCGGGCCAGGAAGTCGGCGTTGATGGTGGTGTAGGCGTGGCCGATGTGGGGCTCGGCGTTTACGTAATAGATGGGGGTGGTTACGTAGAAGGTCTTGGTCATGGCAAACGCTACCCTCCCGGGTAATCTCCATCCATGCTAACCGACCCGGGCTAGTTGCGGAACACGACGGACTCGCTGTTGAAGTTGCGGGTCGCCCAGGCAAGGGCGAGCAGGACCATGACGCCGGTGGAAAGCCAGCATACGCCCAGCGCCGCCAGGCTAGCCTGGCCCTTAATGAGCTGGTCCATGGCCAGATAAACGTTGAAGACAGGTACTGCGTAGAGCCAGAGGGTCTGGTGCAGGTAGTCGGCGGCGAACATGAGCACCAGCATCGGGATGATCAGGATCATGTAGAGCGGACTGATGTAGGTCTGGGCCTCTTTGAAGCTGCGGGCGTACATCCCGACCGCGAGCAGGAGCGCGGTGATCATGGCGGCGTAGAGCAGGGCGGTGACGAAGAGGTAGCCCAGCGCAGCCGGACCCAGGCTGAGGTTGCCGGTTGCCATGGCGATCCCGGAGCCCTGGGTAAAACGCTGGGTGTAGGCCGCGCCCAGTGCGAGACCAATGAGTCCGCTCACCGAAGTGAGGACGGCGAAGACGAGGCCCGCGAGCAGTTTGCCAGCGGCGATCTGCAGGTGCGAGATCGGCGCGGCCAGCAGCACCTCGAGCGTGCCCTTCTCCTTTTCGCCGGCGGTGGCGTCGATGATCACCGCCATCGCCCCCATCATGATGAAAAGCATCAGGAAGTAGGGCGTCATGCTTCCCATCACACCAGCGCTCTTGGCCTCTTTGGGCGAGAGGTCCTCCTGGCGCACCAGGAAGGGCTCGAGCACCCCCGGATCCAGCCCCGCCGCGCGCAGGCGCTCGCCGACGATTCGCTGCTTGTATGCCGAAAGCGCTTGCTGGATCTTGCCCACCACGAAGCCCGACTTGATCGGTTTCGCCGTCGTCGGGCATAGATGACGAAGTCACCGTCCTCGGCGCAAAGCGCGGCGTCCACCTCACCGCGCTCCACCGCCCCGCGCGGGTCAGCCAGCCGTACCGGCTCGAGCTTGACCTGCTCCAAAATCGCCAGGAGTTCGGCCGGCAGGTCGCAGACGGCCACCTGCTGCACGTTCTCCTGGCTGCTCTTCTCGAGGCCGCCCAGCAGTGCGGTGGGGCCGTACATGAGGAAGGGCATGAGCAACAGCGGCAAGAGCAGCGCGTTGCGGATCGTACGCTTGTCGCGCCAGGTGCTCACGATTTCTTTGAGCGCCACCCACCAGGCCACCTTCACACCCGCACCTCCTCCGCCGCGCGAATGAAGGCGCGCTCGAGCGAGTCTGTGTCCCAGCGCCGCTTCGCCTCGTCGAGGCTGCCCTCGAAAAGCAAGCGCCCTTCGTAGAGAAAGCCAACCCGGTCGCAGATCTCCTCCGCCTCGGGCAGGACATGGGTGGAGTAGACAATTGCTTTACCCTGACGGCGGTAGTCGTCCACGAAGTCGAGCAGTGCCCGCCGAGCGAAGACGTCGAGGCCACGGGTAGCTTCATCAAGAAGAAGCACCGGCGGCTTGTGGATGATTGCCCGAGCGACGATTACTTTTTGAATCATGCCAGACGACATCTCACCCACCCGGCGGTCGAGCGCATCGCCGATGCCCAGTACCTCGTCCACCCAGGCGATCCCCTCCTCCAGGCGACTGCCCTCAAGGCCGTAGAAGCGACCAAAGAAGCCCAGGATCTCGCGGCCAGTCAGGCGCTCGTAGAGCCCCATGCCACCGTTGACGATGCCCAGACGGGCCCTCACCGCCAGCGGATGGGCGGTTACGTCGTGGCCGGCCACGCGGGCGGTGCCGTCGTCGGGTCGCACCAGTGTGGCAAGGATGCGCAGCGTGGTGGTCTTGCCAGCACCGTTTGGGCCCAGCAGGCCGTAGACGCTGCCACCGTCCACCCGGAAGCTGACGCCACGGAGCGCCGGGTTCTTGCCGTAGCGCTTGTGCAGGTCCGCGACCTCGACCATGCCAGCGCCCTAGAGCAACTGCTCGCGCCACGCCTCAGGCTTGAAGCCCATGAGCCAGCGACCGTCGGGCCAAACCAGGATGGGCCGGCCCAGCAGGTTGGGGTCCGCCTGGATCTCGCGTATCCAGGTCTCGACGTCGGCGCCCTGAAGCTCCTTGAAGCGCTTGTGACGCTTGCGCAACGCGGCCGCGCCCATCTGCTCGAGCGCCTCACGGATGACGCGCTCGGGCGGGAGTTGCTTGGTGTAGTCCACATAGTTGTAGGCCACGCCGTGCTCGTCAAGCCAGGCCTTGGCCTTCTGGCAGCTCTTACAGGTCTTCTTGCAGTAAAAGTCGATCATGGGTCTCCTCTAATGCGCCGCCATTTCTTCCTGGTAGATGCTGTAGGCGGCGTCCAGAATGTCACGAATCGCGTCGGCATCGTGCTCGAGGGCCTTGGGTAGGTAGACGCCAGGCACGGGGTCGGGCGCGCCGTTGATGTGGATGGCGTAGTAGCCGTCCATGGGCTCAAGGTCCACCTCGGCCACCTCGTGGGTCTCCAGCCAATCTCGAACCGTCTGCCAGACCTTCTCGGGCACCCCCTGGGGGGCGCGGTCACGGGTGTACTCCAACCACTCGCTACGTGCGGCCACGTTACACCTCCCGGCTACTGGTTCAAGTTAAGTTCAGCATAGTAAATCTCGAGAGCGGCGTCCAGGAGTTCGAGCAGCCCCTGGACATCCTCCAGCGCCGAGGCCGGCAGGTAGACCCCGGGCACGGGGTCGGCGCTCATGTTGAGCCGCACGGCGTAGAGCTCGCCCATGGGCTCGAGCGAGACCTCGCCCACCTCGTGCTCGATGGCCCAGTTTCGGACAGCCGCCTGCACCTCCTCGGGCAGGCTGCTGCGCGAACGCCAGGGGGTAAAGACGTGCCTCACGGTAACGTCACCACCTTTCCGTCGGGCTCGGCGATAAAGGCCAGGTTCGCCAGGCCGTGAAAGATGCCTACCTCGAAGACCCCCGGCAGACGCTTGATGGCCTCGGCCAGGCCCACCGGGTCGCCGATGGGGCCGAAGCGCACGTCCACCAGGTAGTTGCCGTTGTCGCTCTCCACCGGCTCACCATCCGCCCCGCGCCTGAGCTCGGCCTCGCCCCCCAACCCCGCGAGCAGCGCCCGGGTACGGCGCCACCCAAAGCGCGCCACCTCCACCGGCACGCTGCGTCGCTCACCCAGCACCTGCACCCGCTTGGTGTAGTCGGCGATCACCAAAAATTCGCGCGCGGCCGCCTCCACGATCTTCTCGCGCAGAAGCGCCCCGCCGTGGCCCTTGATCAATGTCAGGTCGGGGGCGACCTCGTCGGCGCCGTCGATAGCGAGGTCCACGCCCCGCTCGTCGAGCTCGACTACGGGGATCCCAACCTGGCGCATCAGCGCCTCGGTGGCGCGCGAGGTGGGCACGCCCACCACGTCCTCGAGCTCGCCGGCGGACAGGCGCGCGCCCACGAGCTCCACCGCCCAGCGGGCCGTGCTGCCGGTCCCCAGGCCCAGGCGCATGCCCGAGCGTACCCGCGCCACCGCGGCCTCGGCGGCACGCTTCTTCAGGACCTCAAGATCCATGGCGCGCCTCCCGCAGGCGCTCGAGCTCGGCCAGCACTTCTTCGGCGTGCCCCTTCACCCGTACCTTGGGCCAGACGCGGGCGACGCGGCCCTCCGGGTCGATGAGCACGGTCGAGCGGGTCGTACCCTCGTACTCCTTGCCGTAGAGCTTCTTCTCGCCCCAGGCACCGTAGGCGCGGATCACCTCGGTCTCGGGGTCGGCCAGTAGCGGAAAGCGCAGACCCAGCTTCCCGGCGAAACGGTGGTGACTTTCCACCGGGTCCTTGGAGACGTCCAGCACGACCGCGCCCAACGCCCCGAAGCGGTCTAGCAAAGCATTGAAATCGCGCGCCTCCTGGCTGCATCCAGGCGTGTTGTCCTTGGGGTAGAAGTAGAGCACAACCCAGCGCCCAGCGTAGTCGGAAAGCCGGTGGGTCCGGCCCTCCTGGTCGGGCAGGGCGAAGTCGGGGGCCTTGATCCCTTCGCTGATCATGAGCCCAAGCCTAGCACGGCTAACCGAGCTTGTAGCCGATCGCGCGCAAAAAGCCCTTGCGGTGCTCGGTGGCCGCCTCGTCCTCCACCCCCAGCGGCGTCTGGCCGTCGAAGACGCCCAAGACCGCGCGCTGGTCGCCCTCTTCGGCCACCAATACGGCCAGGGGGTTGGCGGTGGCCGCATAAAGGCTCACCACCTCCGGCACGGTGCGCAGCGCGTGCATTACGTTGATCGGGAACACGCCCTCCCCCAGCATCACAATGAAGAAGTGCCCTGCGCCCACGGCCAGGGCGTTCTTCACCGCCAGCTCCACCAGCGCGTCGTCGGTGCCGCTCTTGCGCACCAGCCGCTCCTGGCTGGCCTCATTGAAGGCAAGGCCGAAGCGGATGCCAGGCACCGACTGCACCAGCGCCTCGTGCAGGTCCTCGACCGTCTTGATGAAGTGGGCGTGGCCAAGGATCACGTTCACCGTTTCCGGTTTCTCGATGGACACCTTCCTGAGTTCCATGACTTTATTGTAGGCCCGCGGGTGGTAGCATGGCGGCATGGACGTCCTGGACCGAGCCGAGCGGGGCGAGCGGCTGGGCCGCGAGGAGCTCGTCGAGCTCTACCGCCGCCCGCTGGCCGAGGTGGCCGCTGTGGCCCACGCGCTCAGGCTCAGACGCGCCCACCCCGACTACGTCACCTACCTGATCGACCGCAACATCAACTACTCCAACGTCTGCACCGTCGGCTGCGGCTACTGCGCCTTCTACCGCACCCGCCGCCAGCCCGACGCCTACACCCTCAGCTACGAGGAGATCGGGCAGAAGGTAGCCGAGCTCGAGGCCGTGGGCGGGAAGCGCATCCTCATGCAGGGCGGGGTCAACCCCGACCTGCCACTCGAGTGGTACGAAGGGCTGCTGCGCTACCTCAAGGAACGGCACCCCAAGGTGCGCATAGATGCCTTCAGCCCTGAGGAGATCCTGGGGCTAGAGCGACTCACCGGAATGCCCGCGCGCGAGGTGCTGGCGCGCCTCGAGGCCGCCGGTCTCGACGGCGTGCCTGGCGCGGGGGCGGAGATCCTGGTCGACCGCATCCGCCACGCTGCCGCGCCCGCGCGCATCTCCACCGCCGACTGGGTGCGGATCGTCGAAGACGTACTGGCGCTGGGCATGTACTCGCTCGCCAGCATGGTCATCGGCATGGGCGAGGGACCCGAGGAGCGGGTGGAGCATCTGCTCATCCTGCGCGATCTGCAGGACCGGGCGCTCGAGCGCCACGGCAACGGCTTTTCTGGCTTCGCGCTGTGGACGATGCAACTCGAGAACACCCGTCTGGCCGGCCGGCTCCCCGGCGCCACGGCCCACGAGTACCTGCAGACCCTGGCCATCGCCCGCATCGCACTCGACAACATCGCCGGTCACCAGGCGAGCTGGCCCACGATGGGCTTCAAGGTGGCCCAGACCGCGCTCTACTACGGGGCCAACGACTTCGGCAGCACCATGCTCGAGGAGAACGTGGTCTCCGCCGCCTCCGGCAACGTGCGCCGCTCAGCGACGGTACGCGAGATCGTACGCCAGATCGTCGAGGCCGGCTTCCGCCCCGCCGAGCGCAACGTCTTCTACGAGATCGTCGCCGAGCCCGACGTCGAGGCCCTACTCGCCGCGCCCTAGCATGCTCGAGCTCTGGACCGCCGACTGGGTGCATCTGGGGGACGGGCCCCGGCGGCAGGCCGGGCTCGTAACCGACGGCCGCACCGTGCTCGCCGTGGGCGAGACGGATGAGCTCGCGCGCCGCTACCCCTCAGCCTGGCGCGTGCGCAAGGGACGCTACCTGGGGCTGCCGCTAGTGAACGCCCACACCCACCTCGACCTGGGGCTCGCGCCCACCTTCTCCGGCCCCTTCCCCGATTTCGTGCGCTACGTCATCGGCCGGGCCGAACGCCGCGGCCGCGCGGAGGCGGTGCGAGCCATCCGGCATGCCCCCCAGCGCATCCTTGGCGACATCGCCGCGCGCGAAGAGGTGGTGGACTGGTGGCTTGCGGAAGGCCCCGCAAGCGGAGTCGTTTACTGGGAGGTGCTGGGGCTGGTGCCGCCACAGCGAGAGGCCGCGATCCTGAAGGCCACCCGCGAGCGGCTCGAGCGCTGGAAGCGGCACGAGCGTCCGGGGGGGCCGCGCGTGGGCCTCTCGCCCCACGCCCCCTACTCGCTTACCCCCGGCCTGATGCGCGGGGTGGTCGCGCTCGCGCGCGAGCTCGAAGTCCCGCTGCAGATCCACGCTGCCGAGAGCCCGGGCGAGCGTGACTACTTCCTGCGTCGCGAAGGCGAACTGGCGGCGTTCTTCCGCGCGCAGGGCTGGCCGCTCGACCTGCACCCCACCGGCCTCTCCCCCATCGCCTACCTCGCCGAGCTGGGAGCGCTCGACGCCCGACCCACGCTGGTCCACGGCGTCCAGGTGGACGCGGCCGATGTGCGACTGCTGGCCGGGTACGAGGCTGTGGTGGTGAGCTGCCCACGCTCGAACGTGGGGCTCAAGGTCGGGCTCGCGCCCTACGACCTCTACGCCCACGCCGGCGTGTCCCTGGCGCTGGGTACCGACTCCCGCGCCAGCGCCCCCAGCCTCGACGTGCGCGACGAGCTTGACTTCCTCGCCGCCCGCGGCCTGGACTACCCGCGGCTGCTCGACTGGGCCATACGCAGCGGACGGCGGGCGCTGGGCCTCGCACCGGCCAGGATCGAAACCGGCAGCAAAGTGGAGCAAGTAGAATTCTGGTAATGGAGCGGAGGCACGTCCTCACGCTGATCGGCTACAGTGCCGGCCTCGGCATGCTCGTGGGGCTGGTGGCCGCCGCGTTCACCTGGCTCCTCTACCAGACCCAGAGCTTCGTCCTCGGGCACCTGGTGGGCTACCTGCCCCCGGGCTTCTCAGGCGAGAACGGGGTACTGCACACCTTCCGCACCGAACGGCCCTATCTGCTGCTCCTGCTCATGCCCCTACTCTTCGGCGCGGCTTCGCTTTTGGGCCACAACCGCGGCCTCGCCAAGATCATCGCCGCCTACCACCAGGGCGCGGCGGGCACCCTGGGCGAGAAACTGCGCTACGCTGCGGGCAGCCTCATCGAACTCGGCGCGGGCTCGCCCATGGGCCGCGAGGGTCCCATGGCCGTGCTGGGCGACTGGATGGGCGATGCGCTGGGCCGGCGCTTCCTGCCGCCGGAACTGGCCCGCCACCTGCCCTTCGCGGGGCTTGCCGCCGGCTTCGCCGCCGCCTTCCACGCCCCGGTGGGCGGAGCGTTGCTGGCGGTGGAAATTTTCTTTCCCGGCCTCGTGCTCGAGATTGGCTCACTCGGACCGGCCCTCATCGGCGGGCTTTCGGGCTTCATGATCTACGGCGCCTTCTGGGGGTACGAGCCGCTGCTCAACCTTCCGGCCTCGCCGGCTCAGTGGTACCACCTGGGCTTCGCCCTCTTCGTGGGCGTGTTCATGGCCGGCGCGGGCACGCTGCTCGTGCTGGCGGCCAGGGCGGTGCGGCGGGCCTCAGCCGGCCTTTCGTTCCTGCCGCGCCACATCCTGCTGGGCGCGGTGCTGGCCGTCTTCGCCGTGATCATGCCGCAAACGCTAGGAAGCGGGCTAGTCTGGGTGGAACTGGCAACCAGCCCCATCCTGCCGGCGGCCTTCGTTTTCGCGCTGGCGCTGGCGCGCTGGCTGCTGCTCGCGGTCGCCTCCGGGCTCGGCGGCTATGGCGCACTCATCGGCCCCACGCTGGCCGTGGGCGGACTCTTCGCCATCGTCCTCGCCCGCACCGCCCCAGGGCTCGCCCCCGACGCACCCACCGCCGCGCTGGTGGGGATGGGCGCCTTGCTCGCAGGTGTGGTGCGCACCCCCTTCGCCGCACTCTTGCTGGTGAGCGAACTGGGGGGTTACGCGGTGCTCCCGCAGGCGCTCCCAGCAGTCTTCCTGGCCTACGTGCTCACGCCGGCACACGCCTTCCCCGAACAGCAACTGGCCCAAGAAGAGATCGCCGCCGATGCCTTCGCCGGGCTCCGCGTGGGCGAGCTCACCTTCTCGGTGGACGCGGTGGTGCGCAACGGCGAGGCGATCGCAGCCACGCCCGAGCTCGAGCTCCAGTCCGGCGACCTGCTGCGTATCCGGCGCGAAAAACGGGTAGAATGACCGCCATGGTACGGGGCATTCGCGGCGCCATCACGGTTACCGAAGACCGGCCCGAGGCGATCCACGCCGCCACCCGCCGCCTGCTCACCGCCATCCTGGAGCGCAACGGCATCGAGGATCCGGCGGAGCTCGCGGCCATCATCTTTACCGTTACCGAGGACCTGGTCTCCGCCTTTCCCGCCGAGGCCGCGCGGCAGCTAGGGATGAACCGCGTGCCCCTGCTCTCGGCGCGCGAGGTGCCCGTACCCGGCTCGCTGCCCCGGGTCATCCGCATCCTCGCGCTGTGGAACACCACCAAGGACCCCGAGGCGATCCAGCACGTCTACCTGGAGGAGGCCGCCAAACTGCGGCCAGACCTCGACAGCGCCTGGTGAGCATGACCTCCGACCTCGCCCGCCAAGCCCGTACCGCGCTCGAGCGCCTCTTCGAAGCGGCGCGGCCCAGCCCCGGCGCCTTGATGGTGCTGGGTGGCTCCACCAGCGCCCTCCAGGGCCGGCGCATCGGCAAGGCGGGACGGCCCGAGCTCGCGCGCGAGGTGCTCGAGGGGATGATGGACCCGCTCGCCCGCGCGGGCATCGAGCTCGCGGTACAGGGCTGCGAACACATCAACCGCGCCCTCGTGGTGGCGCGCCCGGTGGCTGAGCGTTACGGCCTGCGTGAGGTGCGGGTGGTGCCGGTGCCCCGTGCTGGCGGCTCGCTGGCCACGGTCTGGCGCACCCTGCTCGACGAGCCAGCGGTGGTGGAGGACCTGCGCCAGCAGGCCACGCTAGGCCTTGACCTGGGCGGGGTGCTCATCGGTATGCACCTGCGCCCCGTGGCCGTGCCGGTTCACTTCGCCGACCTGCGGGTGGGCGAGGCCCGCGTTAGTGGCGGCTACAGCCGCCCGCCGCTCGTCGGCGGCGCGCGCGCTGTTTACGCCGAAGAAGAAGCCGACCGCATCCTCAACGAAGCCTTGCGGTAATCTCAGCAAAGTCGCGCCAGGCGCGCTCGAGCTCCCCGTCCTCGAAGTATCCCATGGCGGAAACGCGCAGGATCCGCCCCTTCAGCGGCCCCTGCCCTCCGGCCACGCGCCAGCCGCGCGCGGCGAAGGCCTGCGAAACCTCGGCGTAGGGCATGCCCCGGGGCAGATAGAAGGCCGCGGTCGCGGGGCTGCGTTCGGCTCCGGGCGCGGGCACGGGCGTGAGACCGGCCGTCTTGCCGAGGGCGTAGAAGCGCTCGTTGACCTCGCGCACCCGCGCGAAGCGCGCCTCCCAGTCGGCGGCCTCTAGCGCCGCCATGACCGCCGCGGCCGCCTCGATCAGGTTGATGGGCGGGGTGAAGGCCGTCTGGCGCGCGCGCTGGGCGCGCAGCTCGCGCGCAAGGTCAAGGTAGTAGCCCGCGGGCCGCAGCCGCTTGAGCCCCCGCGCACCCAGCACAACCGCCGCCAGCCCGGGCGGGCTCATCAACCCTTTCTGGCTGCCCAGCACCGCCGCGTCGAGCCCCCAGGCGTCCATTCGCACGGGCGCGAGCGCGAACGAGGTAACCACGTCGGCCACCACCAGCGCCCCTGGATGCCGCTCACGAACCCGCGCGGACAGTTCCGCCAGCGGCTGTAAGACGCCAGTGGAGGTCTCCGAGTGGGTGAGCAGCGCCCCGTCCAGGGGCCCGGTGGGCACCGTCTCCGGGGGCACCGCACTGCCCCATTCGTAAGCATCACAGACGGGCTCGAGCTCGGCGGCGCGGGCGATCTCGCACCAGCGCTCGCTGAACTTGCCGGCCACGGGCACCCAGACCCGCGCCCCGGGGGCGAAGAGGGCGCGAACCGCCGCTTCCATGGCCGCGGTGCCACTGCCGCCCAGGAGCACGGCCTCGCCCACGGTGCCGGCGAGGCGGGCGATACGCTCGCGCAGGTCGCGTACGAGCTCGCCGGCTTCGGGACTGCGGTGGTGCAGCTGCGGCTGCGCGAGCGCGGCGAGCGCGACCGGATGCAGGTTCACCGGCCCGGGGGTGAGCAGGCGCAGCCGCTTCATAGCACCGCCAGATCCACGCGCTCGAGCAGCTCGAGGCGGCGCAACCGCTCCAGCACCTCCTCTGGTGGCGGCTGGTCCACCGCCAGCACGAAGAGCGCCCGGCCGCCGGGGGCATCGCGCCCCAGTTGCAGGCCGGCGATGTTCACCCCCGCCTCACCCAGCAGCGTGCCCACCGTGCCTACCACGCCCGGCTGGTCGCGGTTGAGGCAGACGAGCATGTGGCCTTCGGGGGCGATCTCCAGGGCGTAGTCGTCGATGCGAACCAGGCGCGGCCGCCCGGCCAGCACGGTGCCCATGGCGCGGCGCTCTTCCTCGTCGGTCACCAGCCGCACCTCGATGGCCTGGGCGAAGCCGCGGGCGTCCGAGTCGCGCCGGCTCACCAGCCGCACGCCCCGCTCCTGCAGCCGCGGACGGGCGGAAACGTAGTTCACCGGTTCGTCGATCACGGGCTCTAGCGTCCCCTTGGCCACCGCCGCGTAGAGGGGCTCGGGCTCGCACTCGAAGTTGCCCAAAACCGAGACCTCGACCATCTGGGCCCGCCCGCGGGTGATCTGGGCGAGCAGACGGCCCAGCGCCTCAGCCAGGGGCAGCCAGCCGCTGAGCGCCTGGAAGGCCTCGGGATCGAAGCCGGCGTTGATGGCGTAGGCGTAGTTGCCCGCGAGCGCCTCGCGCACCCGCTGAACGATGCCGTGCGCCACGCGCTCCTGAGCCTCGAAGGTGTTGGCCCCTAGGTGGGCGGTGTGGACCACGCGCTCGTGGTGGAGCAACGGGTGGTCGGGCGGCGGCGGCTCGCCGGCGAAGACGTCCAGCCCCGCCGCGAAGAGGTGCCCCTCGTCAAGCACCTCGAGCAGGGCCTTCTCCTCGATGATGCCCCCGCGCGCGGCGTTGACCACGACCGCGCCCCGGGGCAGCAGGTAGAGCTCGCGGCGGCCGATCATGCCGCGTGTCTCGTCGTTCAGCGGCGTGTGCACGGTAAGGAACTGCACCTCGGGCAGCAGCGTCTCAAGCCGGTCGACGAGCCGCACCCCCAGCCCCTCGGCCCGGCGCTGGGGAATGTAGGGGTCGTAAGCCCAGACCTCCATCCCAAAGGCGCGGGCAAACTGGGCCACCTGCCCCCCGATGCGCCCCAGCCCAACGATGCCAAGGCGCTTGTGCATGAGCTCGAGTCCCAGACGCTTACGGTTCCACACGCCCGCGCGCAGCTCGCGGTCGGAGGCGGCCACGCCTCGGGCAGCCGCCAGTATGAGCGCGAAGGCCAGCTCGGCGGCACTGCGGGTGTTGGCCTCGGGCACGTTGATCACCAGGATGCCGCGGCGGGAGGCGGCCTCGAGGTCAATGTTGTCTACCCCCACGCCCCCGCGACCGATCACTTTTAGCCGCTCGGCGCGCGCCAGCAGGGGCTCGTCGACCGTGGTACGGCTGCGGGTGATGAGGCCGTCGTACTCAGCGATGCGCTCGAGGATCTCCTCGCGCGGCATGCCGGGCCGGTAATCGAGTTGTAAATCGGGAAATTCGCTGTCGCCCAGCTTCATTTCGTCGGTTACGAGAAGGCGCCACATGATGCAACAGAGCCTAACACCGTTGCATATTTATTTCAAGCACGCATAAAGATAAACTTGTACCCGGTTCAACGGCAAGTCCCCGCACCTGGTTATGCTGCGGGCTAGCTAGGCAACGAACCCAAATCTGGAGGAATGCATGAGCGTAGCCTTGGTCACCGACTCCACCAGCGACATCCCCCCGAAGATGCGCGAAAAGCTAGGCCTGCAGGTCGTTCCCCTCTACGTACACTTTCAAGGACGCACCTACAAGGACTGGGAGGAGATCACCCCCAGCGACCTCTTCAAGGGCATCGAAGCCGGGGCCGAGATGCCCACCACCAGTCAGCCCTCACCCCAAGACTTCGAGGCCGCCTACGGGCGCGCGCTCGAGTTCGCCGACCAGGTGCTCTCGATCCACATCTCCTCGAAGCTCTCGGGCACCGTGCAGTCAGCCATGATCGCGGCCGAGAAGTTCAACGGACGGGTGCTCGTCTTCGACTCCCTCGCCGCCTCGGCCGGAATTGGCATGATGGTGCTGCGCGCCCACGAGCTGCTGGCCCAGGGGGTGCGCCTGGGCGACGTGGTGCGGGAGCTCGAGCGTATTCGCGCCGACCACATCGTCCGCTTCAGCGTGGCCACACTGGACTATCTGCGCAAGAACGGCCGCATCGGCGGCGCCCAGGCCTTCCTGGGTAACCTGCTCAACATCAAGCCCATCCTCACGGTCAGAGACGGCATCGTAGACGCCGCCGGCCGCGCCCGGGGGGAGAAGCGCGCCCTCAAGGAAATGCTCAAGACCTTCCAGGAGTGGCGCGCCGGCCGCGAGCGGGTGCGCGTCTTCTTCCTCTACACCGGTGCCGAAAGCAGCGTAAGCAACCTGCGCAAGGAGATCCTGGCGCTTGGCGAGGGCATCGAGGAGGGCTATACCTCCGAGATCGGCGCGGTAATCGCCTCGCACACCGGTCCGGGCATCTTCGGTTACTACGCCTACAGCCTCTAGCGGCGTAGAATGGGCTCCATGCGAGCCCTGTTACAGCGCGTCAGCCACGCCAGCGTCGAGGTCGAGGGCGAGGTGGTCGGCTCCATCGGGACCGGCCTCCTCATCTTCTTCGCTGCCGGTCGCGGCGACACCGCCGAAGACCTCGACTACCTCACCCGCAAGATCGTCCAGCTGCGCATCTTCAACGACGAGGCCGGTAAGATGAACCTCAGCGTCCGCGACGTCGGGGGCTCGGTGCTGGCCATCAGCCAGTTCACCCTCTACGCCGAAACCCGCAAAGGCAACCGCCCCTCCTTCACCCGCGCCGCCGACCCGGTAGAGGGTCGGCGCTGGTACGAGCGCTTTCTCGACGCCCTGGCCGAGCAGGACATACCGGTGGAGGCCGGCGTCTTCGGCGCCCATATGCGCATCGTGCTCCTCAACGACGGCCCCGTGACCATCTGGCTTGACAGCGCCGAGCGCCACCGCAGCCGGCGCGCATAACTTTACATTCCCCGCGCCCGCAGGTATACTCCTAATCCAGTACGCCTAGCGTACGCTCCTCATCACGAGCGGCCGAGGGAACTGGCCCGACAACGCCGCGGCAACCGGCGGAGATCCGCGAGGTGCCAATGCCAGCCCCCGCAGGGGAACGATGGGGAGGGAGCCCGGCTCCCTCCGCCGGTGAGGAGTAAGGAGCCCGGATGCGCCTTACCGACAAGTTTGGACACGGATTCGTACTCACCGCCGAAGTAGACCCGCCCCGGGGCGCCGACCCCGGCCCCACGCTGCAACAGACCATGGTGCTGCGCGGTTACGTGGACGCCGTCAACGTCTCTGACGCCCCGATGGCCAGCCTGCGCATGAACAGCATCATGCTGGCCCACCTGATCCAGCACCACACCGGGGTCGAGGTGATCCCGCACCTCACCGCGCGCGACCGCAACCGCATCGCCCTGCAGGCCGACCTGCTGGGAGCGTGGGCGCTGGGGGTGAAGAACGTGCTGGTCCTGGGCGGCGACCCGCCCGAGCGCGGTGACCACCCGGAGGCCAGGCCCGTCTACGAGTTCGGCGCGGTAGGGCTGGTACGCGCCGTCACCCGCCTGAACCGGGGCGAGAACCTGGCCGGCGGGGCCCTCGAGAGCGCGCCCGAGCTGACCGTGGGCGTGGCCGCCAACCCCGGCGCGTCCGATCTGCCCGCCGAGGTCGAGAAGTTCTGGGCCAAGGTCGAGGCTGGAGCGCGCTTCGCTCAGACGCAGCCCATCTTCTGCCCGGAAACGGCGGGCCGCTTCCTTGACGCGCTCGGCGGTAAGAGCCCCGTTCCCATCCTCTGGGGGGTGCTGCCCCTGCGCTCGGTAAAGATGGCCCGCAATGTCGCGCGCTGGACGCGCGTGCCCGATGCCCTGGTGGCCGACCTTGAGCGCGAGGGGCGCGCGGCTGGGATGCGCGCAGCCCAGGGGGTGCTACGCGAGCTGCACGCCGCCGAACTCGACGGGGCTCACCTCTACCCGCTGGGCAACGTGACCCTGCTCAAGGAGATGCTGCGCCCCCTTGGCGCGCGCCTGGCCTAAACGAGGCCGGCCCGAAAGTCTTCGGGCCGGGCCTTTCATGCGCACGGGCTAGTCGCCCGCAGCCTTTTTGTTCTCGTCGAGGATGCCGGCAAGCTCTTGCAGGCGGCGCCAGTTCTTGAGGCGCTCCTTTTCCACCGCCAGCAGCACCTCGTCGGGGTTGCCGTCCTTGTCGAAGTGCTTGGCGAAGCGCTGCTCGGTGCGGGCGAAGTCGATGAAGGTGAGCGGCTTGCCCGTCTTGGGATCGGTGTAGTAGTCGTCGTAAATCGCCGGGTTCATCTTAAGGTCCAGCCGCTCGCTCAGACGCTCGCCCTTGCGCGGGTCGTGAACGAAGACCGGGAAGGTGCGGCTGTCCACCGCCAGGCGCGCTTGCCGCGCCGAGGCGTCGTCGGCCACGCCGTGCTCTGGCTGGCAGGTGGTGTAGACGATAATGACCGAGGGGCCCTCGTACTCGTTGGCTGCAAAGACGGCCTTGTAGAAGTGGTTAAAGTGGGCCGCGGTCGTCTGGGCCACGAAGACGTCGGGATGCATCATCAAGATCTCGGCGATCTCCTTGCGATGCTCGGTCTTGCCCTTCAGCTTCTTGCCGAAGGCCGACATCTTGGTCTCCTGGCCCATGTAGGTGCTCGTCGAGGCCTGGCCGCCGGTGTTGGAGTAGACCTGGGTGTCGAGGATGATGACGTTGATGTCCATCCCCGAGGCAAGCATGCGGCTGAGCGCCTGGAAGCCGATGTCGAACATCGCGCCGTCGCCGCCGACGACCCACAGCTTCTTGTCGTGCCAGCCCATCTGGTCCCAGCGCATGCGGATGCCCATGGCGTCGGTGGCGGCGTTCTCGAAGAGCGAGTTGGTCCAGGGCACCAGGAAGGGGTTGTAGGGGTAGGTGGAGCTGTAGACGGTGTTGCAGCCGGTAGCCGCGACGATGCCCCACTGGTCGCCGTAAGCGAAGGCGTTGGCCGCGGCGAGCATACGCAGCGCGGTGGCCTCACCACAACCGGCGCAGCTGCCGGCGCCGCCCACGAAGAGGTGCGTCTTATCGGTGAGCATCAGGTCAATGGGGGTGCGCTCGTTGATGTAGTCCGAAGGGGTGTCGGGGAGGCTCTTGAAGAAGTCGAACTCCTCCTTGTACTGGGGAACCATCTCCCCTTCCTTGCGCACCATCTCGAGCGCGTCGTCGTCGCAGACGGCCACGCACTCGCCGCAGCCCTTGCACTTGGTGGGGTCGACGAAGATCGAGAAGAGGCCCGGCGCTTTGCCCTTCTTCTGGGGCACGTCGTAGAACTTGCGGGTCTTGGCGAAGTGGGCGCGCATGCGCTCGCGGGTCTCCTCGTCCTCTATCTTGGCTAGCTCGGCCTCGACCTCCTCCTCGGGGAGGACCTTAGCCAGGATCGCGGTGTCGGGGCACTCGGTCACGCACTCCATGCAAGCCGTGCAGTTGGAGGAGATGTAATGGGGGATGTCGGGGGCGATGTAGGAGAAGTCGCGGTAAGAACCGGTGCCCGGGGCGATGTGCGAGCGCGCCAGGCGCTCGTCGGCCGGCATCTCGGTGTCGGCGCTGCCGTCGGCGTAGGCGTCTACGACGGCTTTGAATTCCTTGTTGAACCCGGCGATGTTCACCGGTTCGGGCTCGGGTAGGAGCTCGAGTTCGAGCTCGAGCTCACCCACGATGATCTTGGTTTCGTCCTTCATGCCCCCACCTCCTCGGGCTCGGTCGCGATCACGTCGGCGGGCACCTCGATGATCTCGCTGTAGCCGCGCTGGATCGCGGTCATGTTGTCCTTGACGACCTGCTCACCGCGCTTGCCGAAGTACTTACGGATGATCTTCTCGACCCGCTCCCACAGCTCCTCTTCATTGAGCTTGAGCCGCTCGACGAAGGGGGCCACGCGCAGGTAGACGCCCAGCAGCACGATGCCCTGCATGCGCATGACCAGGTCGGGGCGCGAGGAAACCTCACGGGCGATGTCCACGGTGTCGATCGCAAAGAGTCGGTAATTGTTCTCGCGGATGGTCTGGCGCGCCCAGGCGGGGATGCTGGCCCAGACGTCGCGTGCATCCTTGGCGAAGGACTGCATCCAGACGACCCCGCCCGGCTTGAGGCCCTTGAAGGGATTGGTGTAGTGCAGGGCGTTGGGATCGTTGATGGCGATCATCTCAACGTTCTTCAATTCGCTGCGAATGCGCACCGGCTCCTCGGCCACGGTCAGGTAGTAGTTCGTGGGCAGGCCTTTCTTCTCGGAGCCGTACTTGGGGAAGGCCTGCACGTAGAGGCCAAAAAGGTCGGCGGTGGTGGAGGCGATGACTTTGTTGGTGGTCACCGAGCCGAAGCCGCCCACCGAGTAACCGCGCATGCGGAAGGTGCCCTTGGCGGTGATGTCCACGTCCTCCTCGGGCTCGAGCGCCAGCGGGTGCTTGATGTTGAGAACGAAGAAGCGGCGATCGCCTTCCCCGATGAGGTGGTCGAACACGGCCATCACGTCGGCGGGGCGGATGTCGCGCCCGCCCAGGCCGGCGGCGCCCGAGTAGATCTTGGGCAGGCGATCGACATGGGGGAAGCCGGGGTAGTCGTCGAGGGCGTCGGCGAAGGCCGCCTTGACGTCCCGAGTGAGGGGGTTGGAGCCGGCGAGGGGCTCATCGGTGCGCTCGAGCACGGCGAAGGCCCTGACGTGCTTGAGGGACTCGACGATCTGCACCGCCGGGAAGGGGCGATAGGAGTAAACCCGCAGCAGCCCGGCCTTGACGCCACGCTCGCGCAGAGCGTCCACCACCGCCTCGATGGTGAAGGTCATCGAAGCCATGGCCACGATTGCATACTCGGCGTCTTCGAGGCGGTAGCCCTTGACGAAGTCGTAGCTGCGGCCGGTAAGGCGCTCGTACTCGCGGAAGGCCTCCTCCAGCGCCGGCACGACCCGCGCGTAGAAAGCGCGCTGGGCGATGCGCCCCTTCATGTAGGCGTCCTGGTTCTCTACCGGCCCGGTGAGCACCGGGTTGTCCGGGTCAAAGTAGTTGACCAACTTCTCGGCCGGATCACCCACGAACTGCTTCATGAGCTCCGGCTCGGGCAGGTTGTAGTTCTCGACGGTGTGGGTGTTGAGAAAGCCGTCCTGCGCCACCATGAAGGGGGTGTGGCTATCTTCGGAGGCCCGGCGAGCGATCAGCGCCAGGTCGGCGACCTCCTGGGCGCTGCCAGCGAAGAGGATGCCCCAACCGGTGTCGGCCACCGCGTAGACGTCGTCGTGGCCGGCGTGGATGTTGAGCGCCTGGCTGGTGAGCGCGCGCGCGCCGATGTGGAAGACGGCAGGTAGGCGCTTACCCGAGATGACGTGCAGGACCTCTTTTTGCAACACCAGCCCCTGGGAGGCGGTGAACGAGGTCACGCGGCCGCCGGCGAGGGCGAAGCCTTCGGCCGCGGAGCCGGCTGAGTGCTCCGACTCGGGCTCGAGAAACATGAGCGGCTCGCCCCATAGGTTCGTGCGCCCGTTCGCGACGGCTACCTGATATCCGTACCCCATGTTTGTCGAGGGGGTGATGGGGTAGGTCACCGCCGCTTGCGACACGTGCGTTTCGACCCACACGGCGGCCTCGGAGCCGTCGCCGGTGGTCGGAATTCCGGGATATTTTACGTTTTCCATGTGCCCTCCTTGCCCAGGGGGTTCCCTGGTCTGCCTTACTTACCCTACACCCTGGGCCGCAACGCGGCCAGGACAAGCGCCACGATCAGGAAGCTATTTTTTGCGCCGGCGACTGGCCTTCTTGGACTCGGTCGCCTTTGCCTCCGCGCCTCCTTCCCACTCCCCAAAATAGACCTTCTGGGCGGTAAGGCGGGGTGGGCGGTCGTTGCGGCCCCGCTCCTCGGGCGGACCAGAGAGCACGCGCGGGGTCGCGGCCTTACCCGACTTCTTCGCGCGGCCGGAACCGCTGGTCTTGGACTTCTTGGTTCGTTCGTTCGCCATCGTTTCCTCCTCGGGAACTAGATCGATCTGCCGCAAGGCGGGGGTAGCGCGCTCGATGCGCACCTTCAAGGCATCCCCCAGCCGCCAGCGCCGGCCGGTATGCCGGCCCACGAGCTCGAGCCCCTCGGGCACGAACTCGTAGTAGTCGTCGTCCAGGGCGCTGAGGGGTACCAATCCCTCGACGCCGTTCTCAAGGGCCACGAATAGGCCGAAGTGGGTCACCCCGCTCACCACGCCACGGAAGGTGCGGCCCACCTGCCCCTCGGCCCACTTCACCTGGAAGTACTTGGTGAGGTCGCGCTCGGCTTTTTCGGCGGCGCGCTCACGCTCGGAGGCGTGCTCGGCGATACGCGGGAAGCGCTCGGCCCAGGCAGCGCGCTTGCGCGGCCCTGCCTTGCCCTGGAGCACCGCTTTGAGCACCCGGTGGACCACCAGGTCGGGGTAGCGCCGGATGGGGCTGGTGAAGTGGAGGTAGTCGTCGAAGGCCAACCCGAAGTGGCCCAGGTTCTCCGCGGCGTAACGCGCCAGGCTCATGCTCCGCAAAAGGAGCGTGGAAACGGCCTGCCCCTCGGGTTTGCCTTTGGCCGCTTCGAGCACCCGCTGCATCGCTTTCTGCTCGGGCTCGCCCATGGGCAAGCGGTAGCCCAGGCGGCTCAGCGCTTCCACTAGGGCCTTGTATCGGTCGGCTACGGGGTCGTCGTGCACCCGGTAAAGCGCGGGAATGCCCCTTTCGTCGAGGTAAGCGGCCACCGTGCGGTTGACCAGCAACATCAGCTCTTCGATGAGGTTGCGCGCCTCGGCCTCGCGGATGGGCAGCAGGTGCAGGTTGCCCTCCTCGTCCACATCCACCTTGACCTCAGTAGTCTGGAAGTCGAGCGAACCCTCTTCCATCCGCGCCTCGCGCAGGCGGCGGGTAAGCTGGTACAGCTGGCGCAGGTCATCTTCCAGAAAGGCGGCCTCTGCGGGGAGCCGCTCCCCGCGCAAGAAGGCCTCGACTTGGTCGTAGGTCAGACGCGCCTGCGAGCGGATCACGCCCTCGGCGAAGGTGTAGTCGAGCACACGCCCCTGCTCGTCGAGATCGAGCAGTACCGAGAGCACCAACCGGTCCTCGCCCGGCACCAACGAGCAGACGCCATTCGAGAGCTTCTCAGGTAGCATCGGCAGCACCTTGCCCGGCAGGTAGACGCTCGTTGCCCGCTCGTAGGCCTCACGGTCGAGGGCCGAGCCCTCGCGCACGTAGTGGGCCACGTCTGCAAGGTGCACGCCCACGCGCCAGCGGCCCTCACCCAGGGGTTCGACGTGGATGGCGTCATCGAAGTCCTTGGCATCGGCGCCGTCAATCGTGAAAACATTCTTGTCACGAAAGTCCTGTCGTTTACGCAAAGTCTGGCCGGGGATCTTGGAACGGATGCGCCGGGCCTCCTCAAGCACCTCGGGCGGGAAGTCCTCCCGCAGGTCGAAGTTGTGAATGACCGCGCGGGTCTCGGTCTCGGGCGTATAGCCTTGCCCCAGATACTCGCGAAAGACGCCAAAGGGCTCGCGCTCGCCGGTCTCCTCGGGGTACTGCACCTCGACCACGATGCGAGCGCCCTCCTGCAAGCCCTCTAGCCCCTCCGGGATGAGGAGCAGACGCGCGGGATAGCGCCGGTCGTCGGGATGCAGAATCGCGTAGCCGCGGGCGAACTCCAGCGTGCCCACCAGCGTCTTGCGCGCCCGCTCGACGATGCGCACGATCTCGCCGCTCACCTTACCGCGGTCACGGGCAGGCAGCTTGCGCGCCACCACCCGGTCCTGCGGCCAGGCCCCGGCCATGCGGGCCGGCGGAATGAAGAGGTCGTCGCCATCCTCGACGAGGACGAAGCCGTAGCCGTCGGGATGCACCTGCACCAGCCCCACCACCAGGTCCATCTTCTCGGGCAGGCCGTAGGTCTTGCGGCGGGTGCGGATCAGCTTGCCCTCGGAAACGAGCTCCTCTAAGGCCTGCTGGGCCTCGGTGCGGCCGAGCCCCAGCGACCGGACCACCTCGCGCAGGTGAACCGGCTTCTTGGGTTTGGATTTCAAGTATTCGTAAACGAGTTCTTTGGTCATGCGTCAGCTAGCGGGGCGCGGCCCCGCGGTTCCTCCTTGATATCTTCCTCCGCTAGAGGACGCCGGCCAGCATCTCGCCGGCGGCCTGCAAGCTCGCTCGTAAGGCCTCCACAGCCTCGTCAATGTGCGCGCGCTCCACGATAAGCGGCGGCTCCAGGCGCACCACCTTGGGGTTGTTGAGCCCGAAAGCGGTGAGCACGCCACGCGTCGCCAGCTCGCTGATGACGATCGCGCCGATGTCGGCGTCGGTGAACTCCACGCCCACCAAGAGCCCCTTGCCCCGCACGTCGGCGATGAACTCGGGATAGTCGGCCTTCAAACCCGCAAGTGCCTCCAACAGGTAGGCCCCCAACTCCTGCGCGCGCGCGGGTAGGTCTTCTTCGAGAGTCACCTCGATGGCGGCGAGCGCCGCGGCCGCGGCAAGGGGGTTGCCACCGAAGGTGGACGAGTGAATGAGCGGGTTCTCCTTGAACGGCTCGAAAAGCTCGGCGCGGCCCACCACGGCGCCGATCGGCATTACCCCACCGCCGAGCGCCTTGGCGCTGGTGAGCAGGTCGGGCTCCACGCCCTCCCATTCGGCCGCCCAGAGTCGGCCGGTGCGACCCATGCCGGTCTGCACCTCGTCGAGGATGAGCAGTACGCCGCGCTCGCGGGTGATTTCGCGCAGCTCGCGCAGGTAGCCCTCGGGCGGCACGATGACGCCGCCCTCTCCCTGAACCGGCTCCACGATTACTGCGGCCGTCTCGGGCCCGATGGCCGCGGCCACCGCCGCAGCGTCGCCGTAGGGCACGACCTTGATGCCAGGCACGAGCGGTCGGACCGGGTCCTGGTACTCGGCCTTGGGGGTGAGCGAGAGGGCTCCCAGGGTCTTACCGTGGAAACCGCGCTCGGTGGTGACGATCTCCGGCTTGCCGGTGTGGATGCGAGCCAGCTTGAAGGCCGCCTCCACCGCCTCGGCACCGGAGTTGCCGAAGAAACTCATGGAAAGGTCGCCGGGGGTGATCTCGGCCAGACGCTCCGCCAGGCGCGCGGTGGGCTCGGAGATCATGACGCGCACCGACATGGGCATGCGGTCGAGCTGGCGCTTCACCGCCTCGACCACACGCGGATGGCGGTGGCCCAGGTTCAGGGTGCCGTACAACCCCAGAAAGTCGAGGTAGCGGCGACCTGAGGTGTCCCAGACGTAGACGCCTTCGGCATGGTCCTCGACGACGTCGAGGCCTGTGAAGCGCAAGAGACCGGCAAGACCTGGATTGACGTGGCGTTCGAAGAGTTCAAAAGCGTCCATGCAGAAAGCTCCCTCAGGTGCGGAGCACCTTTAGTATAACACACTCAAGTATGCGACTCGCGTAACGGCTGCAAGAGGTCGTAGAGCGCCGCGGGAAGACGGCGGACGCGGCCGTTCGCGTCCTGGAGAACATGCGCGGTTCGGCCCACGGCAGCGAGCTCGCCCCCAAGGGGCGCGACCTCGTAGGCGAAGACGAGGCGACGGCTTGCTAGCTCGGCCAGGCGGGTGCGCACCTCAACTTCCTGGCCGAAACGCAGCGCGCGCCGGTAGCGCAACTCAAGCTCCACCACTGGGAAGAAGAGCCCCTCGCGCTCGAACTCGGCGTACTCCACCCCCGCAGCGCGCAACCAGTGGACGCGTCCCACCTCAAGCCAGGGCACGTAGGCGCCGTGGTGCACCACGCCCATCTGATCGGTCTCGGCATAGCGCACCTCCAGCACGCTGCGGCTCACCATTCGATCACCTCGCCACGGTCGGCAAAGAAGCGCAGCCGGGGAATCCGGCGCAGCTCGAGCGTGTGGGCCAGCTCGTCCTGGAGGTAGTGGTGGGCGCGATTGAGGATCTCAACCGTCTCCTCGGGGCGCTCGATCGCGCTCACAAGCACCCGGGCCTGAGAGAGGTCCGGGCTCAGGCGAACGCGCTCGATGGTCACCACGATGGGCAGGCGTGGGTCCTTCATCTCGTGAACGATCTCGTTCAGTGCCCGGGCGACGCGCAGCTCTAAGCGCGTCAGGGTCTTGTGGCCCATGGCTGGCCTCCTGCGGCCCGAAGCCGCGGGTTCATTCTACCGCCGCGGAAATCCGCTCGCGCAGCCAGTCGATCGCCTCGTCTACGCGCTCGGGGTCGGGGGCTTCGACCATGATGCGCACGAGCGGCTCGGTGCCCGAGGGACGCACATTGATCCGGCCCTCACCGAGCCGACCCTCGGCCTCGGCGATCCAGGCCGCAAGCTCGGGGAGGGCCATAACCGCCTCCTTGTCGCGCACACGCACGTTGACCAGGCGCTGGGGGTAGAGGGTGAGCTCGTCCACCCAGGTCTCGAGCGACCGCCCAGAACGCTGCACCGCATCTAGGGTAAGGAGCGCGGTCTGGAGGCCGTCGCCGGTGGGCAGGTGGTCGAGGAAGAGAACGTGCCCGCTCTGCTCGCCGCCGAGCCGGCCGCCGCGCTCGCGCAGCGCCTCGTAGACATAGCGGTCACCCACCGGCGTGCGCACGAACTCGACGCCGCGGCGCTTGAGCGCGCGCTCAAGTCCCAGGTTACTCATCACCGTACCTACCACCAGCGGCTCACCGCGCACCAGAGCGTTGATGTAGAGTACGTGGTCGCCGTGAACGATGCGCCCCTTGGCGTCGACCAGGATCACGCGGTCGCCGTCACCGTCGAAGGCCACGCCCACGTCGAATCCCCCCTCGCGTACGACGCGCTGCAGCAGCTCGGGGTGGGTGGAGCCGCAGCCCTTGTTTATGTTGCGTCCATCAGGGGTGTTGAAGATCGCGAAGACCTCGGCACCCAGCCGCTGTAAAACGCGCGGGGCGACGCGGTAGGTGGCACCGTTGGCGGTGTCCATAGCGACGCGCAAGCCGTCGAGCCGCGGACCCAAGTGAACCAGGCGGTCGGTATAGAGGCGCTCGGCCTCATGGTGATTGCGCACAGTACCGATGTCGCGGATCGCAAAAGCGCCCTCGAGCCGTCGTTCGATCTCGAGCTCGGCCTCGTCGGAGAGTTTGGTCCCGCCGGGGCCGAAGAACTTGATGCCGTTGTCCTGGTAAGGGTTGTGGCTGGCCGAGATCACCACCCCGGCGTCGGCCTCGAGCACGGAGGATAGGTAGGCTACCGCGGGCGTGGGCAGCACGCCCAGGTGCTCTACCACCACCCCCTGGCTGAGGAGCCCCGCGGCCAGCGCCGCCTCCAGCAGGTCGCCCGATTCGCGGGTATCCTTTCCGATCAAGACGGTGGGTCGGGCCGCGTTCTCGCGCAGGACCGAACCGGCCGCCTGCCCCAACCGCAACACGAACTCAGGCGTCAGCGGAGGTTCGCCCGCGCGGCCGCGGATGCCGTCCGTACCGAAGAATCGCCGTTCCATGCCAAACAGGTTACCACCGCCATAGGTCGCTAAGGTCGGGCGCACTAACGGTTAATATTTTTATAATGATTTAACAGCCTCAACGTACAATGATGCTCCGAGGGGTCATGGGGTACCCACCCAGGGTATCCTCACCTGCTGGGCGCAGCAACCTCTCCCCTGCGCGGGGAGAAACTCCAAACCACAACCCAGCCGTGCCCCGAGCGGACCGCACGCCCGCGGTGCTGCGACCGTGCGCCGCGAAAGGAGAAAGCATGTCGAAACAAGAACAGATCGAAGGCATCCTCAACCAACTCAAGGGGGCCCTGCCCGAACTGCAGGAGGTCATCGTCGCAAGCGGCGACGGCCTCTCCATCGCACAGCTGGGCGGGAGCGAGAACTCTGCCCGCCTCGCGGCCATGGCGGCCACGGCGCACGGTCTGGGCAAGCGCATCGCCACCACCAGCCACCTGGGCAACCTGACCGAGACGGTGGTGCTAGGCGACAGCGCCTACTTCATCGCCTACGCCATCGGCGATAAGGCCGTGCTGGCGATCACCATGCCCTCGGGCTCGAACCTGGGGCTCGTTCGGCTCGAAGCTCAAGAGCATGCCCGCCAACTCGCCCAGGTGCTCTAGCGCCAGATCGGAGCCATGGAAATCGAACTCGCAATCCTCAAACACTTTCAGTACATCGAGGCCGTGGCGGCGTTCATCGAAGGCTCTGGTCCCGAACCCGAACTGATCGCCGCGGAGGACAGCGCGGTCGCCGAGTGGCTTGAAGACCATCCCGACCAGGCCATCACCGACCAGCAGACCAAGCTCTACCAGACGCTGGCGGACGCGGTGGCCGCGAAGAAGGCCGGCGACCTCGAAAAGGCCAATACGCTACTCGATCAGGCTTATACCCTCTACAGCCAGATCGAACGGGCGCTCTTCGTCAACAAGGAGCGCGACGACGCCAACGGCTAAGTACTCAGCCCCGCCAATCAGCCGCGACCACGGTCGCGGCTGATTCACTTGGCCTCGAGCCAGTTCGCACCGATGCCCACCTCGACTTCAAGCGGAACCTTTAGCTCCCACGCACCGCCCATCACCTCGCGCACCCGGTCGGCCACGGCCTCGGCGCGGTCGGCGGGCGCCTCGATCACGAGCTCGTCGTGTACCTGTAGCAACAGCGCTGCGTCCAGCGGCTCGATCTCGGGTACGAGCCGCACCATCGCCAGCTTGATGAGGTCGGCGGCGGTCCCCTGCACCGGCATGTTGAAGGCCACCCGCTCCGCCGCCTCACGCACGTTGCGGGCGCGGGCGTTGAGTTCGGGCACGTAGCGCCTGCGGCCGAAGAGCGTCTCCACGTAGCCGCGCTCGCGCGCCTCTGCAAGCACCCGCTCCATGAATCGGCGCACGCCCGGGTAGGAGTCGAAGTAGCGATCGATGAAGGCCTGGGCCTCGCCGTAGGCGATGCCAAGCTCGCGGCTGAGCCGGTGGGCGCTCATCCCGTAAAGCACGCCGAAGTTGACGGTCTTGGCCGCGCGTCTCTGGAAGGGGTCCACCGCGTCGTGGTCGACGTCGAACATCCAGGCGGCAGTCTGGGTGTGGATGTCGCGCCCCTCCCGGAAGACGCGGATCAGGTTATCGTCGCCCGAGAGGTGGGCAAGCACCCGGAGCTCGATCTGCGAGTAATCGGCGACCACCAGCAGGTGCCCCTCGGCGGCGACGAAGCCCTTGCGGATGCGCCGGCCTATCTCGGTGCGGATGGGGATGTTCTGCAAGTTGGGGTCGGAGCTCGACAGCCGTCCGGTGGCCGTGCCCGTCTGGTGGAAGCGGGTGTGGAGGCGGCCCGTCTCAGGGTGGACCATACGCGGCAGCGGGTCGAGGTAGGTGCCCTTGAGCTTGGCCAGCTCGCGGAACTGGAGAATGCGCTCGACGATGGGGTGGGCGTCACGCAGCTGCTCGAGCGCGCTCGCCGAGGTGGATCGCTTACCGGTCTTGGCGGTTCGACGGCTGGGGGTGAGCCCTAACTCGTCGTAGAGGACGGTTTCGAGCTGGTCGCGCGAATTGAGGTTGAAGAGGTGACCCGCAAGGCGGTGGACCTCAGCCTCGATGCGTTCGAGCTCGGCCTCGAGCTCCTTTGAGAGGGCCTGCAGGTAGGGCACGTCCAGGCGGATGCCGCGGTGCTCCATGCACGCGAGCACACCTTGGAGCGGCTGCTCAATCTCGCGGTAGAGCCGCAAGAGCCGCTCTTCATCCTCGAGGCGCTCGCGCACCGTCTGCCACAACGCTGCGGCAGCCAACGCGCGCGTGGCCGCCCGCGGTTCCCAGTCACCCGCGCCGTAGCGGCGCACGGTGGAGTCGGGGCGGTTGTTACTGGGGTCGTAAAGGTAAGCGAGCAGTAGCGGATCGTCGCCAGGGCGGGCCGACACACCCTGGCGCATCGCGTAGACGGTGAGGTCCTTGGCACCGATGGCGTCGAGTCGCTCGAAGCGGGCAAGCTCGTCGGGACTGGACGGCCCCTCAGCTAAGCGGCCTTCCCAGGTTGCGGCCAGCCCCTCGAGCGCCCCCCACATGGGGGCATCGGGCTCGAGGACGTAGCCAAGCCAGGCCGGCCCAGGCGGCGGCCAGTCGGCAGGTTCGGCCTGGGCTGAGGCGATCAGGCCCAGCTCGCGCATGAGCGAGCCGAACTCGAGCGCCTGCAGGAAGGCTCGCAGCGCCGCCTCATCGGGCTCACGCCGGTGGCAGCCGGCCAGATCGACCTCGAGGGGCACCTCGGTGCGCATTCGTGAAATTTCGCGCGAGAAGAAAGCCGCGTCTTTGTCCGCTTCGAGCTTCTTCCGCACCCCTGGCGGGGTTACCTCCTCCAGACGGTCGTAGATCGTGTCGAGGCTGCCCCAGGCCGCGAGCAGCTTGGCCGCGGTCTTGGCGCCGATACCTTTGACGCCGGGAATGTTGTCGGAGGCGTCGCCGGTGAGGGCGCGAAAGTCCACCCATTGCTCGGGGGTGACGCCGTACTTCTCTACCAGGATTTCGGGCGTGATCTCGCGGCCTTCGGGGGTGAGGACGTGTACCCGCTCGGAGAGGAGCTGGTAGGTGTCGCGGTCACTGGTGAGGATGACCACCTCGTGACCCTCGCGCTCGGCGCGCTTGGCGAGCGTGGCCAGCACGTCGTCGGCCTCGACCCCGGGCACCTCCAGTCGCACCAGCCCCAAAAGGTCCACCAGCTCCTTAATCCGCTCAAGCTGGGGCTGGAAGTCCTCGGGGGGTGCCTCCCGCTGCGCCTTGTAGTCGGCGAAGGCCTCGTGGCGAAAGCTAGGCCCCGGCGCGTCGAAGACGACGATGACGCAGTCACCGTCTTCGCGCAGGAGCTTGAGTAGCGTACGCGCGAAGCCATAGACTGCGTGCACCGGCTCGCCGCGGCTGGTGGTCAGGCCCGCGTCCTTGAGGGCGTAGTAGTTGCGAAAGGCCAGGTGGTGCCCGTCTATGAGCACGATCCGCTTGGGGCGACGGTCGAAGAGGCCCTGTTGCTCCACGCGGCTCATTCTAACGGGCGCAAGCGCGCCTCGCCGCGGCTGGCATCGCGCAGCGCCCGCTCGAACGCCTCTACCCGGTCGAGCCGCACCTCCACCTCCCACACGATCCGCTCGGGAGCGTAGCCCTCGCCCAGCTTGCGCACTCCGTGCTCGACGAGCAACGGGTAGAGCCGGGCCGCGTCGGTGTAGGGAAGCTCGAGCACGAACCGCCCCGTGGGGTGGACCTCAAGCACCCGCGCCCGCCGCAAGCACTCCGCCGCCACCCCGCCGTAGGCCCGCGCCAGCCCGCCCGCGCCCAGCTTGATGCCGCCGAAGTAGCGCGTCACCACCACGATCACGTGATCAAGGCCGTGCCCCTCGATGGCCCGCAGCAGCGGCTGGCCCGCGGTGCCTCCGGGTTCGCCGTCGTCAGAAAAGCGGTAACTGGGGCCGATCTTGTAAGCCCAAACGTTATGGGTCGCGTTCGGGTCGCGCACCGACTCAAGGAAGAGACGCGCTTCCTCCGTGTCGTCGGCGCGGGCGGCGTAGCAGACGAAGCGGCTCTTCTTGATCTCCTCCTCGTAGCCCGCCGGCTCGGCCAAAGTCCGCAGCACCCCCTGAGCACTCATTTGCGCACCCCTGCCCAGCGCGGACGCTCCTCCAGGTGACCGCCACGCGCCCGGTGGGTGTGCTCCACGGTGATGAAGGCCTCGGGGCGCTCGCGTTCGATAAGCGCGATAAGGTCGCGCAGCGCCCGTCGCGGCGCGACCACGTAGAGCAGGGCCACCGGGCCCTCGCGTCCCTGGCCGTCCACCCGCGTCACGCCGTAGCCCGCCGCCCGCAGGCGTTCGACGAGCTCGTCCGCGGGGTCGCGGGTGATGATGCGCAGGAGCACGTGACCCGGCGCCAGCCAGCCCTCCACCGCCATGCCCAGCGCCGTACCCACGGCGAAGCCCGCGGCCCAGCCCAGGTACTGCGCCGGTGAGGAGAGGTGGCTGAAGACCCGGGTGATGGCGAAGAGCCAGATGAGCGACTCAAAGAACGCCAGCGCCGCAGACGCGCCCCGCTGCCCCCGCACCATGTAGAGCATGCGTACGGTCGAGAGCGGTACGTCGAGCAGGCGCAACGCGAAGACGAGCAACGCCGAGGTCAGGGCTTCCACCGCATCGCCTCCTCTCGCAAGGCCGCCTCCATCGTCGCTTCCGGGGCAGGGCGGCCGGTCCAGAGCTCGAAGGCCAGCGCCCCCTGCCCCAGCAGCATGCCCAGCCCGTCAAGGGTGTGCAGGCCGGCGGCGCGAGCCTCGCGTAAAAGCCGTGTTTCCAGCGGGGCATAGACGAGGTCAACCACCACACCCGCCTCGGGCAGCCAGCCCTCGGGCAGCGGCGAGGCGTCAGGGTCGCCGAGGCCCACCGAGGTGGCGTTGATGAGCATGGGAGTGCGGCGCACCGCCTTCTCGAGCTTGCCGGGCACGACCAGCCAGCCGCCCAGCTCCTCGACCAGCCGCTGGGCCCGCTCGAGCGTGCGGTTGTGCACCCCCACGAGCCAGCCCGCGCTCACCAGCGCGTGCACGACGGCGCGCGCCGCGCCGCCCGCGCCCAGTACGAGCGCCTCACCGGGCAGGGCGTCCGCGCGCTCGAGCGCGCGGTAGAAGCCGGTAGCGTCGGTGTTGTGACCGACGAGGCGGCCGCCTTCGTTCACGATCACGTTCACCGCCCCCACCTGCCGCGCCTCCGGCTCCACCGCGTCCAGGCGTTCCATCACCCGACGCTTGTGGGGCACGGTCACGTTGACGCCGCGAAAGTCCATGCGCACCTCGTCCAGGCGCTCACCCAAGAGGCGCGCAGGGGTATGCAGCAGGTGGTAGTCGCCCTCGAGCCCGAGCGCACGCAACGCCGCGCGCATCATCACGGGGCTGAGGGAGTGGTTCACGGGGTCACCGATGAGGCCTAGTTTCACGCCTTTCATTGTGGCAGCCTGGCGCATAAATTACCACGTAGTCTTGTTGCTTTCCCATCTTGGGCGGTTAAAATCGTTCGCGTGAACGACACCTTCCTGCGCGCCGCACGTGGCCAACCCACCCCCTACACCCCCGTATGGATGATGCGTCAGGCCGGGCGCTACCAGCCGGAATACCGCAAGATCCGTGAACGCTACACCCTACCGGATATCGTCCGCCAGCCGGAGGTCGCCGCCGAGGTCACGCTTCTTCCCATCCGCCAGTTCGGCATGGACGCGGCCATCCTCTTCGCCGATATCACCACCCCGCTCTACGGCATGGGCTTCGACCTCGACATCGTGGAAGGGCGCGGACCGGTCATTCACAACCCCATCGAAAGCGCAGACGACGTACGGCGCATCCACCTCTTCTCGGCCGAGGCCCATACCCCCTTCGTGCTCGAGGCGATCCGAATCCTCAAGGACGAGCTGGAGGTGCCCCTCATCGGCTTCGCGGGCGCGCCCTTCACCCTCGCGAGCTACCTGGTGGAGGGCGGGCCCAGCCGCAACTTCGTCAGGGTGAAGTCCTTCATGTACGCCGAGGAAGAGGCCTGGCACCTGCTGATGAAGGCGCTCACCAACGCGATGATCGAGTACCTCTCGGCGCAGGCTCGCGCCGGAGCCGACGCACTTCAGGTCTTCGACAGCTGGGTAGGACGACTCACCCGCTACGACTACGAGCGCTTCGTGGCGCCGCACATGAAGCGGCTCTTCCAGGGGCTCGCCGGACTCGGAGCGCCTGTTATCCACTTCGGCACCCAGACGATGCACCTGCTGGCCTCTATGGCCGCAGCCGGGGGAGACGTCATCGGGATGGACACCACCACGCCCCTCGACTGGGCGCGCGACCGGCTGGGAAGCCGTCCGGTCCAGGGCAACCTCGACCCCACGCTCCTCTTTGCGCCCGACGCGGCGCTCGAGCGCGGCATCGAGGCGGTCCTCACCGCCAACGCCGGCCGCCCCGGGCACATCTTCAACCTGGGCCACGGCATCCTCCCCGGCACCCCACCCGACGCGGTGCGCAAGGCTGTGGACTGGGTGCACGAGAAGAGCGAGGTGCCCGCGTGAACGTCCTCTTGATGTACTACGGCACCCCCTACCGCCCCTCGGAGATCGAGGCCTACTACACCGACATCCGCCACGGTCGCCCGCCCACGCCCGAGCTCTTGCAGGAGCTAGTGGAACGTTACGAGCTCATCGGCAAGAGCCCGCTCAACGAGATCACCTTTTCGCTCGCGCGCCGGCTCGAGGCTGAGCTGAATCTGCGCCAGAACCGCTACCCTGCGGGACTGCGCGCGGCCCCGCCCCCGCGCGAGCCCCGGGGCGACGCCCGCGTCTACGTAGGCGCGAAGCACAACGCCCCCTACATCGCCGGGGCGGTGCGGCAGATGGCCGAGGACGGCGTAGAGCGCGCCGTGGCGCTGGTGGCGGCGCCGCACTATTCGCTGCGCTCGATCGCCGAGTACCGCGAGCGGCTCGATCTGGCGCTGGCCGAGCTGGGCGAACCCTTCGAGGTCCACTTCGTACAGGACTATTACGCCCACCCCGGTTACGTCACGGCGGTGGCGCGGCGCGTGGTAGCCGCGCTGTGGCGGGTGCGCGACCCCGGGCAGGCGGCGGTCTTTTTCACCGCCCACTCGATCCCCCTCCGCGCCGCCGAGGCTGACGGCGGGGTCTACGAACGGCAGGTGCGCACGACCGCGGAGCACGTAGCCCGGCTGCTTGGGATCCGGCACGCACGCGTGGCCTGGCAGTCGGCCGGCCGCACCGAGGAGGCCTGGCTCGGGCCCGACATCAACGACGCGCTGCGCGCCGCGGCGGAAGAGGGCTTTCGCGAGGCGGTGGTGGCCGCAGTAGGCTTCCCCGCCGACCACCTCGAGGTCTTCTACGACCTCGACTACGAGGCCCAGCAGACCGCCCGCGAGCTGGGCATGCACCTGGTGCGCGCGGCCAGCCTCAACGACGACGAAGACTACGTGCGCGTCCTTGCCGACCTGGCCCAGGCTGCCTGGCAGGAGGCCGGGGCGTGAAAAAGGTGGCCGTGGTCGGGGGCGGCATGGCCGGGCTCGCCGCCGCCTACTACCTCGACCGCGGCGCGCGGGAGGCGGGCAGGGCGCTCGAGGTGAGCCTCTTCGAGGCCTCGGACCACCTGGGCGGCAAGGTGCGCTCGCTCTCCGACGGTCCCTACCGGCTTGAGGGCGGCCCCGACGCGGTGGTGCGCTACAAGCCCTGGTTCCTCCAGCTCGTGCGCGAGCTGGGTCTGGAAGACCGCGTAGTCGGAACCCAGCCCGCAAAACCCGCCGCGCTCATCTACAAGGGCGGGCGCGGCCACCCACTACCCGAGGGGCTCAACGTGGTCATCCCCTCGCGCTTCGGGCCGTTGCTGACCACGCCGTTGCTCTCCCCCGCCGGCAAGCTGCGTGCCGGGCTGGACCTCTTTTTGCCCCGCGGGCCCGAGGGCGACGAGCCCTTTGGCGCCTTCATCGAACGGCGGCTGGGGCGCGAGGTCTGGCGCAACCTGGCCGCGCCCCTGACCGGCGGCATCTATGGCGGCGACCCCTACGAGCTTTCGACGCTGGCCGCCTTTCCCATGCTCAAGGAGCTGGAGCGCAAGCACCGCTCACTCATCCTTGGCTCGCTGGCGGCGATGCGCAAGCGCAAGGGAAGCCGCGAGGGCGGGGGGCTCTTCGCCTCGCTCTCCGGGGGGCTGGGCGAGGTGGCGCGGGCCATCCAGGAACAGACCCCGGGAGTGCGCTGGCGGATGCAGTCGCCGGTCGAGCGCGCCGATCGCGAGGAAAAGGGCTGGTACCTCTTTGGCCCCTGGGGCACCGAGCGCTTCGACGCGGTGGTGCTCGCCACGCCCGCGCCCGCGGCGGCGGCGGTACTCGAACCGCTAGACCGCGAGCTGGCCCGCATCCTGCGGAGTATTCCCTACGGCAGCGCCGCCACAGTGACCTTCGCCCTCGAGGCGGACGCGGTTCCGCCGCCAAGAGGCCACGGCGTCCTTATCGCCGCAGGCGAGGGTTTCGCCGCACGTGGCTTCACCTGGCTCAGCCGCAAATGGGCGAACCGCACGCCCGCGGACAAGCTGCTCGTGCGCGCCTACTTCTCGGGCGAAGCGGCCGACGGCAGCGAGGAGGAGCTGGAAAAGGCCGCGCTCGCGGACCTCGCGAGGCTTCTTGGCTTCGAACCGTGGCCGCAACGGACCTGGACCTTCCGCTGGCCCAGGGGTATGCCACAGTACACCGTGGGTCACCTCGAGCGCGTCGCCGAGATCGAGAAGGCGCTGGGGCGCTGGCCCGGGCTCGAGCTCATCGGCGCGGCCTACCGCGGCGTGGGGCTACCCGAGGTCGTGCGCGACGGGCGCCAGGCCGCCGAACGCTTGCTCGCCAGCCTCGCCTGACTAAACTGGGTGCATGGACCTCACCCTGCGCCAGCTCGCCCGCTGCCCAGAAGCCCCATCGTCCTGCGTGCTCGAAGCCGAGATGGCCGCCTCGGGCCGCTCGGCCGAGGCGGTGCTCGAGCCCCTGCGCGAGCGGCTGGGAGTGATGCGCGCGGCCATCGAACGCGGCCTCGCCACCAAGGCACCCAGCGTAGCGGGCATGGTGGGCTGGAACGCGGCCACGCTGTGGGAGGCCGAAGACCGGCTGCAAGCCCCCCTGCTCAAACGGGTGCAGGCCTACGCCATGGCCGTGAACGAGGAGAACGCGCGCATGGGCCGGATCGTCGCCGCGCCCACCGCCGGCAGCGCGGGCACGCTGCCGGGAGCGCTCTTCGGCGTCGCCGACCACCTAGGCATCCCCGAGGAACGGCTGCTCATGCCCACCGTGCTGGCCGCGGGCGTGGGGCAGGCGATCAGCCGCACCATCTTCATCGCCGGCGCCAGCGGCGGCTGCCAGGCGGAGATCGGCTCGAGCGCAGCCATGGCCGCGGCCGCAGTGGTGGAGCTGTTGGAGGGCACCGCCGCCCAGGCAGTGCACGCCGCCGGGCTGGCCCTGCAGAACACCCTCGGCCTCGTCTGCGATCCCGTAGGCGGCTTCGTGGAGGTGCCCTGTGTCATGCGCAACGGCTTCTACGCCGTCCACGCGGTCAGCGCCGCCCAGCAGGCCCTCGCCGGCATCGAAAGCCCCATCCCCGCCGACGAAGTCGTGCTCGCCATGGCCAGCATCGGCCGCCTGCTGCCCCCGGAGCTCAAAGAAACGGGCGAGGGCGGCCTAGCAGCAACCCCCACCGGAAAGAAACTGGCCCAGCGTGCGCTGGGCGAAACAGACGACCTGGGCTGAATTACTCCACATCGGGCTCGGCCAGCGCTTCCCCCATCAGCTGATCGCTAGCGATCCCCGCGAACCATTGCGCCTCGGTGATGCCGTCGAAGGTCACGATGAACTCGGCGTACCGCTCCCCCGTCAGGCTGCCGTTTAGGCTGTAGGGGTAGTCCGCCGACATCAGCCGGTCGGCGATCTTCTCGACAGTGGAGCGTGGACCGCGCACACGAACGCGAAGATGCTCGATCTCCACCTGCGGCTTGAGCACGTTCACCTCCTATACCGGCAGCTTAGCCGGGGAGGTCTGGGCGTATGTCCCAGCGCCCATTACGAAGGAAACGGGGGCGCCGCCGCCGCAGCGCCCCCGGTGCGTGCCGTTTTCAGGCTAGCCCTGCTCGGCCTCCTCGCCCTCGTCGGTCGCGCCCTCCGCCCGCGGCTTGAGCAGCGGGAAGAGGATGACGTCGCGGATCGTGGGTTGATCGGTCAGGATCATGGTCAGGCGGTCGATGCCGAGCCCCAGGCCCGCCGCCGGCGGCATGCCGTGCTCGAGCGCAGTGAGGAAGTCCTCGTCGTACTTGTGGGCCTCCTCGTCGCCCCCCTCGCGCCGGCGCGCCTGCTCGGCGAAACGCTCGCGCTGGTCGAGGGGGTCGTTGAGCTCGGAGTAGGCCGGGGCCAGCTCCATCCCGGCGGTGAAGAGGTCCCAGCGCTCGGTGAGACCGAGCTTGGAGCGGTGCTTCTTGGCCAGCGGGCTGATGGCCGCGGGGAAGTCGTAGACGAAGGTGGGGTCGTGCAGCTCGTCCTCGACGTAAATCTCGAAGAGTTTGTCAAGCAGCTTGTAGCTGGGCACGTCGATGAGCTCGGGGTGCTTGGCGTCGGCCCAGATGCGCAGGCGCTCTAGGTCGAGCGGGTCGAAGTCGATGCCCGACTTTTCCTTGAGCGCCTCCACAAAGGAGATGCGCTTGAAGGGCGTCCTGAAGCTGATCTCGCGGCCCTGGTAGGTGATCGTCTCGCTGCCGTAGAGCTCGCGTACCAGCCCGCTGAGGAGCTCCTCGACCAGGGCGGCCATGTCGTTGTAATCGGCGTAGGCCCAGTAGGCCTCGAGCATGGTGAACTCGGGGTTGTGCTGGGCGTCGATGCCCTCGTTGCGGAAGACGCGGCCGATCTCGAAGACCCGCTCGTAACCGCCCACGAGGAGCTTCTTGAGCGGGAGCTCAAGCGAGATGCGCAGCTCGAACTCGTGATCCAGGGCGTTGTGATAGGTCCTGAAGGGGCGCGCCTCGGTACCCCCGGCGGTCTGGAGGATCACAGGCGTCTCGACCTCGAGGAAATCGCGCGCCTCGAGGAAGTCGCGGATGTAGCGCACGATGCGTACACGGCGCTTGAAGACCTCGCGCACCTCGGGGTTCACAATCAGGTCGAGGTAACGCTGACGGTAGCGCACCTCCTTGTCCTTGATACCGTGCCACTTGTCGGGCAGCGGCCGGAGCGCCTTGACCAGCGGCGTCCACTTCTTGACGAAGACCGTGATCTCACCGGTGCGGGTCGTGAAGACGTGCCCCTCGACCCCCACCAAGTCCCCGATGTCGAGCTTCTTGAGGAGGCGGTACTGCTCGGTGGCGTCGCGGCTCAGGTAGAGCTGGATGCGCCCGCTCTCGTCGAGGAGGTGGGCGAAGGTCACCTTGCCCATGCGGCGCAGGCTCACCAACCGCCCGGCCAGGCGCACGGTCTCGTCGGGCCACTCGGACTCGGGCGGCGCGCCCTCGTGCGCACGCAGAATGTCTTGGGCGTCGTGGGTCTTCTCGTAGCGGTACGGGAAGGGCTCGAAGCCCGCCTCGACCAGGGCCTCGAGGTTGCGCAGGCGCTGCTGGGTCTGATCGCTGGGTTCGCGCATGAGCCTCAGGCGCCTACGGAAAGGATACGGTAGCGGCGCTTTCCGCCGGGCGTGTCCACGCGCACCTTATCGCCCTCCTTGTGGCCAAGCAGCGCCTTGCCCAGCGGGGACTCGTCGGATACGCGCATGGGCTCCTCGAGCACGGTGGCCTCGGCCGGCGCGACGATCTGCAGCGTCAGGCTCTCACCGGTCTTCTCGTCCTGCACGACCACGACCGAGCCCAACGTGACCTTGTCGCCCTCGGCGCTCTCGATGATGACCGCGCGGTGGAGAATGTCCTCCAGCGCGTCCACGCGCGCCTCGATCTGCGCCTTCTCGCGCTTGGCCTCCTCCAGGCCCGAGTCCTCGTAGTCCTCGAAACTCTCCATCTGCTCCTGGAGAATGCGGGTGGCCTCTTCCAGGCGCTTCTTTTCTTCGGCCAGTTCCTGCTGCAAACGCTCGTACCCGGCCTTCGTCAGTTTGACTTCACGTGCCATACGGCCTCCTCCTGACCTGGAAAAACCCAGGGGAGCCCTGGGTCTGTCAGTGCAGTATAACGCGCGCCAGGATTTCCCTCAAATATTCCGGCCGCGCCCAGGCGGCGCAGGCCTCGGTATCCTCACAGAAGCTCCGGTAGACGTAGCGCACGGGCCCGTCGCCCGCCACCTCGGCCCGGGCCAGCACCACCTGGTTCCAGGCAAGCTGGCGCCGGCAGGCGTCGCATAGCACCGGGCGCGCGCCCGGCACGCGCTCCACGGGAACGAAGCGGAGCTCCCAGGGGTCCTCCCGGAGCACGATGCGGCCCTCCTCGTCGCGGTAGTAGAGCACCTCCCCCGCCGGCCAGAGCTCGGGCGGCGTGCCGGGAAAGTACCGCGCGATCAGGTGCCGTTCGTTGCACCCCTCGTCCACGCCACTACTATACGGGCTTCACGCTTTTCAGTGCGTCCGCGCTTAGCCTGAAGGCGTGACCCGCTTTGCGCTCTTGATGCTGCTCGCCATCGCCGCGACCTCCTACTACTTCGCGCACCTTCCGGTACAAACGCCGCCGCCGCGCGAGAAGGGGGTCGTGCTCGAAGGGGTCACGCTGCGCCTCTACCCCAAGTCCGACCCCAAGGCCGAGTGGGTCTTCTACGCCGGGCGCATCGAAAACAACCCCGCCCGGCAGACCTCGGTGGCCACCAACCTGGAAGAGGGAGCGCGCTACGTCGACGGGGAGCTCGACCTGACGCTGAGCGCCCCCGAGGTCACCATCGACCGCAACGACGACCTGACCATGCCCTACGCCGAGATCGAGATTCCGCGGGAGTGTTACCAGATCCAGCTGGGCGGCGAGGGCGAGCCACCGGTGCGCATCCGCCAGAACCAGGGCTTCTTCGCGCCAACGTTTACGCTGAAGGGACCGGGGATCTCGATTCGCGGCGAACAATTTCGCTCGGACTTCCAGCTGGAAGACGCCTCGTGGACGAACGGAGAAGACATCGTGGAGATGGACAACGTAAAGGAGTGCAACCCATGACCCGGCTTTCGAAACCTACGCTCGCGATCCTGCTCGCGCTCGGCCTCGCGCTGGCCGCCGCCGGAGGTGCGCGCATCATCAAGATCAGCTACGAGGACGGCCGCCGCAGCGGTAACCTGCGCTACGGCCCCTGGGTCTATGAGAGCAACCGCCCCGACGGCATCGTGGGCACGGTGGGCGACCTGGAGATCCGGGCGCGCAAGGCGGTGCTGGAAGCGCCCGAGGGCAAGAGCATGCAGGAAGCCGAAGGTGAACGCAAGGCCACCTTCGAGGGGGGCGTGGTCGTCACCCGCGGCCGCCTTACTGCCCGCGGCCCCAGCCTGGTCTACTCCGAGGCCACCGGCCTGGGGGTGCTCCAGGGTCCGGCGAAGATGCATCAGGAACCCGCCCAGGAAGGCGAGGACCCGGTGGACGTCGAGTCGCAGACGATGAGCTTCGACGTGGACACCGACATCTCGACCTCCTCGGGCGACGTGGTGCTCACCAACGGCAACCAGAAGGGCTGGGCCGACGACGTCTACTACGAGGAAGAACGCGGGCTGGCCGTCTTTACCGTGAAGTCGGGCGAGGTCAAGCTGGTGCGCGAGCGCGAGGGCGGCGAGCTGGTCATCACCGCCCCCGAGGTGCGCAGCCTCACCCGCAGCAAGAAACTCATCGCCACCGGCGGGGTGACGCTGCTGGACGGTGAGATCACCACCACCGGCGACGCCCTCTACTACGACGACGAGACGGGCGAGGCCATCGTCATCGGCAAGCCCGCACGCAGCGTCAACGAGGCCGAAGGCTTCAAGACCTCCGGCGGCACCCTGCTGCACAACGTCAACAAGCACCGGGTGCAGGTCTACCGCAAGCCCTTCACCCTACCGGTCGAGGAGTTCAAGAAGGTTGACGAGTAGGGGCGCATTGGGCCTCTTCATCGCCCTCGCACTCGCGCTTGGCTGGGCGACGCAGGAGAGCGAGGACTGCGCCACCTGCCCCCAGGTGGAGCTCGAGCGCGAGGGCAAGTCCATCGTCGCCATCAAGACGAGCCCCGACGACGTCAGCGACGTCTTCGTGATCGAGTATCTGGACGTGCTCATCGGCGAGCTGACCGCTTTGAAGGTCGAGGAACGCACCGCCGAGGTGGAGGGACGGGCCTTCTGGTGGGACGCGGCCAGCCAGATCGAAGAGGGCCTGGAGGTGGGCGCGCTCGTATGGGCGACCTACAACGGCGACCGCACCGACGACGCGGGGCGCGCCTACCTGGTGGCGCTGCGCCGCTACGAAGGCGAAGCACGGGGAGAACACCCTTTCCACCGCTTCATCATCTACGACCCCGCCCCCTACCGAACGCTGGTGCGCTTTGGCGAGGACGCCCGCGCCTACGGTCGCCTCGCCAGCGTGGAGCGCGTCAAAGACGTCTACGAACGCATCTTGCTCGGCGACGGCGAGGCGCGCTACTTGGCCGACGAGGACCGCTTCGAGGTCCGCTTCGAGCCCGGCGACGATGCGGTGGAGATCGCCCAGGGCAAGAGCCGCGCCTGGGGCCGGCAGCTGGACTACGACAACGACCTGGGCGAGGCGACGCTCAGCGGGCCGGTGCGCCTCGAGCGCACGGGCGAGAAACCGCTCGAGGGCAGGGCCGAAACGCTGCGCTATGACGTGGACGACGAAACTCTGATCCTGCTGGGCGGGGTGCGGCTGGAGCAGGACGGGCGGGTGACGACCGCCGCCAGCGCGCGCATCGTCGAGCGCGAGGACTACGCCTACCTGTACGGTGACCCGGTGGTGAGCAAGGGGAAGGACGGCGAGGTGCGGGGGCTGGCCGTGCGCTACCACCTCGACAGCGGTGAGCTCGTGGTGCTTGAGGGGGTGGAAGCGACCTTCGAGGACGCGCGCTAGCGCCCGAGCGCCAGCACGCGCCGTGCCGCGCCCTCGTCGGTGATGAGCACGTTGACGTAGCCGCCCTTTAGCGCGCCGTAGATGGCCTGGGCCTTAACCGAACCCCCGGCCACCCCGATGACCGTGTCGATGTTGCGCAAGGACTCGTGGTCGATACCGATCACGCGGCGGTTGAGCTCGATGTCGAGCCAGCGGCCGTCGAAGTCGTAGTGCTGGGCGCAAACGTCGCCCACCGCCCCGCTCTGACGGATGCGGGTGGCGTCGCCCTCGGAGAGGTAACCGGCGCGCACCAGGCTGTAGTAGCCCTGACGGGTGGTGCCGATGCCTACGAGGGCAAGGTCGGCGCGCCGGGCGCGCTCAAGCGTCTCGCGGATGTGCCGCTCCTCCAGTAAGGCGCGCCGCGCGGTCTCGTCGGCGACGATCAGGGGCGCATGCAGCTGGTAGCTGCGGCAGCGCAGCCGCTCGGCCAAAAGCTGCGCCAGGATGGGCCCGCTGGTGGGCGTGGCCTCCGCCCCGGTAGCCCCGATGAGCTGGACCACCTCGACGTTGGTGTAGTCGCGGGGCCGGATCTCACGGATCATCTCGTAGAGCGCGCCGCCCCAGGAGATGCCGATGGTCATGCCGTCGTGGACGCGGTCTTCGAAGTAGCGCGCCGCCAGCCGCCCCAGACGGCGCAACATCGCCTCGTAACCATCGTCCCCGCCCGCTAGGACGCGGGCCTCCTTGAGGCCGAATCGGGCGGTGAGGGCGTGCTCGAGCTCGCGTGCGCGTGGCAACGGGTGGTGAATCACGATCTCCACCACGCCACGCTGGCGCGCCTCGGTGAGCAGGCGCGACACGCCCGAGCGTGAGATCCCCAACGCCTGGGCAATCTCCTGCTGGGTGCGCGACTCCTCGAAGTACATCGCGGCCACCCGCGCGAGGTAGGCCAGACGCTCGTCGTCGTTTCTGCGCTTTCGCTCGCTGGTGGTCAGGGAAACCGCGCGGTCGGTCTGCACATCTGTGATTATAGCCTAACGATCGTGCGGCGCCAGCCCGAACGCACAATTGCGAAGAATTCGCAGAGTTTTTTGCATAACCATCGTCCTTGACAACGGAAAGGGGCAGGCCCTAGGATGTTCACATAAGTTACAAAGCGCTGACATATGTGATTTTGCAGCGCAGCCAAGGAGGCCCTCGTGATAGATGCGGTAAACGTCGTATTCAAACCTCCGAGCGGAGGCGCGCTCCGCTTACCGCGCGTATGGAAGATGGCCGAGCCCGGCGCGCCGGGCGACGCGGCCTCTGAACACCCGCCAGACGGGCGCACGGCGCCGAACGGGCTCGAGCATGGAGACGGCACCCCGCTGCTCAAGCTCGAAAACGTTTGGAAGGTCTTCGCGGGCGTGCCCGTGCTGCGGGGGATCGACTTCACCCTGCACGAGGGCGAGATCCACGCCCTCCTCGGCGGCAACGGCTCGGGGAAGTCGACCACCATGAAGATCATCTCGGGGGCCCACGCGCTCGACGCCGGCACAATGCGGCTGCGTGGCGAGGCGGTGCGCTTCGACTCGCCCAAGGCCGCCCACGATCGCGGCGTCTACATGGTGCCCCAGGAACCCCACGTCTTCCCTCACCTCTCGGTGCTCGAGAACCTGGGGGTGGGCCTGAAACTGAGCCCGGCCGAGCTGCGCGCGCGGGTGGAGCCCCTGCTCGAAGGCCTGGGCTTCCAGGTGGACCTGAGCGAAAAAGCCGCTTTCCTCAGTATCGCCCAGCAACAGCTGCTTGAGATCGTGCGCGGGCTTTTGCGCAACGCCCAGGTGCTCATCTTCGACGAGCCCACCTCGGCGCTCACCTTTCGCGAGACCGAACACCTCTTCGACCGCATGCGCAGGCTCGCGGCCCAAGGCATCGGCCTCATCTTCATCTCGCACCGCCTGGGCGAGGTAATGGAGATCGCCGACCGCATCAGCGTGCTGCGCGACGGTGTGGTCGTCCTCAGCGACCGCTCCTCCGCCCTCACGCCGCACGACCTGGTGCGTGCGATGCTGCCCGAAGTGGTGGAGCGCGAGCAAGAAACCGCCGCCCGCGAAGCGCGCGGCACAGCGCAGGGACCGGCGGTGCTCGAGGTGAAGGGCCTCAGCAGCGAGGCCTTCTCGGGCGTCAGTTTCACCCTGCACGCGGGCGAGGTGCTCGGCCTCGCCGGCCTAGTGGGCTCGGGCCGCACCGAGGTGTGCGAGGCCATCGTGGGGATCGACCCTCATGCCCGCGGCGAGGTGCGGGTAAACGGCCTGCCGCTCGCGCGCCGCTCACCCGCGGTCTGCCAGCGCCACGGCCTGGTCTACGTGCCCGAAGACCGCCACGCCCACGGCATCTTCCTCGACCTGCCCAGCCTCTACACCATGAGCGCCAGCATCCTCGACCGGCTCGGGCGCCTCTTCCTGGCCACGGGTGAGGAACGCGCCATCGGCGAGCGCTTCGTGCGCTCGCTCAACATCAAGTTGAACGACCTGAACCAGATCGCCGGCACGCTCTCCGGCGGCAACCAGCAAAAGGTGGTCCTCGCCAAGGCGCTAGCGGGCGAGCCCCGGGTGGTGCTGCTCGACGAACCCACCCGCGGCATCGACGCCTCGGCGCGCCAGGACGTCTACCGCCTCATCCGCCAGCTCACCGCCGAGGGCGTCGCCGTGCTGCTCATCTCCTCGGAGCTCGAGGAGATCGTGGACCTCAGCGACCGCGTGCTCGTGATGTACCGCGGCCGCATCACCGAGGAGCTCGCCGGCGACGCGATCACGCTCGAGCGCGTCACCGACGCGTCCTTCGGCATACCCCAGGGCGAGGAGGTGGCCTCGTGAAACGCTTGCTCAGCAGCCGCGAAGCCCTGGTCACCGGGCTCTTGCTCCTGCTCATCGTCATCACCGGCCTGTTCAACCCCAACTTCTTCAAGTTCGACTCGATCGTCGAGATCTTCAACGCCAGCCTCACCCTCGTCCTCATCTCCCTGGGCGAGATGTTCGTCATCCTCACCCGCGGCATCGACGTCTCCGTGGGCGCCACCGCCGGGCTGGCGGCGGTGGTCCTGGGCACCACGCTCAACCTGGGCTGGCCGGTGGGCTGGGCCATCGTGGCCGCGCTGGCCACCGGCACGCTCGCGGGCATGCTCAACGCCTTCGGCGTCACCATGCTGCGCGTTCCGCCCATCATCATGACGCTCGGCACCCTCGGAATCTACCGCGGCCTGATGCGCATCATCACCGGGGGCAGCTGGATCGAGAACCTTCCCCAAAGCATCAAGGAACCCAACCTCTGGAGTTTTGCGGGTGTTCCCTTCTTCGTGTGGCTGACCGCGTTGGTGATCGCGACCACCGCCTACTGGACGCTCAGGGCCCGCCCGGCAAGGTACTTCTACGCGGTCGGCGACAACGAAGAAGGCGCCTACCTCCTGGGCTTGCCGGTGCGACCGACGCAGTTCATGGCCTACACCCTCGCTGGCGTCTTTGCGGCGATGGCCGCGATCGTCTTCACCTCGCAGATCGGCTTCGTCTCGATGAACGCCGCCGACGGCTTCGAGCTCAAGGCCATCGCCGCAAACGTCCTGGGCGGAGTGAGCCTCACCGGCGGCGTGGGCACCCCCCTGGGGGCGGCCGTGGGGGCGCTCTTCCTCACCGCCGTGCACAGCATGCTCATCTTCCTGGGCGTGCCGGGCATCTGGGACAACGCCTTCGCGGGCGTCATCCTGCTCGCGGTCGTCTACGTGGACTACCGCGTCCGCAGCACGCTCGAGTCGCAGCGGCGTCAGGCGCGCATCCGTGGTGACGTCGGTGGAGGTGCATCGTGAAGTGGACCCGCATCTTCCGCACCTGGGAGTTCGCACTGGCGGTGCTGCTGGTGCTGGAAATCCTCGTGCTGGGCTGGATCAACCCCGTCTTCTTCAACCTCGAGAACCTGCTCTACTCGACGCTCGACTTCTCGCACATCCTCTTCGCCGCCCTTCCGCTCACCCTGGTCATCATCACCGCGGGCATCGACATCTCGGGCGTCTCGATCATGGGGCTGGCCTCGATCACCCTGGGCCTCATCTGGGTGGCCGGCGTCAACATCTTCGTGGCCCTGGCCATCGCGTTGCTCGTCGGCATCCTCGCCGGCGCCTTCAACGGCTTCTTCGTCGCCAAGACCGACGTCAACCCGCTCGTCATCACCCTGGGCACGCTCTTCATGTACGCCGGCATCGCCCAGGGTATGCCCGCCCTGCTCGACTTCCTCGGCTTCAAGGCCTACGGCTCAGCCGGCCTCGCCGCCTATCAGTACGAGGGCATCACCGGCCTGCCCGATTCCTTCATCGCCCTGACCGAGGGCACCGTGGGCATCGTGCCCTACCCCTTCATCCTGGTGCTGCTCTTCGCCGCCGCGCTCTCGCTGCTCCTGCACAAGACCCGCTTCGGCCGCTACCTCTACCTCATCGGCGTCAACCCTAAGGCCGCCGCCTACAGCGGCGTGCCCATCCAAAAGGTGCTCGTCTGGGCCTACGTCCTCAGCGGCTTCGGGGCCGCACTCGCGGGCGTAATGCTCACCTCCTACTTCACCTCGGCCCGTGCCGACCTGGGGGGCGACGCCCTGCTGCCCATCATCACCGCGGTGGTGCTGGGCGGGGCCGACATCCTCGGCGGCAGCGGCACCATCCTGGGCACGCTCCTGGCCGGAATGCTGCTGGGCTTCCTGCGTCAGGGGCTGCTGGCCATCGGCGTAACCAACGACCTCATTCAGGTCGTCATCGGTGCGCTGCTTATCTCGGCCATGGCCGTCAAGCAACTCATGCACGTCTACGGGGAGTACCGCCTGAACCGCAAGGCGCTCTCGCAGAAGGAAAGGGGGTGAGAACCGGCACGAAAACGGGAGGACTTCGGACCTAGGCATTCTCGAAGGAGGTTGTGGCAATGAAGAAATTTAGCTATCTGATGGTTGCGGCGCTGATCGTAGCCGCGTTGGCCGGCCTGGCCGTGGCCAAGGACGTTAAGATTGCGTTTATCCCCAAACTGACTGGTGTGGGCTTCTTCGAATCGGGCGGCAAGGGGGCCGTGGAGATGGGGCAGGAACTGGGCATCTACGTCAAGTACGACGGCCCCAGCGCCGCCAGCGTCTCCGGGCAGATCGAGTACATCAACAACTTCGTGAACCAGGGTTATGACGCCATCGCCATCTCGGCGCTCTCGCCCGACGGCCTCAACCAGGCCCTCAAGCGCGCAATGAAAAAGGGCGTCATCATCCTTACCTGGGACTCCGACGTCAACCCGCGCTACCGCACCTTCTACATCAGCCAGGGTACCGCCCAGCAGCTCGGCGAGCTTCTGGTTCAGATGGCCGCCGACCAGATGAACGACCCCCACAGCGGCACCAAGAAGATCGCCTTCCACTACTCCAGCCCCACCGTCACCGACCAGAACCAGTGGGTGAACGTCGCCAAGGCCAAGATCGCCAAGGACTACCCGAACTGGGAGATCGTGGACACCGTCTTCAGCCATGAGGACGCCCAGAAGGCCGTCCAGGTGCCCACCGCCCTCTTCCAGGCGCACCCCGACCTCGACGCGGTGATCTGCCCCGACGCCAACGCGCTGCCCGGCACCGCCCAGGCCGCCGAGAACCTCGGCATCGCCGGCAAGGTCATCATCACCGGCTTCTCGACCCCAAACGTCATGCGCCCCTACGTCAAGCGCGGCACCGTGAAGGCCTTCGGCCTTTGGGACGTCGTCAAGCAGGGCAAGCTGACCATCTACGTGGCCAACATGCTGGTCCAGGGCAAGCAGCTCCACGTGGGCGACGAGTTCGACGTGCCCGGCGTGGGCCACGTCAAGGTCTACCCCAACTCGGTGCAGGGTTACGACTACCAGGGTGAGGTCAACAATGGCATCATCCTGCTGCCTGAGCGCGTGGTCTTCACCATCGACAACATCGACGACTACGACTTCTAGACCCCTTGTACCCGGCCGCCCACAGGCGGCCGGGTACCTTTCGTGGAGGCGGCATGCGCCATTTGCTAGCCCTTGACGCCGGAACCGGCAGCGGCCGCGCGGTCCTCTTCGACGAGGAGGGGCGTCAGCTCGCAGCGGCCTCGCGCGAGTGGACCCACCGCGAGGAACCCGGCCACCCCGGCTCGATGACCTTCGAGCGCGACCGAAACTGGGCCATGCTCACCAGCGCCATCCAGGAGGTGCTGGCCCAGGTGCCCGATGCCGACGTAGCTGCCATCAGCACCACCAGCATGCGCGAGGGCATCGCGCTCTACGACGAGAACGGCGAGGAGCTGTGGGCCTGCGCCAACGTGGACGCGCGCGCCGTCGAGCAGGTGCGCGAGCTGCGCGCCCGCGACCCGGAGCTGGAGCGCTGGACCTACCTGCGCTCCGGGCAGACCTTCGCCCTGGGCGCGGCCCCGCGCCTGCTCTGGCTCAAGCGCCACGAGCCCGAACTCTACGCCCGGGCGACGCGCATGGCCATGCTCAGCGACTGGATCGCGATCCGGCTCGGCGCCGAGATCGCCCTCGACCCCACGAACGGCGGCACCACCGGCCTCTTCCACCTCGAGACCCGCCGCTGGGACCCCGAGCTCTTCCGCCGGCTGGGCATCAAGCCCGACTTCATGGAGACCCCCGTCTACGAGGTAGGTACGGTCATCGGCGAGGTCTCCCGGGCCGTGAGCGAGCAGACGGGCCTGCGCGCTGGCACGCCCATCGTCATGGGCGGCGGCGACGCGCAGCTCGGCACCGTGGGGCTGGGCGTGGCCCGCGCCGGTGAGGGCGCCATCTTGGGCGGCTCCTTCTGGCAACAGGAGGTCAACCTGGACGGGCCGCTGACCGACGAGACCGGGCGGATGCGCCTCAACTTCGCCGCCGACCGCGCGCAGTGGCAGGCCGAGGCCATCGTCTTCTTCCCCGGCATCGCCGCGCGCTGGTTCCGCGACGCCTTCGCGCCCGACCTCAAGGCCCGGGCCGAAAGCGAGGGGCGCGACGCCTACGAGCTGCTCGAGGAGCTGGCGGCCACCGTCCCGCCGGGCTCGCACGGCATGATTCCGATCCTCTCCGACGCCATGGACTACAGCCACTGGCGGCACGCGGCGCCCTCGTTCCTCAACTTCCCGCTCGACCCCGAGCGGGCGCATCGGGGCACCTTCTTCCGGGCGCTGCAGGAAAACGCCGCGATCGTGACCCGCGCCAACCTGGAGCGCATCGCCGAGCTCACCGGCGCACCGCTGGACGCGGCCGTCTTCGCCGGCGGCGCCGCGAAGGGGCGGCTGTGGCCGCAGATCGTGGCCGACGTGCTGCAGATCCCCCTGAAGATCCCGGTGGTCAAGGAGGCGACCTCCCTGGGGGCCGCGATCGCCGCGGGCGTGGGCGTGGGGCTCTATCCGAGCCTTCAGGAGGCCGCCGAGGCCCTGGTCCGCTGGGAGCGCGAGATGGAACCCAACCCCGCGTACAAAGACGTTTACGATGAAGCCTACGCGCGCTGGCAGGCAGCCTATCCTGCCCAGCTCGAACTCGCCGACCGCGGCGTGACCCAGCACATGTGGCGCGCCCCCGGCGAATGAGGAGGGACGATACGCCTTGAAGCCGTTCATCATTCACGAAGGCGAGGTGGAGTACCGCTTCGACGGGGTTTCGGGACCCAAGTACCTGCTCCGCGGGCCGCGCTCCGACTTTGGCATGGTCGTGCTCATGCCGGGCGAGGACTTCCCCACCCACTACCACCGCGAGGTGGAGGAAAACTTCTTCACGCTCGAAGGCGAGGTGGACATCTACATCAACGGTGAAAAGTTCACCCTGCACCCCGGCGAGCTCTGCCACGTGCCGCCCAAACACCCGCACTACCTGATCAACCGGGGCGATACGCCCTGGAAGGCGATCTTTGTCAAGGCGCCCTACGACCCCAAGGACAAGGTGGACGTAGACTGGCTCCCGGGCCAGCCCTTCCCGGAGATCGAGTAGGCGCGAGCGCAAGGAAAAGACCCGGCGCATAACGCGCCGGGTCTTTGCATTCGTCAGGTCCTAGATCTGGCGGGGCTTGGTCTCGCGCACGTCGAGGACCTTTTCCCCGGCGTTGCGCAGGCGGTCGACGACGGTGTCGAGCCCCTCGCCGGTGATACGCAGAACGACGATGCGGTAGCCATCGTGCCGGCCCGCGGTCGCCACCGAGACGATGTTGCTGGGCTTGACAGCAGCGCCCAAGCGCTCGAGCGCCCCCGGCTTGTCCTCCACGTCGAGGGTCACCCGCAGGCCGCCCTCGCGCATGCCCATGACCTCGATGAACGCCTTGAGCACGTCGGTGATGGTGATGATACCGATGAGCTTACCCTTCTCGAGCACCGGGAGGCCGCCAATGCGGTACTCCTCCATCAAGAGCGCCGCCTCCTCCAGCGGCTCGTCGGCGTCCACGCTGATGACCGGCTTGGCCATCACCTCCTCGACAGTGAGCTTGGAGAGCAGGTAGTTCAGCTCCCACACCGAAAGGGTGGTCGCCTTCGAGGGCATCGCGTCCTTGAGGTCCTTGTCGGTGACGATGCCCACGAGGCGGTCGCCGTCGAGTACGGGTAGACGGCGGTACCCCCGATCCTTGAGCAGCTTGATGGCGTCGAGTACGGGGGTATCCGGGGTCACCGTCGTGGGGTTGGGCGTCATCCAGTCGCGTACCAGCATGGTCGTTCCTCCTCTCTTTTCATTTTACACACAATGCGATGGGCACGGGCCTCTCACGGCCTCTTCACCGCCCCTTCGTAGACTCGTGGGGATGAAAAGAGCAGCGATCCTCCCCTTCGCCCTCTTGCTCGCCCTCTTCGGCGTGCTCGGGCTCAGCCAGACCAAGGAGATTCCCAGCCGGGTGGGCTACATCGACGCGCAGAAGGTCATCGAGGCCCACCCCGACTACCCCGCGGTCTTGAAGCTTCGCCAGCAGGCGGATGCGGAACTCAAGCCGCTGGCCGACCAGCTCCGCGCGCTGGAGGCCAAGATCAAGGACGGCACCGCCACCGCCAAGGACCGTCAGGACTTCGAGAACCTGCAGAAGGTCTACTCCGAGACGGCCGGCAAGTGGCAAGAAAAGATCAACGCCGCCCTCGCCCCCATCACCAAGGAGATCGACGGCGTCATCGCCCGCGTGGCGGCCCAGAACGGCTTTTCGATGATCCTTAGCGCCAACGTGGCCGGGCAGTCGGGGCTGGTGGTCTACGCCTCGCCCGACGTCGACATCACCGATCTCGTAATCCGCGCCCTCGGCCCGCAGTAACATTCCCCCTCAGGCGGCCGGCCCGGCGATCCGGGCCGGCGCTTTTTGAACGGTAGAATACGAAGGTGGCCGGCAAGAAGCCCCGCAAATCCAAGACTCCGTCGCGCCTCCAACGCGGCGATCTCGAAGCCTTTGGGCTCGTCTTGCTGGCGCTGGCCTTCTTCCTGGGCGTCTCCCTCTACCCCGACCCGCCGCTTTCGGGGGCGCTGGGCCAGGCCCTGCGCGACGTGGCCCGGCGCCATCTGGGCTACCTGGCCTACTTGCTGCCCTGGCCGCTCTTCTTCAGCGGACTGGCGTTTCTCTTTCAGAAGCCGCAGCGCGCCCTGTGGCGCCACAGCTTCTTCGCCCTGCTGGCGGGCGCGGTGGCCTCGCCGCTCGTTGCCGCCCTCTGGCCAGAGGCGGTCGGGGTTTGGAGCCGCCTCGCCCACGACACCCTGGTGACGCGGCTGGGCCCCACAGCCTACCTGCTTGACGCGCTGGCCCTGTGGGCCGTGGTGGACCTGTGGATGCGCAAGCCCCCGCTGTGGGGCCTCACCCAGGTGCTCAAGCGCGTAGGCCAGGCCGCAGGTCGCCTCTTCCGCTCCTGGCGCAGCTACCGCGGCCAAAAACGCGACCTGGACGGCCTGCGCCGGCAGGCGCGCACCCTGCTCGCCCAGGTGCGTTCGCTGCACGAGCGCTACCCCGACCACGCCGCGCTAGAAGGCCTGAAGCGCGAGCTCGAGCGCATCGTCCGCCACCCCGGCGCGAGCGATCCCGAGGAGCTCGAACACCACCGCACCCTGCTAGGCAGCTTCCTCGAGCAGCGCGCGCGCGAGCTCGAACAGCGCCTGCGCGCCGAGGCGCCGCCGCTGCTTCCCGAGATCGAGGCCCAGGACCGCGCGCTCGAGCAGCCGCTCGCGGCCGAAAGCGCGCTCACCCGTGAGCTCGAGGCGCGCCGCGAGGCGCTTAGGCTCGAGCTAGCCGCGCTCAAGAAGCGCTACGCCGACCTGCAGGCGGCCTCCGACCGCGACGCCGTCGCCCTGGCGCGCGACCCCGCCGCCGTGGCACGAGTCAGCGAAAACCTACAGACGCGCGCCGGGGCTTGGCGCGAGCTCGAGGAGATCTTCGAGGAGGTCGCCAACCGCACCGAAGCCTGGCACCGCTGGGTGGACTGGGCCCGCAGCCAGCCCGAGGCCTACCACGAGGCGGCGCTACAGTTGCTGAAGAGCGGCGGCCTCACCCGCACCCCGCCCGCGGTGGAAGCGGAGGACGCGCAAGAGCAGCCCAAACCGCCCCCCGCCGAACCGCCGGCCCCCAAAAAGGCAAAGCGCGCGGCCACCCAGCCGAAGCGCAGCCCCGCACCCGGCGCCAGCGGCACGCCCCCGCTCGACCTCCTCGACCCGCCCGAACCCCAAAAGGCTGGCGGACGGGAGCTCGAGACCGAGGCCGCCCGGCGCGCCGAGATCATCAACGAGACCCTGGCCCACTTCAACCTGCAAGCCCGGGTGGTGGCCTGGGCCCGCGGCCCAAGCGTGACGCGGTTCGAGGTTGAGCCCGCGCCGGGCGAGAAGATCAGCCGCATCGCCGGACTGGCCAACGACATCGCCCGCGCGCTCGCGGTCGGCTCGGTGCGCGTGGAGGCCCCCATTCCCGGCAAGCACGTGATCGGGCTCGAGGTGCCCAACGCCGAACGCGAGCTCGTTCACTTCAGCGAGGCGCTCACCGAGCCTGCCTACCAGCGCAATCAGGCGCGGCTCCCGCTGGTGTTGGGCAAGAGCATCGACGGCGAGATGTGGGTGCGCGACCTCGCCGGCATGCCCCACCTGCTCATCGCCGGTTCCACCGGCTCGGGAAAGTCGGTCTGCGTAAACACCCTGGTGATGAGCCTGCTCTACCGTTACCCCGCGAGCCAGCTGCGCTTCTTGATGATCGACCCCAAGATGGTGGAGCTCACCCCCTATGACGGCATCCCCCACCTGGTGCGGGGCGTGGTCACCAACCCCGCCGACGCTGCCGGCGTGCTCCTGGGCGCGGTGGCCCACATGGAGCGGCGCTACAAGATGATGAGCCAGGTGGGCGCACGCAACCTCGAGCAGTTCAACGCCAAGATGCGCGAGCTGGGCGAGCCCGAGCTGCCGCTTCTGGTCATCGTCATCGATGAGCTGGCTGACCTGATGATCACCAGCCCCAAGGAGGTCGAGCAGGCCATCCTGCGGCTGGCGCAGATGGCCCGAGCTACCGGCATGCACCTGATCCTGGCCACCCAGCGGCCCAGCGTGGACATCCTCACCAGCCTGATCAAGGTCAACATCCCCGCCCGCATCGCCTTCGCTGTCTCCAGCAGCCACGACTCGCGCACCATCCTCGACAGCACCGGTGCCGAGCGCCTCATCGGCCAGGGCGACATGCTCTTCCACCAGCCCGGCCTGGCCAAGCCGGTGCGCTTGCAAGGGCCCTTCCTCTCTGACCGCGAGATCCGCCGCATCACCGACTACCTTCGTGAGCTCGAGTTCGAGGACACCTTCGGCGAGGCCTACGGCGCCGACTTCGACGGGCCACTGGCCCTGGGCGTGAACACCAACGCGGTCCAGGGCGAGCTGCCGCTCGATTTTTCCGACCCCTACCTGAAGCGCGCCGCCGAGATTGTGGTGGAGGAAGGCCAGGCCTCGGTCAGCCGCCTGCAACGGCGGCTCTCAGTGGGCCACGCCCGCGCCGGCAAGCTGATGGACCTGCTCGAGGCGATGGGCATCGTGGGGCCGCACCAGGGCTCGAAGCCGCGAGAGGTCCTCATCACCCCCGACCAGCTCGACGAGTACTTTGGCTGATCGGGCGGCAAAGCGATCGTGATCGTTTTCCCATTAAGTCAAGTCCTTTAGCAACGCGGTATCCGAAGGTGATTCTTCGAACCCACCGGCCCTTCGGGTATGATGACCGGCAATGCGGCTCGCCGTCCGTCACCAGCACCAGGCCGAAGAAGTCGGCCCCTACTATCTGCTCCTGCCCGGCGACCGACCGGGCCAGCGCGTGGACGCAGCCACGCTCAGCCGCAGCCCCGACGAACGCCTGAGCGAGCCCGACCTGAGCCTGGCCTGCTTCCGGCTCGCCCCCGGTGAGGGGATCGAACTCCGCTTCGAGGCCGAGACCGCGCCCACCTTCGCCCGCGAGGCCCCGCCCGCCGGCCAGGAGCTCGCCCGCGTCGTGGAGGAGGCGGCCGCGGCCCTGCGCGAGCGGGGCTGGCCCTACGACGCGGCCAGCGGCGTGCCCGGCGCCCCCTCACTCCTGCTGGCGCTGGCTGTGAGCGAGGCGCTCACCCGCACGGGCCGGCCCACCGGCGTCGTGCTCGGCCACGTGCTGCGCGAGGGCGGCCGCCCCCACGCCTGGGTGCGGCTCGAGCAGGAGGGGCTGGAGCTCGACCCCTGGTTCTACCTGCAAACCCGCGAGCACCCCGCCCTCTGGCTCGGCTGGGGCCTCGCCCCCGCCCCCGAGGACTACCTGGGCGGCCACGAAGGGCACCGCATCGCCTGGGGCCGTGCGCCGATGCCGGCGGACCGCCTCCCCTGCCAGGACGGGGAGGCCCGCACCGAAGCCGCACTCTTTCTCTGGCCCGACCTCGACCACCCCCTCAGCGGCCTGGCCCCGCCCGACGGCCGCTCCCGCCTGCACGTCACGCCCACGGGCGCGCTCGCACGCCTGCGCGAGTTCGCGGCCCTCAGCCGCGGCGCCACCTTCTTCGCCCTCCTCCTCGTCGCCCTGGGCTTCATCACGCCCGGCGGCTGGACGTGGGTGGCCTATCTGACCTATGCCACCCTGCTCGCCGGGCTCCAGGGGCCGGCACTGGTAAAGCTCGCCGAACGGCCCCAGGCCCGTCGCCACGCGCTCGAGGCGCTGCTCTTCCACGCCGCGCTCATCGCGATCTTCGCAGGCGCGGACACGGTCCTGCCACAGACGCTCTACGTGCTCACCTGGATCTACAACCGGCTCGAGCCCTTCCTCCGGCGCGCCGGCCAAAGAAGCGGGGCCGGCTAGGCCGGCCCCGCACGCTTGCGAAACGCCCTCAGCCCAGGCGCTCCTTCACCAGCTCCACGATCTCGTCGATCGTGTCGGCCACGGGGATGCCCGCCTCTGCGAAGGCCTTGAGCTTGGACTCGGGGGTGCCCACGTCGCCCATGATGATGGCGCCCGCGTGCCCCATGCGCTTGCCCTTCGGGGCGCTGCGCCCGCCGATGAAGCCCACGACCGGTTTGGTCATGTGCTCCTTGATCCAGGCGGCCGCCTCTTCCTCGTCGGAGCCGCCGATCTCGCCAATGACCACCACGGCCTCGGTCTCGGGGTCCTCGTTGAAGAGGGGCAGCAGGTCCTTGAAGGTGGTGCCGATGATGGGGTCACCACCGATGCCCACGGTGGTGGTGGTGCCCAGACCGGCCTCGCTGAGCGCCGCCGCGGCCTCGTAGGTGAGGGTGCCCGAGCGCGAGATGAGCCCGACCTTGCCCTTCTTGAAGACGTGGCCCGGCATGATGCCCAGCTTGGACTCCTCAGCCGAGATTAGGCCCGGGCAGTTGCCGCCGATGAGTCGCACGCCCAGGTCCTTGATCTCCTTGACCGCGGCCACCATGTCGAGGGTGGGGATGCCCTCGGTGATCAGGACCACCAGGGGAATACCCGCGTGGGCAGCCTCAAGCGCGGCGTCGGCCGCGGCCGCCGCCGGCACAAAGATGATCGAAGCGTCGATCTGCTGCTCCGCCACCGCCTCCTTGACGGTGTCGTAGACCGGCACCCCCAGGACCTCCTGGCCGCCCTTGCCGGGGGTCACGCCGGCAACGATCTTGGTGCCGTACTTCTGCATCTGTTCGGCGTGGAAACGCCCTTCGCGGCCGGTGATGCCCTGCACCAGCACGCGCGTGTCCTTGTTGATCAGGATGCTCACTTCGCGCCTCCCACCATGGTCACGATCGCCCCCGCCGCTTCGAGCGAGTTCGGGTAGAGGTAGATCGGCTTGCCCTCGAGGAGCTTCTTGGCCTCCTCCTCGGCGGTGCCGGCCACGCGCATGACCACCGGCACCTTGACGATGCCCTCCTCGAGCGCCTGGATCACGCCCTTGGCCACCTCGTCGGCGCGGGTGATGCCGCCGAAGATGTTGATGAAGATGCCCTTGACGTCAGGATCCTTAGCCACGAGCTTGACCGCGTTGTAGACGACCTCGGCCTTGGCGCCGCCGCCGATGTCGAGGAAGTTGGCGGGCTTGCCGCCGGCGCGGTTCACCAGGTCGAGGGTGTACATCACCAGGCCGGCGCCGTTCCCGATCACGCCCACGTCGCCGTCGAGCTTAACGTAGGCGAAGCCGTAGTTGCTGGCCTCGATCTCGAGCGGGTGCTCGGCCTCCACCTCGCGCAGCTTGGCCAGGTCAGGGTGGCGGAAAAGGGCGTTGTCGTCCAGGTCGATCTTGGCGTCGGCGGCGATGATCTCGCCCTGCTCGGTCACGACCAGCGGGTTGATCTCGGCGAGCGAGGCGTCGCTGCCAACGAAGGCGTTGTAAAGCTGGACGATCACGTTCGCCAGGCGGTTGAGGTTGCCCTCCAGCCCCGCCTGCTTGACGACCTCACGCGCCTCGAAGTGGCGCAAGCCCTTATGGGGGTCGATGGGATACTTGACGATGGCCTCGGGGTTGGTGTGCGCCACCTCCTCGATGTCCACGCCGCCTTCCTTGCTCACCATCAGCACCACGCGCTGGCTCGAGCGGTCGATGATCAGGCCGGCGTAGTACTCCTTGGCAATATCCACGGCCTCAGCCACAAGCACTTTCTTGACCGTGAGGCCCTTGATGTCCATCCCCAGGATCTTGCCGGCTACCTCGCGGGACTCCTCAGGCTGGGCTAACTTGACCCCGCCCGCCTTGCCACGGCCGCCCACGTGCACCTGGGCCTTGATGACTACCTGCTTGCCGTAGTCCTTGGCGATGCGCTCCGCCTCTTCGGGCGTGTACGCCACCTTGCCCGGCGGTACGGGTACACCGTACTTCGCCAGAATTTCCTTCGCTTGGAACTCGTGGAGTTTCAAAAGGCACCTCCCGTGCTTTTCAAAATGCCGCGTCGCGGCCGCAGATATTATAACCCCCCACACAGCACGGCCTTCGCGGGTTATACGTCATGGTGCGGTATACTGGAATCAGGAGATTAAAATGAAAAAGCGAAGGCTCATGCGGAGCGACAAGGATCGCCTCATTGCCGGCGTGTGCGGCGGCATCGGCGCGTACCTGGGCGTCGACGCCAACCTGGTGCGGGCCTTCTTCGCCCTGCTGTTCATCCTTCAGCCCGCCACCGCCTTGCTTTACCTACTGCTCGTAGTGCTGCTCCCGCGCGAAGGCGCCGAGGACCAGCCACTCGAAGAGCGCGTGCGCGAAAACGCCCGGGAGCTCGAGCAAAAACTGGACAGCATCGATCTCGACCTCGACTTCGAGTTCGGCACCCACGATACCTCCGGCCGGTTCTGGGTCGGGGTGGGGCTGGTCGTCCTCGGCGTCTACCTGCTGCTCGCCAACCTGGGGCTCTTCTGGATCGACTGGGGCCAGGTGGTGGCGCTCCTGCTGGTGGGCTTCGGGGTCTACCTGCTCCTTGCCCGGAGGTAGGGCGTGGTCGTTGGCGTCGTCCTCGTCGCGCTGGGGCTGCTGTTGTGGCTGGCGCCGGGTTGGGGGCTGAACCCCGGCGTGTTCGCTAAGCTGTGGCCGATCCTGCTGGTCGCGCTCGGGCTCGACCTGCTGCTGCGCGGCCGGCGCCGGGGCCGCCTGCTGGCAGCCGCACTCACGCTAGGGCTGCTCGTCCTTGCCCTGGCGGCGCTTCCCTGGGCCTCCAGCCGCAGCCTCCACACCACGGCCGTGCAACTGGCGGCGCCGGCGGGGGTGCGCGAGGTCGCGCTCGCGCTCGAGCCCAAGGTCGCCTGGCTCGAGCTCACCGGCGGCGGCGCCGCGGCGCTCGCGGGCGAGGTCGAGCTTCTGCCCGGGCAACAGCTCGTGCGCCAGGAGAAACACCGCGGAAACCGGCTAGAGCTCCGGCTGACCACGCGCGGACGCTCGATCCACTGGCGCGGCGACGCGCCCCGCTGGCAGCTCGTACTCGACCCCCGGCTCGCCTACCGGCTGGAGCTGAAGCTGGGCGTCGGTGGGGCCCGCATCGATCTGCGCGGCCTCGACTGCCCCGAACTGGAGCTGGAGCTAGGGGTAGGCCGGACGGTGCTCTACCCACCCGACCGCCCGGGGAACTACAAGATGAAGGGTGGTGTGGGCGAGCTCGTGGTCTACCTGCCGCCCACGGTGCCGGTGGTGCTTGAGCTGCGCCAAGGGTTCGGGTCGGTGGAGGTCGCGGGGCTCGAAGGCGGACCGCGCGTCTGGGAGCGCGGCAGCGGGCCCCCGCTGCGCCTAACGGTCAGGGGCGGCGTGGGGCGGGTGCGCGTACTCCCAACCCAACCCTAGCTAGTCTTTGGCTTCTTCTTCGGTTTCCAGCCGCGCGAACACCAGGCGGCCCACCTGGGTCTGGATGGTCTGGGTGATGATCACCGGCACCTTCTTGCCCCGGAGGTGGACGGCGTGGTCCACCACCACCATGGTGCCGTCGTCGAGGTAGCCCACGCCCTGACCGGCCTCCCGCCCAGGCTTGATGATCTCGAGCTCCACCCGATCGCCGGGCCGGTACTGGGTGCGCAGGGCAATGGAGAGCGCCTGCACGCTCAGCGCCTTGACCCCATAGATGCGGGCGAGCTGCACCATTGCCGCGTCGTTGGTCACCAGCGCCATACCGCGCGTGCGACAAAGATCGAGCAGCTTGTCGTCGGTCAGGTCCTGGTCGGTGACGTCCTCGTCGAGGATCTCCACCTCCACGAAGCCGCGCAAGCGCTCGAGCGTCTCGAGCCCGCGACGGCCCTTACCGCGCCGCACCGGGTCTTCCTGGTCGGCCAGCATCTGCAGCTCGCGCAGGATGAAACGGGGCACCCACAAGGGCCCCTCGAGCCAGCCCAGCTCGGCCATCTCGGCGATGCGGCCGTCGATGAGCACCGAGGAGTCGAGGGCCTTGCCACCGAGACGCGCGCTCGGCGGCTCGGGGGGCGCCTTCTGGAAGTAGTGGAGGTTGCGCGCGGCGACCGCGCTCAGCAGGGCCACGAGCACGACCGCGATGAGGAGCGAGTGGTACCAGGCGAATCCCGGGACACTCGAAAGCAGGGTGGTGAGCAGCACCGCCACCAGCAGCGCAAAGGTGGTGGCCACGGTAACGGCCAGCGGCAGCTCGGGCGGGAGGCGGTTCCAGGCCTCCTCGCTGCGCCGCACAGCCAGGCGCACCAGGTACTCCAGCCGCGGGGCCAGCAGCAAGCCCACGAGCAGCCCCACCACGGTGAGGTAGGCCAGGTTGATGGGGCTGCCAAGCAAGCCGTAGAGGTCGAGAAGCCGCCCGCTCTCGTAACCCACGTAGGCGAAAAGTAGGAGGAAGAGAAGGCGCAGGAACGTCACGCGAGGGCCTCCTTCACGGCCTCCTCAAGCGTCCGCACGACGCCTGGGCGCAGGACGCGCTCGAACCCGGCCCGCTCGCCCTCGCGCAGGCGCGCCTCCAACGAGGCCACGCTGCGCACCTCGCCCGCGAGTCCCACCTCACCGACCGCCGCCAGATCGGGCGCCAACGGACGTCCCATGACCGCAGAATAAACCGCCAGCGCCACCGCCAGGTCCAAACCAGGGTCGCCGACCCGCAAGCCGCCGGTCAAGTTCACGTAGACGTCGAGGTGGCCCAAACGCAGGTCCAGCCGGCGCTCGAGCACCGCCAGGATCACGTCCACGCGCCGGCCGTCGAGGCCCTGCGCCACCCGCTTGGGGGCGGCGTAGGGACTCTTGGCGGCCAGGGCCTGCACCTCGAGCGCGATCGTGCGCTCACCGTAAAGCGCAAGCCCCACGGCCGAACCCGGTACGCCCACGGGCCGCTCGGCCAGGAAGGCCTCGGAAGGGTTGGGCACGCCCTCGAGACCGGCGTTCGTCATGCGAAAGACGCCCACCTCACCCACGGCCCCGAAGCGGTTCTTGGCCGAACGCAGCACCCGGTAGAGGCCTGCGGTCTCGAGGTAGAGCGTGGCGTCCACCACGTGCTCGATCACCTTGGGACCGGCGACCGTGCCCTCCTTGGTTACGTGGCCCACAAGCACCAGCGTGGCACCGGCGCGCTTGGCCCAGCGCACAAGCGCCTGGGTTGCCGTGCGCACGGCCACGAGCGAGCCGGGCACGCCCTCCGACTCCAGGGTCTGAATGGAGTCCACCACCACGAGCTCGGGACCGGCGGCGTCGAGCCCCGCGAGCACCGCGTCCAGCTGGGTGTCGCGAATAAGCTCGAGCCCGCCGCTCACGCCCAGACGCTCCGCCCGCAACTTGACCTGCTGGGGCGACTCCTCCCCGGCCACGTAGACCACGCACCGACCGGAGCGCAGCACCCGGTCGGCCACCTGGAGCAGCAACGTGCTCTTCCCCACCCCAGGCTCGCCCCCCAAAAGCAGCGCCGCGCCCGGCACGAAGCCGCCGCCGAGCACCCGGTCCACCTCGGCCTCGCCGCTTGAAAAGCGCGGCAGCGCGGCGGCGTCCACCTCGGCCAGGCGCAGCCGCGGGGCCGCGGCGGCAGCGGTGGGAGCCGCGACCTCCCCGTTCCCCTCGGCCTCGAAGCTGCCCCAGGAGCCGCACTCGGGGCAGCGACCCAGCGGTTTGGGGGTGCGGTAGCCGCACTCTACGCAACGAAACTGCGGGCGAGCCTTGGCCATCAGCCCCCCCCGAAGAAGCCGCCGCTACGGCGGCGGCCTCCTTGCCGGATCGGTCTCAAACGAGGCTCACCTCGCCCGCCTCAAACACGAGCTCACCGTCGCGCAGCGCTACCCGCAGCCGGCGGCCGGGGTAGCGCAGCAGCTCGATCGAAAGAGGATCTTCGACCTTGTCGCGGATGATGCCGCGCAGCACCCGGGCGGAACCAAGCTGCGGCGCCTGATCCACCACCCAGCGGGCCACGCTCTCGTCGAAGCTCACCTCGACCTCGCGGCTCGCCAGCTCCTCGGCGATCTCGTCGAGCATGAAGCCGGCCACCTTGACCAGCTCTTCGCGGCCCAGTGTACGGAAGCGGATGACCTCGTCAAGGCGGTCGAGGAACTCGGGGGTAAAGAGCGCCTTGAGCGGCGACTCGCTGTCCACCTCACTCTCCGTGAACCCGATAGCCGGACCCGCGTTGAAGCCGGTGTTGGAGGTCATGATTAGGATCACCCGGCGGAAGTCCACCGTGCGCCCAAGGCCGTCGGTGAGGCGGCCGTCGTCGAGCACCTGGAGGAAGGTGCCGTAAACGTCGGGGTGGGCCTTTTCGATCTCGTCGAGGAGGACCACGCTAAAGGGCTGGCGCCGCACCGCCTCGGTGAGGCGGCCTCCCTGCTCGTATCCCACGTAACCTGGAGGAGCACCGATGAGCTTGGATATTGAGTGGGGCTCCTGGAACTCCGACATGTCGAAGCGGATGAGCGCGCGCTCGCTACCAAATAGCGTCTCGGCAAGGGCCTTGGCCAGCTGGGTCTTGCCCACGCCGCTGGGCCCCACGAAAAGGAAGCTCGCGGTCACCCGGGCGCGGCCGCCCAAGCCCACCTTGGCCCGGCGCAGCGACGCTGCCAGGGCCCGCACCGCCTCGTCCTGGCCCACAACCTTTTGACGCAGTTTTTCCTCGAGGTCGAGCAGGTTTTCTTCCTCTGAATCGTCCACGTAAACGCCGCCCCAGGAATCCACCACGGCTTCCAGGTCCTCGCGGGTGACGACCGGGGTGTCGTCCTCGTCGGTGGCCACGGGCAGGCCCAACGAAGCGTTGAGGCGTACACGACTGGCCGCCTCGTCGATGAGGTCGATGGCCTTGTCGGGAAAGTTGCGCCCGGGAAGGCCGCGCACGCCGATGCGCACGGACGACTTGAGGATCTCGTCGGGGATGACGACGCCGTGGTGCGCCTCGTAGCGCGGCCGCAGACCCTTGAGGATCTCGAGCGTCTCGTCGGGGCTGGGCTCGAGAACGATCACCGGCTGGAACCGGCGCTCGAGCGCGGCGTCCTTCTCGACGTAGCGGTGGTACTCACCGGTGGTCGTGGCACCGATGAGCTGGATCTCGCCGCGCGAAAGCGGCGGCTTCATGATGTTGGCCGCATCCAGCGTCCCCTCGGCGCCGCCGGCGCCGATGAGGGTGTGCAGCTCGTCCATGAAGGCGATGATCTTGCCGTTCTTGAGCTCTTCGATGATCTGGCGCAGGCGCTCCTCGAACTCGCCGCGGTACTTGGTGCCGGCCACCACGCCCGCGAGGTCGAGGCTGACCACGCGCGCCCCCTGCAGCACCGGGGGCACCCGGCCCTCGACGATGGCCTGGGCTAGCCCCTCGACGATGGCCGTCTTGCCCACGCCGGGGTCGCCCACCAGCACCGGGTTGTTCTTGGTGCGGCGGGCCAGGATCTGGATCACGCGGTTGATCTCGTCCACGCGCCCGATGACCGGATCCAGCTTGCCCTCACGGGCGTCTTTGGTGAGGTCGCGGGCGTATTCGTCGAGGAAGGGCGTCTGCGCCGGCTTTTCTGCGGTGGCGCTGCCCTCCTCCCCGCCGGCCATGATGCGCCAGCGGATGGTGTCCACGTCCTTAGCGAAGTGGTTGAGGATACGGTAGGCCACGCCGTCGCCCTCGCGGATGATGCCGAGCAGGATGTGCTCGGTCCCGATCGTGGGCGAGCTCATGTTGCGCGCCTCGGCACCGGCCAGCTCCATGACCCGGCGGGCGCGCGGCGTGATGGCGGGAGGCTCTCCTGTGCGGGTACCCTCCCCCCGGCCCACCAATTCTTCCACCATGCGACGCATGGCCTCGAGGTTGGCGCCGTACTCGGCCAGAATACGGGCGGCCGTCCCCCCTTCGCGCATGAGGCCCAGGAGCAGGTGCTCCGGCCCGATCATCGAGTGGCCGAGACGGCTCCCCTCTTCCCGGGCATAGTGGAACACCAGGCGTGCACGGTCGTCGTATCTGTTCAAGGCGAAAACTCCTTTCTGCTCCAGTGCCTTGAATGCTCTTGCCTACAGGCCTCCTTCGCGATGTTTCTTCCCTTCGAAGCGTCGCTGAAGCCTGTCTATATGATATATTATCCGCGCGCGCTCCGCGCGGGTGAACCGTACGTTACAACCTCTCATGAACGGGGACCAACCCATGCTCTTTCAAGATCTGATATTGAAACTACACGAATACTGGGGTCATTACGGGTGCGTGATCACCGAGCCCTACGACACCGAGGTGGGCGCGGGCACCTTCTACCCAACCACCTTCCTCAAGGCGCTCGGGCCCGAGCTCTGGAAGACGGCCTACGTGGCCCCGAGCCGGAGGCCGCAGGACGGTCGCTACGGGGAAAACCCCTACCGCTTCCAGTACTACTTCCAGTACCAGGTCATCCTCAAACCCTCGCCCGCCGACGTGCAGGAGCTCTACCTCGACTCGTTGCGCGCGATCGGCATCACGGTGGAGGACCACGACGTGCGCTTCGTCGAGGACAACTGGGAAAGCCCCACGCTGGGCGCGTGGGGCCTGGGCTGGGAGGTCTGGCTCGACGGCATGGAGATCACCCAGTTCACCTACTTCCAGCAGGTAGGCGGAGTGGACGTAAACCCGGTGAGCGTGGAGATTACCTACGGGCTCGAGCGCATCGCCCTCTACCTGCAGGACAAGAAGCACACCTACGACGTCGAGTACGCCCCCGGCGTGACCATCGGCGACATCCGCCGCGACTTCGAGCTGGAGCACTGCGCGTACAACTTCAAGCACGTAAACGCCGAGAAGGTACGGCGCTGGTTCGACGACTACGAAGAGGAGGCGCGCCGGCTGCTGGAGCTCGAGCTCATCTACCCCGCCTACGAGTTCGTGCTCAAGGCATCCCACGCTTTCAACCTGCTCGATGCCCGCGGGGTGCTCGGCCACGCCGAGCGCCAGGCCTACGTGCAGCGGGTCCGCCGTCTGGCCGAGGCCACCGCCCGGGCCTACCTGAAAAAGCACTACCAGGAGGTGGCCAAATGAACCTCCTCTTCGAAATCGGAACCGAGGAGCTGCCCGCCGCCTACGTGTCCCGGGCGCTGGCCCACCTCGAGCGGCTCGCCGCCGAGCGGCTGGCCGCGGCGCGGCTCGGCTTCAAGACCATCGAAGCCTACGCCACCCCCCGCCGCCTGGCGCTGGTGGTGCGCGGCCTGCCCGAGGCGAGCGCGCGCGTGGAAGAAGAGCGCCGCGGCCCGCCCGAAAAGGCCGCCTTCAAGGACGGCGCCCCCACCCCCGCGGCCACCGGCTTCGCCCGCAAGGCGGGCGTGGACGTGGCCGACCTCACCGCGAAGGACGGCTACGTCTGGGCGCGGGTAGTGCACGAGGGCGAGCCTACCGCCCGCATCCTCCCCGAGTTGCTCACGATGCTGGTACGCGACCTGCCCGCGCCCAAGAAGATGATCTGGGGCGCGGGCGACGGCCCCTTCGTGCGGCCGGTGCGCTGGCTGGTGGCCCGTCTGGACGGCGAGGTGCTGCCGGTGGAGGTGTTCAACGTCTCCGCCGGAAAAACGAGCCGCGGCCACCGCTTCCTCGCCCCCGGCGAGGTGGAGGTGGACGCCGAAACCTATCGCGACGCCCTCTACGACGCCTACGTGGTGGCCGACGTCGCCCAGCGGCGCGAGCGGGTGGTGCTGGAGACCACCACCCTGGCCCTGAGCGAGGGCTACGAGGCCGTCCTGCCCGAAGACCTGGTGGAGGAGGTGACCCACCTGGTCGAGTGGCCGGTCGCGGTCATGGGCAGCTTCGACGACCGGTACCTCGAGCTTCCCGACGAGGTGCTGGCCACGGTGATGATCCAGCACCAGCGATTCTTCCCAGTGCGCGCGGGCGAACGCCTCACCAACCGCTTCATCGGCGTCTCCGGCCACCAACCCCCCGACCTGAGCGTGGTGCGCGCGGGTTACGAGCAGGTGCTCGAAGGCCGCATCTACGACGCTTACTTCTTCTGGACCGAAGACCTGAAGACCCCGCTGGCCGAACACCATAAGAAGCTCACGGGCATCAACTTCCAGCGAGGCCTGGGCACGATGGCCGACAAGGCGGAGCGCGTGCGGGAGGCGGCGCAGAAACTCGCCGGGAAGCTCGGGCTCGACGAGGGCGTGTTGCGCGAGGCCGCCGCACTCTTCAAGGCCGACCTGCCCACCCAGATGGTCTACGAGTTTCCCGAGCTCGAAGGCGTGATGGCCCGGGCCTACGCGGAAAAGCAGGGGCTCAACCCCCGCGTTGCCCAGGTGCTCGAGGACGCGGTGCGCCCCACCGGGCCCGACGCCCCCCTGCCCGAGACGCCCGAGGGCGCGCTGCTTGCCGCCCTCGACCGCGCCGACACCCTGGTGGGCTTCTTTCACTTGGGCAAGAAGCCCAGCGGCTCTGCCGACCCCTACGGCCTGCGCCGCGCCGCGGCGGGGCTGGTGCGCATCCTCGGCCGTACGGGCTGGGCGCAGCCGCTCGAGGACGTGCTGGAGGTCGCCGCCGCGACCTACCGCGCCCGCGGACTCGAGGTGAACCCCGAGGCGGTGCAGGCCGCCCGCGCCTTCACCGAGGAGCGGCTCGAGTCGCTGCTCACCGAGGCCGGCCTGCCCACGCTGGCGGTGCGCGCCGCTCAGAAAGCTCCCTCGGTCTACGGCAAGATGCTGCGGGCGCGGCTCATCTACGAGCTGATGCAACGGCCCGAGTTTGTCGAGCTGACCCGGCTCTACAAGCGCGCGGCCAACCTGGCCTTGCAAAGCGAAAGCGCAGGCGAACCCGACCCGGCGCTCTTCGAGACCGAAGAGGAGAAGGCGCTCCACGCCGCGCTACAGCCGACCCGCGAGGCGGTGGAGGAGCTCTTGCAGCGCGGCTCCGGGCTGCTTCCGCCCTGGGACCCGGCCGCGCCGCTCCCCGAGACCGGCCTCGCCCCGTTGGAAGGACCACTGGCCCAGATCCTGGCCCTCGCCGGCGCCCTCGACCCCTTCATGGACAACGTGCTGGTAATGGTGGACGACGCGGCGGTGCGCGAGAACCGGCTGGCGCTCTTGCGCGGCGTTCGCGACGCGCTGGGCGAACTTGGGGCGCTCGAGCTCCTCGGTGCATGAACATTCGCGTAAACCGTACGCGAAAGGCCGCTCACGCGGCCTTTCTTCCTTGCACGACGCACCGGGCTGTGCTACCTTTAGTGAATCTTTTCGCGCACCGCGCGTGCGCCAAGGAGGAGTTATGCGCGTCGCCATCGTTGGAGCCACGGGAGCCGTAGGTAAAGAGCTGATCAAGGTCCTCGAAGCTCGGGACTTCCCAGTGGATGAGCTGCGGCTCTTCGCCAGCCCACGCTCCGCCGGGAAGACCGTCAACTTCCAAGGCCGACCCCACACCGTCGAGGTCACCCCAGAAGGGCCCATCCCCACAGACGTGGTGCTCGCCAGCGCTGGCGGCAGCGTCTCTAAGAAGCTGGCCCCGCTGTGGTCGAGCGAGGGGGCCGTGGTCATCGACAACTCCTCGGCCTGGCGCTACGACCCCGAGGTGCCGCTCGTCATCCCCGAGATTAACCCCGACGCCGCCCGCGCGCACAAGGGCATCATCGCCAATCCCAATTGCACCACCGCCATCCTGGCGGTCGCCCTCTGGCCCCTGCACAAGGCCTTTCGCGCCACCAACGTGGTGGTCAGCACCTACCAGGCCACCAGCGGCGCCGGCGCCGAGGGCATGCAGGAACTGCTGGACGAGACCCGCAACTACCTGGAAGGCCGGCCCGTGGGCCATAAGGTCTTCCAGCACCCCATCGCCTTCAACGTCATCCCCCACATCGACGCCTTCCAGGACAACGGCTACACCCGCGAAGAGATGAAGGTGGTCTGGGAAACCCGCAAGATCTTCGACGAACCGGAGATGAAGATCAGCTGCACCGCGGTGCGCATCCCCACCCTGCGCGCCCACTCCGAGGCAGCCACCGTCCTCTTCGAGCGTCCCGTGACCCCCGAAGCGGCGCGCGCCGTACTGGAAGAAGCACCGGGTGTGGAGGTGGTGGACGAGCCCGCGGAAAACCGTTACCCGATGCCGCTTTCGGCCACCGGCAAGTGGGACGTGGAAGTGGGGCGCATCCGCCAGAACCTCGCCTTCGACAACGCCCTCGACTTCTTCGTCTCGGGCGACCAGCTGCTCAAGGGCGCCGCCCTCAACGCCGTGCAGATTGCCGAGCTCTTACTTTGACCAAGCTTTGTCCCTCTCCTTCGGCGCTAGAATGGTAATCGAAAGGAGGAGCGTTATGGCGGTCTACAAGAAGATCGAACTCGTAGGCACCAGCAACGAAAGCCTCGAAGACGCGATTCGCACGGCCATCAAGAAAGCCTCGGAAACCTTGCGGCACCTCGACTGGTTCGAGGTCAAGGAAATTCGCGGCAAGATCGGCGATGGCGACGTGCAAAGCTTCCAGGTCGTTCTGCAGGTGGGTTTCAAGCTCGACTGATCCGTGGAAACCGACTTTTTCAAAGCGGTATGGTACGTGCTCACCGACCCCGCGCGGGCCGGTGAGCACCTTACCTTGACGGCGGCCGAAGTCAAGTACGCCCTCGTCTGGACACGCTCGAAGGCCGCCCTCGACTTTAGTCGCGAGGTTTCCGCCGCCCGCGGCATGAAGGTAGTACCTCTTTACTCCTGGACCCTGAAAGACGCCTTCCTCACCGCTAGCGAAAAACTGGGGGCGACCCACCTGCTCATCGACTACCAACCCGGTTCGCTCCAGGCAGCCGCCGCCCCCATCACCCTAGTCCGCAAACGCATCCAACCCCCGCCGCCAAACCCCAAGGCCTGAGCCGTTTTCGAAGAAAACCGGCGGTTATCAAGCAGCCCGGAGCGCGGTAAGCATGAGCGCTGGGTCGTGAAGTTGGAAAGCGGGACGCAGGTCGCCCATGCACGGACGACCGGCTCCTGGGTTACGGTGTCGCCCAGAACCCCCACCCCGGCCCTCCCCCAGGGGAGGGAGCTTCTTTTCGCGACGCCTCAGCCTTCGCGCCATGGCGCGGCAGGGGGCCGATGGGCCGGCTTCGCCGGGGTGCGGGAGGTAGGAGGTAGGAGGTGGGGGGTAGGAAACCGGGTTTTCGCGGGTGGGTCCGAACGAACCCCTCTCCCACACCCCGGTTCCTACGTCCTGCTTTTCTTGTATCCCCGGACTTGATCCGGGTCCAGGCTGGGCCAGAAGCCGTGGTTGGGGGGCTGTTGACCGGTCCACCACAGGCCACAAGCTACAGGCTACGGGCTTGTTTTGTTGCGTTGTTTTGTTGCGTTGTTTTGTTGCGTTGTTTTGTGAC
>JALSQD010000073.1 GCA_026985615.1 Thermaceae bacterium | reverse complement strand
ATCCAAAGACCGAGATACCGTACGGCCAAGGTCCCGGGGCGGGTGGCCGCCTATCACGCACACGGGCATTGCTCATCAGCCCTTGGTGCAAGCGGTTAGACCCCCAAGTGGAAGATACATGGTGCGTCGTGGAAGCCGGTACGTTGGTCCAGCCGCGCGTCTGGTTGAGGGAGGTGATAAAAGCCTGTGGCTCGTAGCTCGTGGCTTGTGGTGGGGGCAGTCAACGGCAACGGAATCTCGGGGTGCCGTGCAGCATGGACCCCGGATCTCGGCGGCATGATGCCGCCTCGTCCGGGGATACGTTGTCGTTCGGGAAGAGGAAATTTGATCGTGTCCCCGGCCAAGCGGGTCATCTTGACCCGCGCGAGCCAGGCTTGCCCCGGACTGGATCCGGGAGTCCATGCCGCACCCAAACTCAGCGGTTCGGTTGCCGCAAAGCAATGCTCCCTCCCCTGGGGGAGGGTTGGGGAGAGGGTTGTGGGCGCCAACGCAGCCACCGCCCATCATTCGAATCATGACCGGCCCGCACCCCACCCCCCACATCCAGCATTCCAGCAAACAACCCCTCTCCGGCGGCTACGCCGCCGTCTCCCCCAAGGGGGAGGTTCTAAAGTCGGCCATCAGACAAAGCGTAGCGCCTACCATGCTTTAGGCTCTGGATCCCCCGCTTTCACGGGGGCAAGTCCGGCTCGCGCAGGCTCCTGGCCTGCTTGGCTGGAATGACGAATTACTCGCCGTGCAATAAACTTCTCTCCCCTGGGGGAGGGTCGGGGTGGGGGTTGTGGGCAATGCATGAGCCAAAAGCAAATCGTCGATGCATGACCGGCCCACATCCCACCCGCACCCCGCCTCACCCCTGTTGACGCCGCCCGGGGTCGAACGTATACTCATGCGCAAGATGACGTTCGTGCTCGCTCTAACGCTAATTCCTCCGCCCTGGGGGTAGGCTTGGCGTTGGAACGTGCCCGCCGCCCCCGAACCGGGCGGTTTTTTCGTTGTCGAGATTGGAGGAAACGTGGCCGGGAAAACGCTCTACGAAAAGGTATGGGAAGCACGCAACGGATTTTCGCTCACACGAACGCTTGCTTACTATACGCGCTAACGGAGCCTTGCCCGCTTCCTATCCTGAGGTAACGCCGCTAACTTTCCCATCGCGAAGAGGGTGTGGAAACCATGAAGCGACGTGCGCATTTCGCAACCACCGCTGGCTTCTTCACCCTGGCCTGAGTAGCAATCGGATCGTTTGGTTATCGGATCTTCAATCCCAGAAAAGGCCCGGTCGCATGCATAACGATGCACCGCACAGTGAAGGACCGCTGCGGTCTTGCCAGCACGGCTCGCCACTCCGCATACGGACTCGTGAAAACAGCCCCGTCCACGGGGCCGTTGTCAAAACCGGTGCCGCTTACCTACCCGCCGACTCGAATCCAGCCGGTAGATAGATAATGGTAACGTCGTCGTTCCAGGGGGTGGGGTCGAGAGCGGTCAGCTCGGGGACCACCAGCAACAAGCTGCCGTCTTCCAAGCCCTTTACCACCACGTCGGCGGGTCCGCTAAGCTCAACGGGCGGATCCAGCTTCAGCTCCATAGGATTGCCGTTGGGTGGAACCACGACGATAAAATTCGGCGAGAAGCCGATCTCGGTATCGAACTGCGTTCCCCTGGCGGAAAAGTCGAGGCCGTCCAGTTTGCCTAGGTCGCGGTAACGCGGCGCAACAGGCTTGCCTGCGGCAAAGTCGGCAGGGGTCAACTCCCAGATTCCGCCGTTGCTGGGGTCCAGACTGCTGCCGCCGACGGTATTGACCCAGACGTTGCCCGTCTGCGGAGACACCTCAACGCCGTCGGGCCAGCCCGGGTTGGGGACGAACTGCGGCTCCTGCTTGGGGTTCTTGCCCAGCGCAAGCTCGTCGATCGCGCTCACCGGCACCTTCCAGGTACCGCCGTTGTAGGGGATGGGCGGGTCAAACTGGTCGGCGCCAAAACCGGTGTCGGTGAAGTAGAGGTTGCCCTCGTCATCAAAAGCCAGAGCGTTACAGAGAACCACTGGACCTCCGGTTTTGCGCGCAAAATACGATCCCCAAGAAAGGTTGATCTCACCCACGATCTCGCCGCTATCGGGGTTAAAGGCGATAATTTTGGTCTTCAGGCGCTTGCGGTCGGTAATGGGGTTCCCCTCGGCGTCCGAAAGAGGGGCCGAGCCAACCGGCGCAAAGATAGTACCGCGGGTGAACAGCCCGGTGTCGACCGGCAGCACCGCCATTCCCAAGGGAGCGGTCAGGTGGTTTATGAAGTGCAGGTCCACGATGCGGGCGTCGCCGCGCGGACCCACTTCGAGCTTGCTAATGGACCCGGCGCCCTCGGTGAACCCAAAGGGCTTTTTGGCGTTGCCGTGCACGGCGGTATTGGCGACGAAGAGGTAACGCCCGTCGAGACTGAAGATGACCGCCTCGGGGTTATCGAACAGGTGCAGCTCGTTGACCACTTGCCCCTTGACCGGGTAGGCGGGCAGTTCTCCCGCCGCCAGGGCCGCACCAAGCAAGACTCCGATGGAAAGCAGAAGGGTATGGGCTGCTGCCTTGTTCTTCATACGCTCCCCTTTCTGTAAAATGTCTGGGCATCGTTCCGCTGAAGGTAGCCATGATGGGTGATGTGAGCCAAGACGTTATCTGTCGTTATCTATAGTTCTTTATACATACTAGTCAGTCATATCACATGTGTCAAGAATATTCACATTTGTGCAATGTTGGGAATGGAGTTGGTGCTTATAGGGTCCCTTTCGAGCTGGTTGGTTTCTTGACTTGAGCGCGTCGGGAAGTTATCATTCACGGTATGAATCGGTTTACAGCGCTAGCACCATTCCCACCTCTCCGGGGGTAGGGCTTTGCGCCTGTAGCTGCTCACCGCCCCCGCCGGGCGGTTTTTCGTTGTCGGAACGAGGAGGACACGTGGCCGGGAAAACGCTCTACGAAAAGGTCTGGGACGCCCACGAGGTGCGCCGGCTGGCAAGCGGGCAGAGCCAGCTCTTCATCGACCTGCACCTGATCCACGAAGTCACCAGCCCGCAGGCCTTCGGAATGTTGCGCGAGCTGGGGCTGAAGGTAGCCATGCCCCACCGCACCTTCGCCACGGTGGACCACATCGTGCCCACCGACGCCCGCGACGAACCCTTCGCCGACGTGCTGGCCCAGGCGATGATCGAGGAACTGCGTAAAAACACCCGCGAAAACGGTATCGAGCTCTTCGACGTCGGCAGCGGCAAGCAGGGCATCGTCCACGTGGTGGGGCCGGAGCAGGGGCTGACCCAGCCAGGCTTCACCATCGTCTGCGGCGACAGCCACACCTCCACCCACGGCGCCTTCGGCGCCATTGCCTTTGGCATCGGCACCACCCAGGTGCGCGACGTGCTGGCCACCCAGACGGTGGCCATGCCCCGGCTCAAGGTACGGCGGATCAACGTAAACGGCGAGCTGAAGCCGGGCGTGAGCGCTAAAGACGTAATCCTCCACATCATCCGTACCCTAGGCGTAAAGGGTGGTCAGGGTTACGCCTACGAGTACGGCGGCGCGGTGATCGACGGGATGACGATGGAAGAGCGGATGACCGTCTGCAACATGTCGATCGAGGGCGGAGCCCGCATCGGCTACGTCAACCCCGACGAAACCACCTTTGCTTTCCTCAAGCGCCGCCCCTACGCCCCGGCGGAAGACGAGTGGGAGGAGGCGGTGGCCCACTGGCGCAGCCTGGCCTCGGACCCAGACGCCGTGTACGACGACGTGGTGGAGATCGACGGCTCGCAGATCGCTCCCTACGTCACCTGGGGCATCAACCCCGGCCAGGCGATTAGCGTGGAGGAAAACGTCCCCGACCCGGCCAACGTGCCGGCCGAGGAAGCGGCGCTGGTAGCGGAGGCGCTCGAGTACATGAAGCTGCGTCCGGGCCAGCCGATCAAGGGCCAGAAGATCGACGTCGCCTTCGTCGGCAGCTGCACCAACGGCCGCCTGAGCGACCTGCGCGAGGCGGCCCGGGTGGTCCAGGCTGCCGGCGGCAGGGTGGCTGCGGGCGTGCGGGCGCTGGTGGTGCCCGGCAGCGAGCAGGTGGCCCGCCAGGCCGAGGCCGAGGGGCTCGACCAGATCTTCCGCGACGCCGGCTTCGAGTGGCGCTACGCCGGCTGCAGCATGTGCCTGGCGATGAACCCCGACAAGCTGGTGGGCGACGAGATCTCGATCAGCAGCTCCAATCGCAACTTCAAGGGGCGACAGGGCTCGCCCCAGGGCCGCACCTTGCTAGCTAGCCCGGTGATGGTCGCCGCGGCGGCCCTGGCCGGCGAGGTCGTGGACGTGCGCGAGGTTTTGGGGGTGAAGGCCTGATGGAAGCCATCAAAAAAGTTCGTGGACGCGCCGTGGTTATCCCCGGCGACGAGATAGACACCGACCGCATCATTCCCGCCCGTTACCTGAAGGCGATCACCTTCGACGGGCTGGGTGAGGCGCTCTTTTACGACGAGCGCTACGACGAGGCCGGCAACCCCAAGGACCACCCCCTCAACCATCCCGAGCGCCAAGGGGCGAGCATCATGGTGGTGGGGGCCGGCTTCGGCTCCGGCTCCAGCCGCGAGCACGCACCTCAGGCGATCAAGCGCGCCGGCTTCAAGGCGATCATCGGCGAGAGTTTTGCCGAGATCTTCTTCGGCAACGCCACCCAGATCGGCCTGGTCTGCGTGACCCTCGATCCCGAAGACCTAGGGGTGCTGGCCGAGTGGGTGGAGGCCAACCCCGAGGGCGAGGTGGAGGTGGACCTGGAAGCGCGCGAGGTCCGCTTTGGCAGGCGCGTGGCGCCGCTGGCCATTCGCGAGGCCGCCCGCGAGGCCCTCGTCAGCGGACGCTGGGACCCGCTGGCCGAGCTGATGGAAGCGATGGACGAGATCAAGAGGCTCGACGCCGCCCGCCCGGGCCCCGGGAAGCGCGGGGGCTACCGCGGCCTCGCCTGAGGCCGCGAGGAAAGGAAGGCGCGATGCACAAGATTGCTGTTCTCCCCGGTGACGGCATCGGCCCCGAGGTGACCGCAGCGGCGGTGGGGGTGCTCGAGAAGGCAGCCGACATCTTCGGCCTGGAACTGAGTTTCGATTATTTCGACTTTGGCGGCGCGGCCATCGACGCCGCTGGCGAGCCCTACCCCGAGGGCACGCGGCGGGGCGTGGCCGCCGCCGACGCCATTTTGCTGGGGGCCATCGGCGGGCCCAAGTGGGACGGCGTCCCCCGCGAGATCCGCCCCGAAACCGGCCTGCTGGCGCTGCGCAAAGACCAGGGGCTCTTCGCCAACCTGCGCCCGGCGCGGGTGCTCAAGGGGCTCGAAGACCTCTCGCCGCTAAAGCCCAAAATCGCCCGCGGGGTGGACGTGCTGATCGTGCGCGAGCTCACGGGAGGTCTCTACTTTGGCGAGCCGCGCGGGATGAGCGAGGCCGAGGCGTGGAACACCATGCGCTACTCGAAACCCGAGGTCGAACGGGTGGCCCGGGTGGCCTTCGAGGCCGCCAGCAAGCGCCGCAACAAACTCACCAGCGTCGAGAAGGCCAACGTACTCGAGGTGGGCGAGTTCTGGCGGCGGACGGTGGAAGAGGTGGCCAAAGACTGGCCCGCGGTGAAGCTAGAGCATCAGTACGTCGACGCCATGGCCATGCACCTGATCACGCACCCCGCCGACTTTGACGTGATCGTGACCGGCAACATTTTCGGCGACATCCTCTCGGACCTCGCCTCGGTGCTGCCCGGATCGCTGGGGCTGTTGCCCTCGGCCTCGCTAGGCGAGGGTACGCCGCTCTTCGAGCCCGTGCACGGCTCGGCCCCCGACATCGCCGACCAAGGCAAGGCCAACCCGACGGCTACCATCCTTTCCGCGGGCATGCTGGCCACCTACGCGCTGGGGCGGCCCGAGGTGGGCCAGGCCATCGAACGGGCGGTAGCCACGGCCCTGGGCCAGGCCCGCACGCCCGACCTGGGCGGCCAGGCCTCCACCGCCGAGTTCGCGGACGCGGTGGTGGCCGCCCTGGGCGGGTAAACTGGAGTATGCCGAACCTGAAAGGAAGAACCCTGATCGTCACCGGCGCCTCGCGCGGCATCGGCCGGGCGCTGGCGCTAGGTCTGGCCGAGCGCGGTGCCAACCTGGTGATCACCGCCCGTGGCGAAGGAGCCCTGGCGGAGGTGGCCCGGGAAGCCGAGGCCAAGGGCGTGCAGGTCCGCCACCACGCGGGCGACGTAACCGCCGCCGAGACTGCCGAGCGCCTGGTGGAGCTGGCGCGCGAGCTGGGGCGCTTCTACGGCTTCGTGCACAACGCCGGGGTGCTGCACGCGGGTCCCCTTTTGTGGGAGCTTCCCGAGCGCAACTGGAACGAGGTGCTGGGGGCGAGCCTCACTGGCGCCTACCAGCTCACCCGCTTCGCCCTCCCCGAGCTGCTCGCCGCCGGAGACGGTGTGGCCGTCTACGTAGGCTCAGGCGCGGCCGAGTACAACCTGCCCGGCATCGGCGCCTACGCCATCGCCAAGGCCGCCGAGGAGCACCTGGCACGCCAGGTGGCCGCCGAAGCCCCCCTGGTGGCCGGCTTTGCCTACCGCCCCGGAGTGGTCGACACCGGCATGCAGGAACAGGCGCGCAGCGCCACCGGCGGCGCGGCCCAGCAACTGCAGGAGATCTTTGTAGGCTACAAGGAAAAAGGGGTGCTGATCAGCCCCGAGCAGGCCGCCGAATACCTGATCCGGGTCCTGCTCGCCGATCCGCACCGCTACACGGGAAAGGTCTATGACTGGCGAAAAGAATAAACGCATGCGCAGTGACGTCATCAAGAAGGGGATCGAGCGCGCCCCGCACCGCTCGCTCCTGCGCGCCACCGGTGTGATCGAGCGCGAATCGGACTTCGACAAGCCCTTCATCGCCGTGGTCAACAGCTACGTGGACATCGTGCCGGGACACGCCCACCTGCGCGAGTTCGTGGAAAGCATCAAGCGCTACATCCGCGAGGCCGGCGGAGTTCCTTTCGAGTTCAACACCATTGGCGTGGACGACGGCATCGCCATGGGCCACGAGGGCATGAAGTGGAGCCTGCCCAGCCGCGAGCTGATCGCCGACAGCGTGGAGACGATGCTGCGGGCCCACGCCTTCGACGGGGCGATCTTCATTCCCAACTGCGACAAGATCGTACCCGGCATGCTCATGGCCGCGGTGCGCGTCAACCTGCCCAGCGTCTTCGTCTCGGGCGGGCCGATGAAGGCGGGGTACCTCGACGGCGAAGCGCTGGACCTGATCAGCGTCTTCGAGGGCGTGGGGGCGGTCAAGGAGGGCACGATGAGCCCCGAGCGGCTGGAGAAGATCGAGCAGCTGGCCTGCCCCAGCTGCGGGAGCTGCTCGGGCATGTTCACCGCCAACTCGATGAACTGCCTGCTTGAGGCCCTGGGCTTGGCCGTGCCGGGCAACGGTTCGATTTTGGCCACCGATCCGAGGCGTGAGGAGCTGAAGAAGACCGCGGTGAGCTGGCTGATGCGCATGGTGGAGGAGGACGTGAAGCCGCTCGACTTCGTGAACGAGCAGAGCTTCGAAAACGCCTTCCGCCTCGACGTGGCCATGGGCGGCTCCACCAACACCGTGCTCCACACTCTGGCGGTGGCCGAGGAGGCGGGGATTCCCTTCCCCCTCGAGAGGCTGGACGCGATCGGCCGGACGACGCCCACGCTGTGCAAGATCGCGCCCTCGAGCGCCTACCACATGGAAGACCTGGACCGCGCCGGCGGTGTCTTCGCCATTCTGGGCGAGCTCGCCCGCGGCGGCTACCTGAACACCGAGGCACGTACCGCCAGCGGCCGCACCCTGGGCGAACAGCTCGCGGAGGGCTACGAGATCCGCGACGAGCGCGTGATCCGCCGGCTGGAAAACCCCTACGACGCCCAGGGAGGGCTGCGGATCCTCTTTGGCAGCCTCGCCCCGGAAGGCGCTGTGGTCAAGACCGCCGGGGTGGTGCCGGAGATGATGCGCCACGAGGGCCCGGCCCGCGTCTTCGACAGCGAAGAAGAGGCCCAGGCGGCCATCGACGCGGGCCAGATCAAGCCGGGCGACGTGGTGGTGGTGCGCTACGAGGGCCCCAAGGGCGGCCCCGGCATGCGCGAGATGCTGGCCCCCACCAGCGCCATCGTCGGCCGCGGTCTGGGTGAGAGCGTGGCGCTGGTGACCGACGGCCGCTTCTCCGGCGGCACGCGCGGCGCGGCGATTGGCCACGTCTCGCCCGAGGCGGCCGAGGGCGGGCCGATCGGCCTGGTCGAGGAAGGCGACATCATCGCCCTGGACCTGGAAAAGGGGACGCTCGAGCTCAAGGTAGGCGCCGAGGAACTAGCCCGCCGCCGCGCCCGCTTCAAACCGCTCAAGAAACCGGTGAACGGCTCCTGGCTCAAGCGCTACCGGGCGCTCGTCACCAACGCGGCCCACGGCGCGGTGCTAAAGAGCGAACCCGACTGAAGGTGCGCATGCAGAGTGACCGCCCTAGCCCACGGGCCGGGGTGGTGCTTCTTGGACTTTCCTATTCAAGCCATTCGGTGGCGTAGTCGTCGGTCTTCGGCACGATGCAGAGGAACTCCACCGGCTCGTCGCCGACATTGGCGTAGCTGTGGGCCACGCCCGCGGGGATGAAAACGGCGTCGCCCGCGCCCACCTCACGCGCCTCGCCGTCGAGCACGAGGCGCATGCGGCCGCGGAGCACGTACTGCTCGTGCTCGATCGTGGCGTGGCGGTGCAGCGGGATGTAGCCGCCGGGCTCGAGCGTGAACTTGCGCAAGAAAAAGTTGGGGGCGTCTTCGTCGGGCCCCACCAGCACCTGGATGTACGCACCCCGGGCGCGCTCCACCGGCACCGGGGCCACCTCGCGATCGGAACGGCTGAAGGCCTTGGGCATGCCTCAGTCTACCCGGGCCAGCGGGCCAGCCGGGCGACCACCTCCTCATCGGTGACCTGGGGAAAGTCGTGATAGTAGGCGCCCACGGCCACAAAGTCGGGCGGGGCGCTGAGCACCACCACCTCGGCCCGCTGGCGCAGTTTTTCGACCGCGTCGGGCGGGGCGACCGGCACGGCCACCACGACCCGCCGGGGATTTTCGGCCTGTACCGCGGTGAGCGCCGCCTCCATGGTGCTGCCGGTGGCAATGCCGTCATCGGTGAGCACCACGTCGCGCCCCGCCAGCGGTTCCTTGGGGCGTACCGCGCGGTAGCGGCGGCGGCGTTCGCGAATCACATGCATCTGCCGCCCCACCTCGGCCTTGAGGTAGGCTGGGTCGGCAATGCGCTCGGCGTAGGGCTGGAGAAAGACCTCGCCGTCCTCGCTCACCGCGCCCAGGGCGTACTCGGGGTTGCCGGGCGCGCCGATCTTACGGGCGAGCACGATGTCCATGGTGCCGCCCAGCTCCTCCGCCAGCACATCGGCAAGCACCACCCCACCCCGGGGGATGCCGAGTACCACCGGGCGCTCAAGCCCCAGCGGACGCAACACCTTTGCCGGGAGGCGCGCCGCTTCCTCGCGATCCTGAAAAAAGAGCATCGCCATGGTCCACTCTTATTCTAACAGCGGACCGGCCCCAAACCTCCTGGAAGCGTTAAGGGGCCACGTTGCTCGCGGCGTGGCGCGAGCCCGCCAGGTAGAAGAGCCACGCCACCGCCAGCCCCACAAGGAACCACGCCCACAGCGGCCAGGCCAGCCATTCGTGCACGTGCGGGTCGTGGGCGATGAGCTGAGCTCCGGCCCATACGATGATCACCGCGCCCACGTAGTTGAGCCAGGGCCAGCGGTTGAGCAGCTCGGCGATGGCCGCCGAGCCCATCATGAGGATGGGGATCGAGAGGAAGAGGCCGAAGGTGAGCAGGCCCAGGTGCCCGTTGGCCGCACCCGCCACCGCCAGCACGTTGTCGAGACTGAGGGTGAAGTCGGCGACGATGATGAGCCCCACCGCCTGCCAGAATGAGGCCGCGCTGCCCACGTGGGCTTCCTCGTCTTCACCACGGATGAGCTTGGCGGCGATCCAGAAGAGCGCCAGCCCACCGAGCGCCCGCAGGTAGGGCACCGAAAGCAGGAGCGCCGCCAGGATGGTAAAGGTAACGCGCAGGCCGATGGCCCCGAGCGTGCCCACCAGGATGGCCTGCCGCCGCATGGGGCGCGGCAGGTCGCGCACCGCCATCCCGATGACGACCGCGTTGTCACCCGAGAGCACCAGGTCGATGAGCACGATGCTGAAGAGGCCCAGGAGCGTGGTTTCGTTGATCATCTATTCCTCGAGGACGAAGCGGTCTTCGCTGTCGTGCAGGCGAACGCGCTGGATGATGCGGTGGTCGTGGTCGTTGTTGGTGTCGGAGGTGGCCACCACGGTGACGTAGTCGCGGATGGGGCTGCGCAGCACCTTCTTGGTGAGGGTCTCCTCCACCTGGAAGATGCCGGCGGCGTTGTTCATGCGCACCCGGATCTCGATGGGCACGGTCTCGCCGCGCATGATGATGACCTCGTCCACGGCCAAGGCCGAGATCGAGTGAATGTCGATGGAGCCCAGGCTAAAGGCCTTGCGGCCGCGCCCCTTGGTGATGTCGGTGCCGTCGGCCACGGCAGTGACACCGGCCTCGATGGTGAGCGGCTCGGGGTGCAGGTCGTGGCTGTAGATGGAGTGCAGCATGAGCGCCCTGAGCTCGATGCGCTGCTCGGGGCGGGGGTAGAGCTCGCCCAGGATGCGGTTGAGGATGGGCAGGGCCAGGGTCACGCTGAAGGCCTCGTGGTGGTCGCGGTGCACCTGGTTGCCGATGTCGTGGAGCATGGTCGAGAGGATCACCACCACGAAGGCGTCGTCGAGGTCACCCACGCCCGACTCCACCGTGTCGGGGCGGACCCCGGCGTCCACCAAAAGCTGCAGGATGGCTACCGAGGCGGCGCCGGTCAGCAGGGCATGCACGCGACCGTGGTCGTTGTAGCCCAGCTTGTGCATGGTGATGTAGTTGGCCATGTCCCAGTGGCCGCGGGCCTCGGGATCGTGCGAGAGCATCTCGTAGGCCTCGAGCGCGCGCGAATAGGGCTCAAGGCCCTTGCGGATCGACTGATCCGCCTCAACGTACAGCCGCGACTTCGGGCTGGCGATATGAATGATGCGTTCGTTGGCTTCCGACAACAAGCACCTCCCCGAGGCCCTCGCCCCGGAATCCGTATTGTACCCCGCGAGCCGGTTATTCGCCTTTGAACTCGGGGGCGCGCTTCTCGAGGAAGGCGGTCGTGCCCTCGCGCATGTCGTGGGTGGTGCAGGCCATACCGAAGAGGTCGGCCTCAATCTCGAGCGCCTCCGGCAGCGGCACGTCGCTGCCGCGCGCCACCGCCTCCTTGGCCAGGGCGAGCGCCACGGGGCTGTTCTTCATGATCTGCTGGGCCAGCTCGCGCGCTGCGGCGACGGCGTCGTCGGCCACGCGGTTGACGAGCCCCAGCTGCAAGGCTTCCTCGGCGGGCACGTGGCGGCCCGTGAGGATGAGGTCGAAGGCGCGGCCCATGCCCACCAGCCGCGGCAGACGCTGGGTGCCGCCAAAGCCGGGGATGAGCCCCAGCCCCACCTCGGGCAGGCCCAGCTTGGCGCCCTTCGCGGCCACGCGCAGGTCACAGGCTAGAGCGAGCTCGAGCCCCCCACCGAGCGCGTAGCCGTTGATGGCCGCGATCGTGGGCACGGGCAGCGCGGCGATGTGGTTCATCACCTCCTGCCCGGCAAGCGCGAACTCACGCCCCACAAAGACGTCTTCCAGGGCGTTGATCTCGCTGATGTCGGCCCCGGCGACGAAGGCCTTGCCCTCGCCCGTAAAGACGGCCACCTTCACCTCCGGGTCCTCGGCGATCACCTCGGTCACCTCGGCGATCTCGCGCAGCACGTCGGCCGCGAGGGCGTTTAGCGCCCCCGGTCGGGTGAAGGTCACCCAGGCGATGCCGCCTTCCACCTCGTAGCGCAGGAACTCGAACTCGGGAACCTCAAGCGCGAACGCGGGCACTTCTTCGTGGGCATGGTCGTGATCGTGAGCCATGACTACACCTTCCCTTCCAGGAGCAAGAGGCCCTCCAGGGCCGTCTCGATCATGCGGTGAACCCCCTGCCGCAGCAGGCTTTCCTCAACGAACTCGGTATCGCCGATCTGGTTCGAGACCGTGAGCAGCGCCCCGGCGTGGACGCCGCGCATCTTGGCGATCAGGAAGATGGCCGCCGCCTCCATCTCGAAGGCCATCACCCCGTAGCGGTGCCATTCCCGCGCGTTCTCGGGGTTGGTGGCGTAGAAGGCGTCTTCGGTGGCGATCAGGCCTACGTGGTGGGGCTCGCCCGAGGCCTCGGCGGCCTGGGCCAGCGCCTGGAGCACCGGCCAGCTGGGAACCGGCGCGTACGGGCGCCCCTCGAGGTACTGCTGGGTCGTACCGTCGAGCGGCACCGCGCCCTGCACCACCAGCAGGTCGGCGGGGCGCAGAGAGGGATCGACCGCGCCGCTCGTTCCCACGCGCACGAGCACGCGGGCCCCTAGCTGGATGAGCTCCTCGGTCACGATCGAGGCCGAGGGGCAGCCCATCCCGGTGGTCTGGACGCTCACGGGCAGGCCCTTGTAGGTGCCGGTGAAACCCAGCAAGGATCGGTAGGTATTGTAGGTGGTGACGTCTTCCAGAAAGGTGTCGGCAATGTACTGCGCCCGGCCGGGGTCGCCGGGCAGCAGCACGAAGGGCGCCACCTCGCCGGATTGTGCGCGCACGTGCAAAGGGCTCATACGCCCTTAGGATACACGGGCGCGAAGCGCAGCGCCCCGTCCTCGCGCCCGGCGAGGACGGGCAGCACCGCGAGCGCGTCGGTGCGGGCGCAGACCTCCACGTCGACGGCGAGGCCCACGGGCTCGAGCGCCCGGGCCGCGGCGCTCGCGGCCAGCGCCGAGCGCGCGTCGGGACGGGCGAGGAAGAGCGCCTCGGCGAGCCGGGCCCCGTCGTCGAGCTCGACCCCGGGAACGCGCGCGCGCAGGCCCGCCACCAAGGCTCCCAGGGCGTAGGCGTCGTCGAGGGCGACGCGCCCCTCGCGCCCGGCCGCCACGAACACCACGCCGCCTTCGCGCTCCATAGCCCAGCGCACCGCCGCACCGGCGTTCGCCAACGCCGCCAGCGCCACCTCCGACACGACCCCGGCGGCGCGCAGCGCGGCGCGGGTGCCGTTGGTCGTCGTCATCACCACCGCGCGGCCACGCACCCGCTCGGGCCGCGCCTCGCGCGGGCTGTTGCCCAAGTCGAAGCCCTCGGGCGGCAGGCCGCCACGCTCGCCCGCAAGCAGCGCACCCTGGCGGGCGGCGAGCGCGCGGGCGGCCTCCACCGACCCGGTGAACCACAGCTCGCGCGCACCCGCGCCCAGTAGGTAGGCCGCGGTGGTGGTGGCGCGGATGACGTCCACTACCAAGGCCGCCGGCGCGGGCGGCACCGGCTCCGCAGGCGAGAGGACCGCGCTAACCCTGAACGGCATCGCGCAGGGCCTTCAGGTTCTCGGCAACGGAAGCGCGGTCGCTGAAGACCGCCGAGCCCGCCACTAGCACGTCGGCGCCGCGTCCGACCAGCTCGGCAGCGTTCGCCGGCCTCACGCCGCCGTCCACCTCGATGAGCGCCTCGGGGTTCCCTGCGTCTCGGCGATTGGCGAGGCGCGCGAGGCGGTCGAGCCCCCGCTCGATGAAGCGCTGACCACCGAAGCCGGGGTTCACGGTCATCAAAAGCGCCAGGTCAAGCTCGCCCCAAACGTCATCGAAGCGGTCGAGCGGCGTGGCCGGGTTGACCGCGAGCCCCGCCCGCGCCCCGGCGGCGCGCACCAGCTGCAGGGCGCGGTGGACGTGCGGCGTGGCCTCGGCGTGGATCGTGACCACGTCGGCTCCGGCGGCCACGAAGCGCTCGACGTAGCGCTCGGGCTCGACGATCATCAGGTGCACGTCGAGGGTGAGCCGGGTGACCCGCCGCAGCGCCTCGACCACCACGAAACCCGTGGTGATGTTGGGGACGAAGCGGCCGTCCATCACGTCCACGTGGATCCAGTCGGCGCCGGCGGCCTCGGCCTCGCGCACCTGCTCACCCAGCCGGGCGAAGTCGGCCGAGAGGATGGAGGGGGCGATTCTGATCGTCTTCTTCATAAGTCGTAGAGCACGTTTTCGAGGCCCTCCGTGTCGAGCACCTCGATGGCGCGCGACTCGGCGTGTACGAGGCCCTGCTCGTGGAACTGGTTGAGCACACGGGTGGCCGTCTCGCGGCTGGTGCCTGCGAGGTCGGCGAGCTGGCGATGGGTGAGGCTCATGCGGCGCCCGCGGGCGGTGGGCTCGCCGTAGCGGTGGCGGTAGAGCTTGAGGAGGGCGTAGGCGATGCGGCCGCGAGCCTCCTCGAAGGTGAGCACCTCGACCTCGTGATTCATCTCACGCAGGCGCCGCGCGAGGATGCGGGCCAGGTTATGGGCCACCTGCGGATAGCGGCGCACCAGCCCCCAGTATTCCTCGAGGTAGAGGGCGTGGAGCGTCACCTCGTCCAACGCGGTGGCGGTGGCGGAACGTGGCTCTTCGTCAACCAGGCTCATCTCGCCAAAGATCTCACCCGGATTCAGGTAGGCCAACACCTTTTCCTTGCCGTCGAGATTGCAGTGTGAGATCTTTACGCGGCCGGAGCGTATGAGGTAGAGCGCGTGACCAGCATCGCCGGCTCCGAAGATCGTCTGCCCCGGCCGGTAGACCATGGTGTGGAAGGCTTGCTCGGCGATCTCGCGCGCTTCGGGCGGCAAACCCTCGAACAGTGGCGAGTTGAGGAGTTCCGGGGCGTCGAGCTTCATTAACGATAATCTAATCCATGACGCAGCAAAACCCAACCCCCGGCCGTTAGGATGGGGGGCATGTGGGCCTTGCGCGCCGAGGGCTTGACGCACCGCTACCCCGAGGTGGTGCTCTTTGCCGACCTCGGCCTCGAGCTCGCGCCAGGCGAGGTGCGGGCCGCGCTAGGCCCCAGCGGCTCGGGCAAAACCACGCTGGTGCACCTGCTCGCCGGCATCCTGCCGCTCCAAGCGGGCCGGCTTTGGTGGGGCGAGGACGAGGTGACCCGTCTGGGCGAGGAAGCGCTGGCGCGGCTGCGGCGCGAGCGGGTGGGGCTGATCTTCCAGCACCACTACCTGCTCGACGAGCTGACGGCACTGGAAAACGTGCTGGTTCCGGGGATGATCCAGGGCCGCCCTGACCCCGCACGAGCGAGGAAACTGCTCGAGTGCGTGGGACTGGGCCGCTCGCTCCACCTCCAGCCTGAAGCCCTCTCCGGTGGCGAGCGCCAGCGCGTGGCGGTGGCCCGGGCGCTCTACCCCCGCCCCCGGGTCGTCCTCGCCGACGAACCCACCGGCGCGCTCGACCGCGCCAACGCGCGCACCGTGCGCGACCTGCTGCTCGAACTGGCCCAAGAAAACGGGGCCGCGGTGCTGCTCGCGACCCACGACGAGGCCCTGGTAAAAGGCTGGCCGGTCTGGCGACTCGAAAACGGTCGGCTGCGCTAGAGCATCGGCAACTCGGCCACGGTCTCGATGCCTTCTGCGCCGTTGCCCTGGTGGAAACCAGCGAGGCGCTTGGTCACCCTGCCACCGGCGCGGTGTACCAGGCGCTCGAGCGCCTGCATCGTCCCACCCGAGGCCACCACATCCATGACCAGCACCACGTTTTTGTTAAGGATGCGCTCGGTGTAACGGCGGTCGAGCCAGAGCACCTCACCGGCGCCTAGAGTGAGCGACTCGACCTCTTGGATCAGCGGGTCCACCATGTAGGGACGGCGGCGCTTGCGCACCACGATGTAACTAAGGTCGCGCGCCGCGGCCAGCTCGTGGGCCAAGGGGATGGGCGAGGTCTCAGCCGTTACGATCAGGTCGGTGTCCTCGGGCACCCTGTTCGTAAGCTCGCTGGCCACTGCCCGCACGAACTCGATGTCGCCCAAAAACTCCACCAAAGGCAGCCGCACGCCCGGGAAGGGTTCGTGCAGGGGCACGTGCCGCGTCACACCGCCGATCTCGATGGGGTAAGTTTCCATGGTTACCATGGTCGGCTACGCTTCCTCGGGGTTGAATAGAGGCAGATGGCCTAAGGCAATCACATCGTCGCGGGGCGTACCCTCGGTGAAGACCGCCATGACCGCTCCCACCTTACCTCCCACACTCTCGATGAGCTCACGCAGACCCTTGAGGGTACTGCCGGTGGAAACCACATCGTCGACGATGGCCACCTGCTTACCGTTGATCTTGGCGATGTCGGTTCCATCGAGCACCAGCAGCTGCGGTTTGCCGGTGGTGATCGAGAGCACCTCGCGGGTGACGGGCTGGATCATGTAAGGTTTGGCGGTCTTGCGGGCAACGATGTAGGGCAGGCCGGTGATGCGCGAGAGCGCGTGCGCCAGGGGCACGGCCTTGACCTCCGGCGTCACGAGCACCTCGATCCCTTCGGGTAAGCGCTTCGCCATCTCCTCGGCCACGGCTTCGGTCAGCTCGGTGTCGCCCAGCAGGTTAAGCAGGGCCACCGCGACGCCATCGCCTACCTGTACCACAGGAAGTTCGCGCTTCACCCCGCCGATCTCGATGGGATAGCTCTTCATGGTTTTAGTGTACACCCCGAGAGCTATAATAAAGCCATGGTTAAGGCAAAACTGGAAAACCTGGGGGTGGAAGCCCAGAGCGGGAACGTGGTCGCGCTGTTGCGCGCCGAGACGGGCGAACTGCTCCCGATTTGGATCGGGCCGCTCGAGGCCCAGAACATCGCGGTGGCGCTGGCCGGCGAAAAACCCCCCAGACCGCTGACGCCCGACCTGCTGCTTTCGGTGCTCGAGATGCTTGGCGGCAAGCTCAAGCGCGTCGAGATCACCGAGCTCAAGGACGGAACCTACTACGCACGGCTGGTGCTCGACCACCGCGGCATCGAGTACGAGATCGACGCCCGCCCCTCCGACGCCATGGCGCTGGCGGTGCGCACCGGGGCTGAGATTTTGGTAGACGAAAAGGTGCTGGCCGAAGGGAAGATAGACGAAGCCGACTTTGAACCCCACGGCCCCACGCCCGAGGCCTGAATGCGAAAGCAGCAGGAAGAGAGCGCTGCGGCGCTCTTTTAATTCTGGCGCTCAGACAGCGTTGCTCATCACGTGCACGTGCACGTGGAAGATCTCCTGGCCACCGCGCTCACCCACGTGGGCCTGAATCTTGTAGTGCTCGAGCCCCAGCGCCTGGGTGGCCACGCGGTTGACGGTACGGAAAAGCGCGCCCAGCTTGCGCTCGCCCTCTTCGCTGTCGGGGTAGTCGGAGAGCTTGGGCACGTGCTCACGAGGCACCACCAGCACGTGCACCCTGGCCTTGGGCCGGATGTCGCGAAAGGCCACGAAGTGCTCGTCTTGGTAGACGATGTCGGTCGGCAGTTCCCCCGAGATGATGCGGCAGAAGACGCAGTCGCTCATGTCCTCGAGTCTACCGGCTCGGCCCGGCGCGCGGCCAGCGTGTAGCCCTCCACCCGCTCGATCACGGCCTGGACTTCCTCACCCGCGGTGAGCTCCTCGCCACGGAGCTCGACCTCATAGTAGTCGGGGGTGTGACCGTAACCCACACCCGAGCGCACCCGCTCCACCAGCACGGTGGTGCGACGGCCCAGGAGCGGGCGCATGCGCGCCTCGGCCAGCTCCCCTGCCAGGGCAATGAGCTCGTGGGTGCGGCGCTTGCGCTCGGCGTAGGGCACCTGAGGCAGGCGCGCGGCGCGGGTGCCCGGCCGCGGGGTGTAGGTGAAGACGTGCACCCGGCTGGGGTGGACCTCGCGCAGGAAGGCCAGCGTGGCGCGGTGCTCGTCCTCGGTCTCGGTGGGCAGACCGGCGATCACGTCGGTGGTGAGGGCGAAGCCGGGGATGCGCTCTCGGGCGGCCGCCACCAGCTGGCGGTAGTAGGCGGTATCGTAGCGCCGGCCCATGAGCGCGAGCAGCCGACCGGCGCCCGTCTGGAGGCTCAGGTGCAGGTGGGGGCGGACGAGGGGGGCGTACCGGCCGATCACTTCGAGCAGCTCCGGGCCGGTGTCCTCGGGCTCGATCGAGCTGAGCCTGAGGGGCACGCCGACGGCCACCAGCTCTTCCAGCAGCCCCGCCACCCCGCGCGGGTGCCCGGCATACGAGCCCAGCCGCACGCCGGTGAGCACCAGCTCACGGTAGTCCGCCGCTGCCAGCGCCTCAGCCTCCTCCAGCACGCTGCGCCAGTCGCGGTGGCGCTCGCGGCCGCGGGTGCGGGGAATGATGCAGTAGGCGCAGCCGGCGTTGCAGCCATCCTGGATCTTGACGAAGGCCCGCACCCGGTCGGAGTAGAGCCCCCGCTCGCCCGCGCCCCAGAACTCGTTGGGCGGGGTAGTGACGGGGTCGGCGGGCAGGCCAAAGTGCTCGAGGATGACGCGGGGCAGCTCGGCCTTGCTGCGGTTGGGCACAACCGCGTCGGCGCCCAGCTCGGCGACCTGCTCAGGCGCGAGCTCTGCGTAGCAGCCGGTCACGACCACGAAGGCGTCCGGGTTGGCGCGGCGGGCACGGCGGATCTCCTTGCGGGCGGTGGACTCGGCGGTGGTGGTCACGCTGCAGGTGTTGATCACCACCAGGTCGGCGCCCTCTTCGAGCGCGACCACCTCGGGCTCAAGCGCCGCCAACATCCCCACCAGCGCATCCGACTCCACCTGGTTGATCTTGCACCCCAAGGTGCGCACCGCGATCCGCATCCGTACCATTCTGGCCACCGCCAGAACCTCCGTCAAGGTGCGGGGTTGCATAACGGGACGGTTGCCTGCATACCGAAAGGATTAAGCTGAGGGCATGACCGATCTCAAAATCGCCCAGCAAGCCAAGCTGCGGCCCATCAGCGAAATCGCCAGCGCCATCGGCATTCCCGAAGACAAGCTCTTCCACTACGGCCCCTACATGGCCAAGGTCGAAGGCGAGCCGCCCCCCAAGCGAGGGCGGCTCATCCTCATCACCGCCCTCACGCCCACGCCCGCAGGCGAGGGCAAGACCACCGTTTCCATCGGCCTCACGCAGGGCCTCGGCAAGCTCGGCAAGAAGGCTGCGGTGGCCCTGCGCGAGCCCAGCCTGGGACCAGTCTTCGGCATCAAGGGCGGCGCCACCGGCGGCGGCTACAGCCAGGTGCTCCCCATGGAGGAGATCAACCTCCACTTCACCGGCGACTTTCACGCCGTCACCAGCGCGGTCAACCTGCTGGCGGCGATGATCGACAACCACATTCACCAGGGCAACGCCCTGGAGATCGAACCGCGCCGCGTCGAGTACAAGCGCGTCCTCGACATGAACGACCGCGCCCTGCGCCACGTGGTCACCGGGCTGGGCGGGCCCATAAACGGGATGCCCGCCGAGTCGGGCTTCGAAATCACCGTGGCCTCCGAGGTGATGGCCATCATGGCCCTGGCCCGCGCCGTGCCTGAGCTCAAGGAGCGCCTGGGCAGGATCCGAATCGGCTACACCGCAGGCCGCAAACCCGTCTACGCCCACCAGCTAAAGGCCCACGGCGCCATGACCGCGCTGCTGGTCCAGGCGCTCAAGCCCAACCTGGTGCAGACGCTCGAGGGCCAACCCGCCTTCGTGCACATGGGCCCCTTCGCCAACATCGCCCACGGCACCAACTCGGTGCGCGCCACCGAGATGGCGCTGGGTTACGCCGACTACGTGGTCACTGAGGCCGGCTTCGGCTCCGACCTCGGCGCCGAAAAGTTCTTCAACGTGGTAAGCCGCGCCGCCGGCTTCGCGCCCGAGGCGGTGGTCCTCGTTGCGACCATCCGCGCGCTGCGCTACCACGGCGGCGCCGACGACTACAACACCCCCAACCCCGAGGCCGTCAAGCAGGGCCTGGCCAACCTGGCCCACCACGCGGGCAACATCCGCCAGCACGGCTTCGACCCCGTGATCGCGCTCAACCACTTCGCGAGCGACACCGAAAAAGAGATCGAGCTGGTGCGCACCTTTGCCCGCGAATACCACCTGCGCTTCGCCGTGGCCGAGGTCTGGGCCAAGGGGGGCGAGGGCGGCCGGGCGCTGGCCGAGGAGGTGCTGGCGGCGCTCGAGACGCCGGGCCAGCTGCAGCCGCTCTACGACCCGGACGAGGAGCTGAAGGAAAAGATCCGCCGCATCGCCACCGAGGTCTACGGCGCCGCGGGCGTGACCTACACCAAGAAGGCTCGCACCGCCCTGCGCCGCATCGAGCGCGACGGCTGCGACCGCCTGCCCGTGGTCATGGCCAAGACGCCCGCAAGCCTCTCGGACGACCCCAAGCTGCGCGGCCGGCCCAGCGGCTTCACCGTGACCGTGACCGACCTCAAGGCCCGCTGCGGCGCGGGGTTCGTGGTGGTCTACATGGGCGACGTGATGACGATGCCCGGCCTGCCAAAGGTGCCCGCGGCCGAGCGGGTAGACGTGACCGAGAACGGCCGCATCGTCGGGTTGTTCTGACGCCCCAACGCACGCACGAGGCGCGGGGCCCGGCCTCGCGCCTTCGCTAACTCGAGCCCAGCTTCACCACCAAAGCGCGCAGCACGTCATTGCTGGTGTTCTCGAGCGCGTGCGGCACCCCCGCGGCACAGGGAAGCAGCAGATCGGCGCGCACCTGCGCCGCCTCCTCGCCGATCCGCGCCACGCCCTCACCCTCCAGAACGTATATGAAGATATCCACCGGAGCGGTATGTCGCCGCAACGTTTCGCCGGGCTTCAGCACCACCAAGAGCGCCTGACCCTGCGGGTGGTCGTACACCTTGCGCACCTGCGCGCCTGCAACACCGTTTGCGTCCACGATTTCCATGTGTCCCTCCCCCACCAGTATCCCCTACCCGTAGCTCGCCCGCCTAAGCCGCACGGCCGCCGATGCAGGTGCAGGAGGCGGGAGGGAGGGGCGGGAAGATCGGGTTCCGTGTTCGGCCTGCCGCCATCGAGGTTGCTCACGGAGATTTCAAGACAGACCTGTCTCCCACCCCACCTCCTACCGCTTTCTTTTCGTATCGCCGGACGACCGAGGCTACAAGCCAAGTGAGATCCGGGGTCCATGCTGGGCGCAGAGTCAAGATCGAGTTGCCTTTAACGAGCCCATCACAGACTACAAGCCACATGCCACAGGCCAGTTCCGTTACTATGCACCACACACCACCAACCACAAACTTACCGGACAGGTACGCAGACCCGCCCCTACAACGCACCACCTACTGCCCACCACGCACCGGGCGTCCGGCCTTAGACCCCAAACGAATCCGTCCGCTGCTTCTCCACCGGCACCCCCGCCTCGCCGTGGAAGGCGTCCACCTCATCGAGAAAGCGTTTGAAGAGGTAGCGCGAGTCATGGGGGCCGGGGCTGGCCTCGGGATGGTACTGCACCGAAAAGACGGGGTAGCGCTCGTGGGCCATGCCCTCGAGCGTGCCGTCGTTGAGGTTGACGTGGGTGGGCTTGAACTCCCGCAGGCTGTCCAGATCCACGGCGTACCCGTGGTTCTGGCTGGTGATTTCGATGCTGCCGTCGAGCAGGTTCTTGACCGGGTGGTTGGCTCCGCGGTGGCCGAACTTCATCTTGAAGGTCCTCCCACCGGCGGCCAGGGCCAGGAGCTGGTGCCCCAGGCAGATCCCAAAGGTGGGCAGCAGGCCCATCAGCTTCCACAAGGATTCGTGCGCGTAGGTGGGCATCTCCGGGTCCCCCGGACCGTTGGAAACGAGCAGGCCGTGGGGCTGCAGGGCCATGATCTGGGCGGGCGAGCTCTTGCCCGGAACCACGATCACCTCGGCCCCGTGCGCCGCCAGCTGCTCGACGATGGCGTGCTTGATGCCGAAGTCCATGACCACGATGCGCTTGCCGCTCTTGAGCGTCGGGTAGGCGTAGGGGATGGGCGTGGTCACCTCGGGGGTCATGTCGCGTCCGTCGATGTCGATCCAGGCCCCCGCCTCGAAGGCCAGCCGCTCGATCTCCTCGGGGGTGAAGCGGTGATCGGGTCCGGAGTACTGGCTGCCGTGGGCGATGACGCCCTTGATCACCCCGCCCTCGCGGATCTTGCGCACCAGGGCGCGGGTGTCCACCCCGTGGATGCCCACCACGCCGTACTCCTTCATGAACTCGTCGAGGGTCTGGTGGGCCCGGTGGTTGGAGGCGATGAGGCTGAACTCGCGCGCCACGAAACCGCGCACCCAGGGGCGGTTCGATTGCATGTCGTAGACGTTGACCCCATAGTTGCCGATCTGGGGGTAGGTCATGACCACGATCTGGCCATGGTAACTGGGGTCGGTAAGGATCTCCTGGTAGCCGGTCATCGAGGTATTGAAGACCACCTCGCCCGGCATCTTGCCGGTATGGCCGAAGGCGTAGCCTTCGTAGTAGGTGCCGTCTTCCAGAACCAGGATGGCGCGCTCTTGCATTGGCTACAGGCTACCTTCCGCAGCGACGCCCGGCAAGTGCTTGATCAGCGGAACCTCGTGGCAGTTGTCCTGGAAGGGGCAGTCGGCGCACTCGACCCAGACCTTGGGGGGCAGGTCCTCGCGGGGGATGTCCTGGTAACCCAGCTTGCGAAAGAAGTCGTCTTGCAAGGTAAAGGTAAAGACCTTGGGCACGTGCAGGTCGCGGGCCTCGCGCTCGCTGGCGAGCACCAGCCAGCGGCCCAGGCCCTGCCCCTGGCGGGCGGGGTGCACCGCCAGGCTGCGGATCTCGGCCAGGTCGGCCCAGAGCACGTGCAGGGCCACGGTGCCGACGATGTGGCCGTCGGCATCCTCGACCACGTAGAAGTCGCGGATGTTCTCGTAGAGCTGGCTGCGGCTGCGTACCAGCATATAGCCCTGCTCGGCCCAGTACTTGATGAGCTCGAAGATTTGCTCGACGTCGCTGAGCCGCGCCTTGCGCAGGTTGGTCTCAGCGTTCTCGCTGACCTCGGGCAGCTCGGCCGACTTCAGCTCCAGCTTCATCATGGCGCGTCCTCCTCCAACTCCTCCTTGGCCTCGGCGATGCGCGCCCGCACCTGCTCCGGGGCGGTGCCGCCGTAGACGTTGCGGCTAGCGACCGCTCCTTCGACCGAGAGCAGCGCCAGCGCGTCCTCGCCGAAGAGCTCGCTGAACGAGCGCAGTTCTTCCAGGCTCAGGCTTTCCAGGTCGCGGCCTTCCTCCTGCAGCTTGCGTACGATGCCGCCGACGACCGCGTGCGCCTGGCGGAAGGGCAGGCCCTTGCGCGCCAGGTAGTCGGCCAGATCGGTGGCTAGGGCGAAGCCGCCGGCCGCCGCCCGCTTTGTCACCTCCGGGTGCCACTCGAGCCCCGGCAGCAACGCGGCCATCAGCTTGAGGGACAACGTATAAGTATCCACCGCGTCGAAGACCGGCTCCTTGTCCTCCTGCAGGTCCTTGTTGTAGGCCAGCGGTAAGCCCTTGATTACCGTCAGCAGCGTCACCAGGTCGCCAATCGTCCGCCCCGCCTTGGCACGGATCAGCTCGGGGATGTCGGGGTTCTTCTTCTGCGGCATGATCGAGCTACCGGTGGCGAAGGCGTCGGGCAGGGTGACGAAGCCGAACTCGAAGCTCGAGTAGAGCACCAGCTCCTCGGCCAAACGCGAGAGCGTCAGCTGGCCGAGGGCGATCGCGGAAAGCGCCTCCAGCGCGAAGTCGCGGCTGGCGACGGCGTCGAGGCTGTTGCGCATCGGTTCCAGGAATCCCAGCTGCTCGGCGGTGTAGTGGCGGTCGATGGGAAAGCCCGTCCCCGCCAGCGCCGCCGCCCCCAGGGGCAACTCGTCCATGCGGAAGAGGGCGTCGAGCACCCGGGTGGTGTCGCGCGAGAGCATCTCGTAGTAGGCCATGAACCAGTGCGAGAGCAGCACCGGCTGCGCCCGCTGCAGGTGGGTGTACCCGGGCAGGATCACCGGCAGCTCCAGGTGGCGCTCCGCCTCGGCCACCAGTACCCGCGCCAGCTCCTGCTGCGCCTCCACGATCTGCGCCAGCGCCCGCCTGAGCCAGAGCCGCAGGTCGGTGGCTACTTGATCGTTGCGACTGCGGGCGGTGTGCAGCTTACCGCCGACTTCGCCCACCAGCTCGGTCAGGCGAGCCTCGACGTTCATGTGCACGTCCTCGTACTCGTCGCGCCAGGGGAAGGTGCCGGCCTCGATCTCCTCTTCGATCTGGTCGAGGCCCTCAAGGATTTTTTGCGCCTCTTCCTCGGTCAAAATGCCCTGCTTGGCCAGCATGCGCGCGTGGGCGCGGCTGCCGTCCAGGTCTTCGCGCCAGAGTCGCCGGTCGAAGTCGAGCGAGTTGTTGAACGCCTCGGCCAGCTTGTCGGTCTCGGCGGCAAAGCGACCGCCCCAGAGCTTCTTGGAGCCCTCCCCCGCCATCGCTAACCTTTCTGCGCCCGCGTCCGGGCTTTGAGCCGCAGGGCGTTGAGCTTGATGAAGCCCTCGGCATCGTGCTGGTCGTAGCCGCCCTCTTCGTCGAAGCTGACCAGCTTCTGGTCGTAAAGGCTCTTCGGCGACTTGCGCCCGGCAACGGTCACGTTGCCCTTGTAGAGCTTGAGGCGGGCGGTGCCGGTAACCGACCGGGCCACCTCGTCGAAGAGGGCCTGAAGCGCCTCGCGCTCGGGCGAGAACCAAAAACCGTTGTAGACGATCTCGGCGTACTTGGGCGAAAGCTGGTCACGCAGGTGCAGCGCCTCGCGGTCGAGCGTCAGGCTCTCTACTGCCCGGCGGCCGTGGTAGAGCAGGGTGCCGCCCGGAGTCTCGTAGACGCCGCGCGACTTCATGCCCACGAAGCGGTTCTCCACCAGGTCCACCCGGCCCACGCCGTGGCGGCCGGCGATCTCGTTAAGCTTGGTCAGCAACGCCGCCGGCGAGAGCCGCTCGCCGTTCACCGCCACCGCGTCGCCATGCTCGAACTCGATTTCGACGTACTCCGGCTCGTCGGGCGCTTCCTCGGGGTTCTTGGTGAAGAGGAACATGTCGGCCGGGGGCTCGGCCCAGGGGTCTTCGAGGATGCCACCCTCGTAGGAGATGTGCAGCATGTTAGCGTCCATCGAGTAGGGTTTGGCGTGGGTCTGGACGACCGGGATGCCGTGCTTTTCGGCAAAGTCGATCATCTCGGTGCGACCGGTAAACGACCACTCACGCCAGGGGGCGATGACCTTGATGTCGGGCTTAAGGGCGTAGGCGGTCACCTCAAAGCGCACCTGGTCGTTGCCCTTGCCGGTGGCGCCGTGGCTAATGGCCTCGGCTCCCTCCTGCTCAGCGATCTGAACCAGGTACTTGGCGATCAGCGGCCGGGCGATCGAGGTGCCGAGCAGGTAGTACCCCTCGTAGAGCGGGGCGGCGCGGAACATGGGGAAGACGAAGTCGCGCGCGAACTCCTCGCGCAGGTCGAGGGCGATGGCCTTGCTGGCGCCGGTGGCCAGGGCCTTCTCGCGCGCCTCCTCCACCTCGTCGCCCTGACCAATGTCGGCCGTGAAAGCGATGACCTCGGCCCCGCGTTCCTCGATAAGCCACTTCAGGATGATGCTGGTGTCCAAACCGCCGGAGTAGGCCAAAACGACTTTCATTCACGTCACCTCGATTCACGCCGCGCCCGCCAGAAGAAAGGTGGGGCCAAGCCCCACCCGTAGGCGCTTGTCCCCTTCCGTGCTAGTGCAGTCGTCGAGCGCGGCGCTTCATCTCGTGCATAAGTATACGCACCCCCAGGGGCGGCGTCAACCGCCCCCAGGGGCGCTGAGGGCGCCTACGCGGCTCTAGAGACTGCGCCGCAACAGGTCCGTGTGCTCGACGCTCAGCGGAACCTCAAGCAGCGGCTCGCTCTCCACCTTCCCCTCGTCGCCCACCTCAACGGCATGGAAAACGAAGACGCCCCGGTCGAGGTCGAAGGTGAAGCTGCCCAGGGCGCGGTCCTGCAGGTATTCGGCGATCTGCGGATCCTCCTGCACCGCCTTCTTCACGAAGCCCGGCACCCAGATGCGCACGTGGAAGAAGAGGTCCGCGTCCAGGTCCGCCTCGGCAGCCGCCTTCAAGAAAGCCTTGGTGAGGGCGTAGTTGGTCTCCGCGTCCGCTTCGCCCCCGTAGGCGAGCATTACCGTGTTCGCGCCTTCCAGCTGCTTTACCGCCGCCGCGGCGTCCCCGGGCTTTTCGGTCAGGGCGGTAAGCACGCGCCCGAGCCCCCCCTTGTCCGTCAGGAAGGCGGCCTCGACCGCTCCGGTCAGGCTCGAGCAGATGTAGGTCTTGTTGGTGACCAAACCAAGGCTGGGAATGCCGTAGTCGTCGGAAAGCACCTCGCCCACAATCCGGCCCGTCAGGCCGCGCAAGGTGTACTGTTCGGCTAAGGTTAGTTTAGCCATCTACACTCACCTCCGAAGCAAATTCTAAGCGCACCGCCCGGATTAGTCAAGCTACCTCGTGGGGTGGACTAGACGTCGCGGAAGCGCTCGTAGAGCAGGTTGATCATCGTCGCAGCCTTGATGAGGTCGCGTTCGGTGACCCCGCCCACGTCGTGGGTGGTGTAGGCCACACCCACCTTCTTCCAGAGGACACAGACGGCGTCGGGGTAGTGGTTTTGCTTCTCGGAAAGCAGAAAGATGCGGGTGGCGAAGGCCACCCCGTCGGCGTAGCTGCCAAACTCGAAGATGCGCTCGATGCGTCCGTCGTCGTAACGCCACCCTTCTAGCCCCGCGAACGCGTGGCGGATCTGTTCTTCGGACCAGCGCTTTTCCATGCCGGCCATGAACCCGGACAGACACATGTGAGACCGAATCAGTAAGAATGCGGGGACCACTCCAGGAAAGAGGAGGTCCCCACGGATGCAGCTTACTACGGTTGGCCGGGAGGTATGGCGGGGAGCGAAGAAGGCCCAGGAACTTGTCGGGGCTGGCGCGGGCGATCCCACGGTCCAGGCCCGCTTACAAAAGCT
>JALSQD010000072.1 GCA_026985615.1 Thermaceae bacterium | reverse complement strand
CTTCTTCGCTCCCCGCCATACCTCCCGGCCAACCGTAGTAAGCTGCATCCGTGGGGACCTCCTCTCTCCTGGAGTGGTCCCCACATTCTTATCGATTCGGTCTCACATGTGTCTGTCCGGGTTCAGCCCCTCGAAAGACGAGGCTAATCTGGCCGGGCTCGTCGTGGCCGAGATGGAGCGCCTAGGCTACGACGAGGCCTACGTGGACGCCGCCGGCAACGCCATTGGTCGCATCCGCGGCCACGAGGAGGGCCCCGGCTGGCTGCTGCTCACCCACCTCGACCACGTTGACGTGGGCGACGAGGCCAACTGGCCCTACCCGCCCTTCTCGGGCCACGTTGACGAAGCGGGGCGGCTCTGGGGCCGCGGCGCGGTCGACATCAAGGGGCCGCTCGCCGCCACCGTCTACGGCGCGGCCGCCGCGCGCGCGGCAGGCCCGCCTCCGCGCGACGTCTGGGTGGCCAGCACGGTGCAGGAGGAGCTCGGCGGGGCCGGCGCAGCGCGGCTGGTGCCCGAGTTGAAGGAGCAGGTGGCCGCCGCGGTGATCGCCGAATCCTCGACCCTGCAGGTGATCTACGGCCACCGAGGGGTGGCGCGCGTTCGCCTCGTCTTCGAGGGGCGCCCTCATCACGCCGCCCTTTCGCGCAGCGCCGACAACCCCAACTACGCCCTGGCCCGCTTCCTCGAGCGCCTGGCCGTGGCGCAGCGAAACCGCGACCCCGTGCTCGGGGCCTCGTCGATCACCCCCACGATCCTCCAGGCCGACACCACCAGCGCCAACCGCACTCCCGGTAAGGTAACGCTGATCCTCGACTGGCGCACGACGGGGGAGAGCCCGGAGGAGATGCGCGAGCTGCTGGAATACCTCACTCGCGGCATGAACGTCAGCATCGAGGTGCCGCCCCTGTGGGAGCACGGCGAGCTCGAGAACACCCCGGGCGTGCGTACCGAGCCCGACCACCCGCTGGTAGTGCAAATGGAAGAAGTGCGGCGGCGCGTCTTGGGTCCTGGCCCCCGCCCCGGCCTCTGGGCCTTCGCCACCGACGGCCGCTACACCCACGCCGCCGGCATTCCCACCGTCGGCTTCGGCCCCGGCGACCCCACCCTGGCCCACACCGAGCACGAGTATATTGCAGTTGAGCAGCTCCTGGCCGGAGCCCGTTACTACGCGGCACTGGTTCAAGAAAAGCCGGCCGTTCGATAGGGCGTTCCGCTCCATTCGCACTCTCACCAAGCCTGGCCCGGTGCTTACCGGGAACGGGCAGGGCGGTTCGTCTTCGCGTTCAGAGCCGGGCCGTAGGCGGCGTTTCCTCCGGTGTGCGCGCGGCGCTTGACATATGTAAGTAAATAGTTATATACTTAAAACGAACGAAGGAGGTGACGGGCATGAAGAACACGCTGGAATGGGTGAACGTGGTTCTGGGCGGCTGGCTCTTCATCTCGCCTTGGGTCTTTGGTTTCACCGGGCACGCAGGTGCGGCATGGACGGCGTGGATCATCGGGGCCGTGGTGGTCATCCTCGCGCTCTGGGCGATGACCGACCAGGGCACGTGGGAAGACTGGATCAACGCCCTGGCGGCCGCAGTGGGCTTCTTCTCGCCGTGGTTCGTGGGTTACACGACCCTCACCGCCGCCGCGTGGAACATGTGGGTGATCGCGCTGGCCATCTTCGTCGTGGCTTTGTGGGCGGCCTACAGCCCTACGAAGACGGCGACCGCGTAAGACCTGCGTGCCGGAGGGCGGGAGGGGCGCACAGCCCCTCCCGCGCCGCCTTGTTAGGATGGGCCGGAGGGAGGACGATGAAGAAGGCAACCCGGCTTCCATCGAGCGAACGTCGTAAGCAGATCGTGGACGCAGGGCTCGCCCTCTGCCGCAACGAGGGCATCGCCTCACTGCGCACCGAGAAGATTGCCCGGCGCATCGGCGTGACGCCGGGGGCGCTGTTCCGGCACTTTCCCTCCAAGTCCGCCATCCTGGAGGCCATGGCCGATACCCTGCTCGAGCGCCTGGAACGGGCCACGCCAGGCGAGGAACTTGCCGGTTGGGAGTGGATCGAGGCCTACGTGCGCGACCGCGTCCGCCTCCTGCAAGAAGACCTTGACGTGCGCATGCTCTTTTCCGAGGGGTTCCTCTTCGCGCTTCCCGAGTCCGCGCGGCGCAAGGTGCACGACGCCTTCATGCGTTCCTGGGATGCGCTCGTGGAGCACGCGCACACCGCCCAGGCCCAGGGGCACGCGCGCGGCGACCTCGAGGCCCACGAGCTGGCCGCCGCGGTGGTGGGCCTGGTGCAGGTGGTGTTGCACCCCCCGCTGGCCGATCTGCCGGAGTGGAACACCCCAGAGGCGGTCTGGGCGACGACGCAGGACCTGCTTACCGTGCGCGAACCGGCCGCGCGTTCCTAGCTGCACGGCCCGAAGTGCCGGCCGCGGCGAGTCGCCGCGGCCGGAAAGTCGTTATGAATCTATACAGAGTCAACCCTTTTGAGATACTTCGTGGCGATAGATGATCCGACGTTGGTGCGATAGCACGATGCTTGCAAGCCTTGCCCTGCGTTCAAAACTACGATGCGTTACCCGGAACGAACAGTTCAAACTCTCCATCGCCTACCGGTCGCAGGATGAAACTTGGCGGAAGACCTTTCGGCCAGGGCGCGAAGCCGTTCGCTAGCAGCCACTTTCCGATTTTGCGGGAGATGAGCTCCGGGCTTTTTTCCAAAAAGATGCCTTTGCGACATTGATTTCAACCGAGGTACCGCCATTTGGCATATGGATGACCACGAACCCCCAGCGCTTATTGAAAAAGGCATCACGTTGTTTTGGTGGTATGCGCAGGCGGTAGCCGCTACCGGATGAGCTGTGACTTCCGTTGTTCCATGCGGTGACGGCAATTTCCTTGCCCATTCAATAACCTCCCAGCAGCCCCCGTTCCTTGGCCGCGCGCACGGCGCAGTCGAAGACCCACAGCCCCACGATCAGGTAGGCAAGCCCGCTGGCGAGGGCGAGGCCGAAGACGACCGGGTCGAAGGCCTCGCCCCGCGCCATTAGCGCCCGTAGCTGGCCGGCGCCGATCGTCATCGGCAGCAGCTCGCCGGCGAGGCGGGCGGTGCCCGAGAACTGCTCGAAGGGGGTCATGATCAGGAACATGAGCACGAACTGGAAGAGGTTGAGGAAGGCCTGGATGCGCTTGAAGAGCAACGCCAGCGCGCCCAGCATGAAGCCGATGCCGTATGCCCCCAGCAGCACGGCGCCCAGAGGAGCGAGCACCGCGGGGCTGAAGTCGAGCCGTACCCCGGTGAGGAGCTGAATGAGCAGCAGGATGCCCAGGTTGAGAGCGAGCGTCACCAAGAGTCCCGCGACGTTCCGGGCCAGGTAGACCCGCGACGGTCCGTAGGGGCTGAGGAAGACCTGTTCGAGCGTCCCCGTGCGCGCCTCGTCCATTAGCCCCCAGCTCAGGTCGCCAATGGCGAAGAGGGCGAAGGTCCAGAGGACGTAGCCCACCACCAGCGCGTCCAGGCGCTCGCCGAACTGGGCCGTGGGCCCGGCGATGTAGCGCGCCCCCAGGAAGAGGCCGTAGAAGATCATCGTGATCACGATCAGCTGCCCCACCATCTCCATGGGATAGCGGCGCAGCATGAGCAGGCCGCGCTTGAACTCGATGCCAATCAGCCTAAGCACGTTCTTCCTCCCGGATTAGCTTCAAGAAGACCTCGGTCAGGTCGGCGCGGTCCTTCTCCACGCGCAGGATGGGCAGGGGGCGCAGCGCCTCGAGCACGTCCCACAGACCCTCGGGTGCCCCCAGGTAGACCACGCGCCCGTCGAGCGGCTCGGCCCCCAGCGCCCGCAGGCGTTCGCGCCGCGCCGCGTCGATCTTGCCTACTACCTCGATCTCGTACTGCTCGCCGGAAAAGCGCACGAGCAGGGCGTCGGTGTGGTCTTCCGCGACGATGCGCCCCTCGCGGATGATGGCCACCCGGTGCGAGAGCTGCTGGGCCACGTCGAGGTGGTGGGTGGTGAACACGATCGCCTGGCCGTCCTCCGCAAGCTCGTGGATCAGCTGCTTGACGGTCTCGGCGGCCTCGACGTCGAGGCCCAGGGTGGGCTCGTCGAGGAGCAGCAGCGACGGCTCGTGGACCAGGCTCACGGCGATGGCCAGCTTCTGCTGCATGCCGCGGGAGAGTTGCTGGGTGAGGGCGTTCTGTTTGTCCGTGAGGTCGAAGCGCTCGAGCAGCGCCCGGCCGCGGTGGCGTGCCTCCGCGGCGGAGAGGCCGCGCAGCACCCCGAAGTACTCGAGGTTCTCGAGTGGGGTGAGCCGCCAGTAGACGTTGCGGTTGCCCTCGAGCACCGCTCCCAGCTGCCGCAGCGCCCAGGGGTCGCGGTGGGGGTCACGCCCCGCCACCCGCACCGTGCCCGCGTCGGGCCGCACGAGGCCCGCAATCATCTTGATCGTGGTCGTCTTGCCGGCCCCGTTGGGTCCCAGGAAGGCCAGCACCTCGCCGGGCTCGACCCGCAGGCTTACCCCCTGTACGGCGCGGGTGCTGCGGCCACGACTAGGAAAGCTCTTTTGCAGGTTTTCACAGACGAGTACGGACACGTCAACCTCCGGTTTGCGGTATTGTAAAGCGGAGGTTGACAAATTGTCAATTGTGGTTTTACGAACTCTTAGTCACGGCCTCGACGAAGGCGCGCGCCCAGACCGGTAGGTCGGCCGGGCCGCGGCTGGTGATGAGGTTGCCGCTGATGACCAGGGGCTCGTCGACGTAGTCGGCTCCGGCGTTCACCAGGTCGTCCCTGATCGAGTGGTAGCCGGTCAGGCGCCGGCCCTTGATCACGCCGGCGCTGATCAGCACCCAGCCGGCGTGGCAGATCGCTGCCAGCGGCTTGCCCGCCTCGTCGATGGCGCGGACCAGCTCGAGCACGTCCGCGCTGCGGCGCAGGCGGTCGGGGGCGTAGCCCCCGGGGATGACGAGCCCGGCGAGCTCGGTGGCCTTCACCTCGTGCGCCGCGACGTCGGCGCGGGCCATCCAGCCACTCTTGGCTTTGTAGGCGCGCGACTCGGGGCCGATGACCACGGGCTCGAGCCCGCTTTCCTGAACCCGGTAGTAAGGGTAGATGAACTCGCGCTCGTCGAAGATCTCTTCGATCAAAATGCCAACCTTCATGCCTACCTCCTGGTTCGAGTCTAGCCGGTTTCGGTGTCGCAGAGGCGCTCGAGCAGTTCGTGCAGCACGTTTGCGGTGAGGCCCCAGACGTCTCGCCCGCGCCAGGGGTAGTGCCATACGCGCCGCCTCAGACCTTCGCGCTCGCGCCACTCGCTCCAGGCGGGAGCGCGCGCCAGCTCGTCCAGCGGGGCCCAGAACGCCTCGGCCACCTCGTTGGGGTTGGGTGTTAGCGCCGGTTTCGCGACGAGCCAGGCGAGCACCGGCCGAACGTGAAAGCCGTGGGGGCTGAGCAGCGGCGGCAGCTGCCCCAGGGGCTCGGCCAGGCCGGGCGCGAGCGCCACCTCCTCCCAGGCCTCGCGCAGCGCCGCCTCCTCGGGCGTCTCGCCCGGCTCAATGCGGCCTCCGGGAAAGGAGATCTGCCCCGCGTGGCTGGGCAGCGCGTCCTGGCGCAGGGTCAGCAGCACCTCGCCCGCGGCCGTGACCGGAACCAGCACCGCCGCGGGGCGGAAGCCCGCGGGCGCGGCCAGCTCCGGCGGGGCCGCGGCTACGGCGCGTTCGAGCAGAGCCCGGAGAGCTTCTCCCTGAGGGCAACCTCCGGGTTTTCGTTCGCCGCCGCGAATAGCTTGACCACCTCCCACAGCGCCTCCGTTAGATCGCCGCGCTCGAGCGCCTGCCGGGCCGCGGCCCGGCTCGCGGGCAGCTCCATCTTGCGCGCCAGCTCGTAGCCCCGCGCCAGCGCGGGCAGGCTTTTTGGCACCTTCTCGCAAGGGGTCTGGGGGCCCCGTTTCTCTTCCTTTTGCTTTTCCCAGTTGGCCAGCACCTCTTCGGCGGTGTTGAGCTTGCGGTCTCCGAAGACGTGGGGGTGCCGCTCGATCAGCTTGTCCACGATGGCCCGCTCCACGTCGTCATAATCAAAGGTACCTTCCTCCTCGCCGATGACGCTGTGGAAGGCCACCTGCAGCAGCACGTCGCCCAGCTCCTCGGCCATCTTCTCGGGGTCGCCCTCCGTGATCGCGTCCACCGCCTCGGCCGCCTCCTCGAGCAGGTAGGCCCGCAGGCTCTCGTGCGTCTGCTTGCGGTCCCAGGGGCAGCCGTCCGGCGCCCGCAGCCGTCGCATCACCTCAAGCAGCTTCTCCACGGGTTTAGCTTAACCCCAGGTAGGAGAGGTAGGCCCGCACCCAGTCCGCCCCCCACCACAGCGCGATCCAGCCGCCCAGGGCCAGGTAGGGCCCGAAAGGCAGCTTGCGCCGGCGGAAGAGCAGCCCGAAGAAGGCACCCGCGAAGACGGCCACCGCCAGCGCCACCAAGAAAGGCCCGAAGCCCAGCCAGGCCCCCAGCATTCCCGCCAGCTTGACATCGCCAAAGCCCATGGCCACGGGCTCTTCGTCTTCCTCGTCCTCTTCTTCCTCGGGTACGAGGGCCCAGTAGAGCCCACCGGCGAGCGCCACCGCCCCGGCGGCGAGGAGGAGGTTCCACGCGCTTTCCAGCACGTCCAGCGGCAGCACGCCGTAGCTGGCCACGACCACCCCCAGAAGCGCGGCTCCCAGCGTCAGCGCGTCGTGCAGGGGCAGCGGGCGGCCCAGCATCAGGTTGAGGGCCACAGCTGCAGCGGCGGCGGCCAGCCCCCAGCCCCAGCCGGCCCAGGCGCCCACGGCCGCCGCTAGGTAGACGTGCTCGAGCCCCACCGGAAAGCCCGGCCGGCCGCTGGCCCCGCGCCGCAGCACCAGGTTGGCGTAGCCACCGATCAGTGCGAGCAGCCCCGCCGCGGCGAGCGCCCCCTGCCAGGCGGCGCTCCAGCTCACCGGAAAGCCCCACACCACCGCGCCTACGAGGCCCAGCGCCAGCCCGCCGTAGGTGAGGCTGTCGGGAAGGATGTAGTGGTCGATGTCGATGAACGCGAGCGCGATCAAGAGGGCGGTAAAGGCCCAGGCCAGCACCAGCCCGGCATCGGGCACCGGGTGGAGCCGGGCGGCCAGGGCGAAGAGCGTCCCGGTTAGCCCTTCCACTAGCGGGTAGCGCGCGCTCACCGGCGCGCCGCAGTAGCGGCAGCGGCCCCGGAACACGATCCAGCTGATAATGGGCACCATGTCCACCGGCCCCAGGCGGTGGCCGCAGACCGGGCAGTGGCTGGGCGGGTGCACGATGGACTCGCCCTTGGGCAGGCGGTAAATCACCACGTTCAAAAAGGAGCCGATCACGGCCCCCAGGACAAAGGCAAAGGCCACGAGCATGCCTCATTCTACCGGTATGGAAAAACCCCCGGCGAACCGGGGGCGCTGTGGCGGGCCCGAGAGGATTCGAACCCCTGACCTGCTGATCCGTAGTCAGCCGCTCTATCCAACTGAGCTACGGGCCCAAGCAAAGGTTAATGTACCCGCCACCCGCGCGTTTGTCAAGGCGAGGGCGGGTCTTGTTTCGGGGCGGGGGCGCGGCCCGGCGCGCCTGAGCTTTGGGGTTGGGCCGCCTGAACCCGGACAGACACATGTGAGACCGAATCGATAAGAATGTGGGGACCACTCCAGGAGAGAGGAGGTCCCCACGGATGCAGCTTACTACGGTTGGCCGGGAGGTATGGCGGGGAGCGAAG
>JALSQD010000071.1 GCA_026985615.1 Thermaceae bacterium | reverse complement strand
CTACGTCTTCGGTAAGAACCCCGACGGCAGCCTGAATCCCAGCGACCTCGGCCTCGGCGGCGAGCCGGGCTACAAGGCGGGCCAGTTCATCAAGGACCTGCGCTACAAGTACGAGCTGATCCCCGAGGGCGTGGACTACGGCGTGGCCGACGGCGCCTTCAAGGACGGTGTGCTGGCCATGATCCTCAACGGTCCCTGGGCGCTGGGCGACTACAAGAAGGCGGGTCTCGACTTCGGCATCGCGCCGCTTCCCGCGCCTCCGGGCGGCGACGCCTGGGGTCCCTTCGTGGGCGTGCAGGGTGTGGTCGTCAACGCCTACTCCAAGAACAAGGTGGCGGCCATCAACTTCGCCAAGATCCTGGTGAGCCCCGCCAACCAGGTGGCCTTCAACAAGGCCGGCGGGCGCATCCCGATCTCGCTGGGCGCGCTGGAGCAGCTGAAGGACGACCCCGTGGTCAAGGGCTTCTCCACCACGATCGCCATGGGCGACCCCATGCCCAACATCCCGGCGATGGGCAAGGTCTGGGGTCCGTGGGGCAACGCCCTCAGCCTGATCGTTCAGAAGCCCGACTCCAACGTCAAGAAGATCATCGACGACATGGTCGCCGAGATCGAAAAGGCCATCAAGGGTGAATGAGCTTCCTAGGGCGCGGCCCCGAACTGCGGGGCCGCGCCGCATCTCCTGGGTAGCCCCGTGTACCGTCACCCTCCTGGACTGCGCGGTTTCCTGATCGCCGTCACCTTGCTCGGCGGGGCGATGGTTGTCGCGTTCATGCTGGGTGCGGCGACCTTCTGGGCGCTCGAGTCGGCCGCCATCGCCGCGGGGCGGCCCGACGGCGTGCCCAACTGGTGGATCCTGGTTACCTCCGCGGCTTTCCTGCTGCCCATCCTCGTCTTTCTGGGGCGCACATTTCCCTTTCTCACCGACTGGTACTACCTGCTGCCGGCGATCGTCTTCCTGCTGGTCTTTACCGTTTACCCCATCGTCCTCACGGTCTACCTAGCCTTCACCAACTACTCGGGCATGCGCAACGGCTTTCCCGACCGCTCCACCGAGACGCCAGTGGTGGCGGTGGACGGACCGCGCATCACCTTGGGGGCGAACCCGCTTACCTCGCTGGGCTGCGGCGAGACCTGCGTGGGTCAGCAGTTGGAGCTGGTGGGCGACGGCCACCGGGCGCGCTTTTCAGTGGTGGACGTCTCGGGGCGCGCGCTGACCCTCGACCGTGCTCCGGGTTTTACGCCGGAGTACGCCTACCGCATCAACGCTTACCACTTCATCGGTTTTAAGAACTTCGTTTTTATCTTCCAGAACGCCTCGAAGGCGCTCTGGCCGGTCTTCGTCTGGAACGTCGTCTTCGCCGCCTTTACCGTGCTCTCGACCGCGCTGCTGGGCCTGCTGCTGGGCGTGCTGCTCAACAACAAGGAACTCAAACTGCGCAACCTCTACCGGACGCTGCTCATCATCTCCTGGGCGCTTCCGGGCGTGATCAGCATCCAGATGTGGGTGGCGCTGCTCAATAAACAGTTCGGTGCCATCAACCGGTTGCTGGGGCTTTTGGGCATCTACCCGATTCCCTGGCTGCTCGACCCTTTGTGGGCCAAGGTCTCGGTGTTGATGGTCAATCTCTGGCTAGGTTTCCCCTACATGATGACGGCCACGCTGGGGGCGCTCTCCACGATTCCCGACGAGCTCTACGAGGCGGCCAAGGTGGACGGCGCGAGTGGGCTCGACGCCTTCCAGTTCATCACCTTGCCGCTCCTCAAGACCGCCTTCGTGCCCATCCTGCTGGCCTCCTTCGCCTACAACTTCAACAACTTCAACATTATCTATCTGCTCACCGGCGGCGGCCCCGCCATCGAGGGCCAGCTCTCGACCGCCCAGGCTACCGACATCCTCATCTCCTGGGCCTACAAGACGGCCTTCCGCGCCGAGGGGCAGTCGGCCTACGGGCTGGGCGCGGCCATCAGCCTAGTCATCTTCGTGCTGACCGTGGGCATCAGCCTGGTCAACTTCCGCGTCAGCGGGGCGCTGCGTGAGGAGGGGCGAAGGTGAGCCGGCGCGGCTGGTTGAGCGTGCTCCTGATGGCGGCCGCTTACTTCCTGGCCGTGCAGGGCTACTACGGCGCGGTGGGTGAGCGGCCGAACAGTTTCCTGGTCTACGGACTCGAGCGCGGACACTACGGCGTGGCGCTGGCGTTTGCGCTCGCGGTGGTGCTCGTAGGGCTGGCGCTGCGGCGCTGGCTCGAGGACGAGGACGGCCTCCGCGTCGCCCTGTGGACCGCGGGGGTGCTCGAGCTCGGCGCCTATACCTGGGGGCTGTGGCTGGAGCTGGCGAGCCGGGTGCAGCCGCATCCGGCCTTCGGATCGGTCTTCATCCCCAGCGGCTGGCGCTACGTGCTCGCCGGTTACGTCGTGGCGGTCCTGGTCCTCTTCGTCTACAGCTGGGTGGTCATCAAGGTGGGCAACCGCCTCACCGAGCGGCGGCGGCCGGTGAGGCCGCTCTTCGGCCAGGCGCTCACCCACCTGTTCATGTGGACCCTGGTCGTGCTCGTCTACTACCCGGTGTTGCAGGTGGTGAGTGCCTCCTTCGACCCGCGCAACAACCTCTTCAGCTTCCGCAAGGTGGAGAGCAGCTGGCTTCTAGTGCGGGCCAAGGTGCTGCCCTCCTTTTCCAACGTCAGTTGGGCCAACTACGCCAAGCTGGTGGACGGGGTGGTGATCTACCCCTGGCAGTGGGCGGTGCTGGCGCTGGCCCTCGGCCTCCTGCTGGCCGCCCTTTTGCTCGCCCTGTTGGCGCGCCGCGGCGGCGACGAGGCGCTGAAGGTGTGGCACGGCCGCGCGCTGTTCGGTTTCGCCGCGGCGCTCTTCGTGCTGGTCGTCTTCCTCAGCCCAGACCAGTTCACCGGCGTGGGCACCGAGAGCAAGTTCCTGCTTTGGGTGCGCAACACCCTGCTGGTCTCGGGCTCGAGCGGCCTTCTGGCCATCGCCCTGACGGCCACGGCTGGCTACGCCTTCGCCCGCTTCGACTTCCCCGGGCGCTACCCGACGCTGCTCACCTTCATCTTCATTCAGATGTTCCCCGGCTTCCTGGCGCTGGTGGCCATCTACTACCTGCTCAGCTGGCTCGACCTGCTCAACACCTTCACCGGCCTTTTGCTGGCCTACTCGGGCGGCATCATCAGCTTTGGCAGCTGGGTCTACAAGGGCTACGTCGAAAGCCTGGGGCGCAGCCTGGAGGAGGCGGCCTACATCGACGGTGCCACCCGCTGGCAGGCCTTCACCCGCATCGTGCTGCCGCTGTCGGCGCCGATGTTCGTCTTCATCTTCCTGCTCCAGTTCGTGGGCACCTACTCCGAGTTCATCATGGCCAACCTGGTGCTTACCGGCGTGGACAAGTGGACGGTGGGCCTGGGACTCTACAGCTTCACCACCGGCCAGTTCTCGACCAAGTGGGGGCTGTTCGCCGCCGCCAGCGTACTCGGCTCGCTGCCCATCCTGCTCATCTTCTACGGCTTCCAGCAGTACTTCGTCTCCGGTTACACCGCCGGCGCGGTCAAGGAATGAACTACCACGACTACGACCCCGACTGCATCGATCCCCTGGTGCCCGAGCTGGGAGGCGAGGTGCGCCTCCGCGTGCATACCGCGGCCTGCAGCGGGCAGCTCGTCTACCTGCACCACGGCGAGCTGGTGCGGCTCGAGCTAACGCCGGTCACCGGCGGGCTGGAGGCGCGGGTGCCGGTGGTGGAACCGGTGCTGCGCTACGCCTTCTTCCTGGAGGGGTGCTTCTTCGGCAGCCAAGGCAGCAAGGGCTCATTGCCGCGGTACGACCGCTTCTTCCACCTGCTCACCGCCCCCGGCGTGCCTGACTGGGTCGTGGGGCGGGCCTTCTATCAGATCTTTCCCGACCGCTTCCGAAATGGCCGGCCCGAGCTGAGCCCGCGCTCGGGCGAGTGGAGCTACCAGGGCAGGCCGATCGTGGCCAAACCCTGGGGCGCGTCGCCCGATCCGGTGCAGGGCGCGCGCGAGTTCTACGGCGGCGACCTCTGGGGCGTGGTCGAGGCGCTCGACTACCTGGGCGACCTGGGCGTCGGTGGCCTCTACCTGACGCCCATCTTCAAGAGCCCCTCGAGCCACCGCTACGACACCGAGGACTACTACCGGGTCGACCCCCACCTGGGCGGCCGGGCGGCCTTCGACGCCTTCGTCGAAAACCTGTGCCGGCGCGGCATGAAGCTGGTACTCGATGGCGTCTTCAACCACACCGGCGACCGCTTCCTCGGCTTCCAGGAGGCGTTCACCAGCCCCCACTCGCCCTGGCGCGAGGCCTTTACCTTTCTCCCCGGCGGGCAGTACGCCGCCTTCTTCGGAGTGCCGACGCTGCCCAAGCTGAACTACGCCAGCGAGCTGGTCTGGCGCTACTTCATCACCGGACCCGACGCGGTGGTGCGCCACTGGATCCGCGCCGGCGCCGACGGTTGGCGGCTCGACGTGGCCCAGCAGATCGGCGAGGGGGGCACCGACCGGGGCAACGCCCGGGTGCTGCGGGCCATCAAGGAGGCGGCCCGGGCCGAAGACCCCGGGGCCTATGTCTTCGGCGAGCTGGCCTTCGACACCGTACCCTACCTGCGCGCGCATACCCTCGACGGGGCGATGCACTACGCCGGTTTCGCCAACCCGCTGCTCGAGTGGCTGGGCGGGCGCGACTGGTACGGCAATGAGGTGCGCACCAGCGCGGCCGAGGTCTGGCGGGCGCTTTGGGACCACTACGCCGCCCTGCCGCTGGGGGTGCGCCAGGCGATGTATACCCTGATCGGCTCCCACGACGTGCCCCGGCCGTTGTGGCGATTGCGGGGCGACGTGGAGAAGCTGAAGCTGCTCTTCGGGGTGTTGCTGACGTTCCCCGGCGCGCCCGGCATCTACTACGGCGACGAGATCGGCCTTGACCAGGCCAACCCGTACGACGAATGGCGCGGCGACCCGCTGAACCGCGGCACCTTCCCCTGGGAGCCGGAGCGCTGGAATGAGGACGTGCTCGGCTGGGTGCGGCGGCTGGTGCGGCTGCGCCGGGAGGGCGTGGAGCTGCGCCGCGGGGGGCTCTTGCCGCTCGCAGGGCCTGAGGGGGCGTTGGCCTACCGGCGGCGCTACCGTGGGCGCGAGCTGTGGGTGCTGGCCGCGCCCGAGCCGGTGCGCTGGCGCCTGCCGCGGGCGCGCGAGATCGTTGCCGACCGGGAAGTGGAAGGCGAGCTGGAGTGGCGGGGCACGCTGGTGCTCGAGCCGCTGGAAGGGGGAGAAGATGCGTAAACTCGTCACGTTCTTGCTGGTGCTGGTTCTGGGTCTGGCCCTGGCCATCAAGGTGACCTTCAAGTACACGCCGCCGCCGGGGCTCAAAGTGCACTCGGTCAGCCTGCGCGGCAGCTTCAACGGCTGGGGCGAAACGCCGATGCGGCCCCAGCCCGACGGCTCCTGGGTGGCCACCATCGACCTCGACCCGGGCGAGTACAGCTACAAATTCTTCATCAATGGCCAGTGGCCGAAGGACATGTGCGATGATCCAAAGTTCGGCCATCCGATGGTGGATCTACAGGCCGACGGCTGCAGTGATGACGGCTTTGGCGGTCAGAACGCGGTACGCATCGTGGAGGCACCGGTCGTCAAGCAGGCCAGCGGGCCGGTGGAGCTCGCTTTCGGGCACGACCCGGCCCAGGCGCGCTACCTCTCGGTGGCCGACGGGCGGCTGGCCGTGCGTTTTTCGGCCAGCGCCGGCAGCGTGGCGGGCGCGGAGCTGATCGCCGGGGACGCGCGCTACGTGATGTACCCGCAGCTCGAGGCGCGGGGGCGGGCGTTCTGGCGCGTGAGTCTGCCCGACGCGCCCACGAGCTACCGCATCCACGTGACCCAGACGGACGGACGCGAGGCCACCTTCGGCCCCTTTGCCTACGACGGGCGGGCCTTCCGCGGTCTCGACTGGGTGGGCGAGCGAGTGGGCTACCAGATCTTCCCGGAGCGATTCCTCAACGGCGACGTAGGGAACGACGTGCGGGCGCTCGCCAGCGACGAGTACAACTTCAACGCCAAGTGGCGGCGGCTCGACCCCGAGAACAACCCCTTCCTCTCGCCCTGGGACGGCCCGGTCACGCCGCAGCTTTGCTGCCACCAGTACTTTGGCGGCGACCTCGCGGGCATCCTGGATCAGCTCGATTATCTGGCGGAGCAGGGTGTGGGGCTCGTCTACCTCAACCCCGTCTTCGACTCGGGCTCGGCCCACGGCTACGACACCCACGACTACCTGAAGGTCTCGCCCAAGTTCGGCGACAAGGAAACCCTGCGCCGGTTGCTGGACGAGGCCCACGAGCGCGGCATCAGGGTGCTCTTCGACTTCGTGCCCAACCATACCGGGCTGGGCTTCTGGGCCTTCCGCGACGTGGTGAAGAACGGCCCCAACTCGCCCTACTGGAACTGGTACTTCGTCAAGAAGTGGCCTTTCGAGCCGGGCGACGAAACGGCCTACGAGTGCTGGTGGAACATCGGCAGCCTGCCCAAGTTGAACACTGGCAACCCCGCGGTGCGGCGGTACCTGCTCGAGGTGGCGAAGTACTGGGTCCGCTTCGGCTTCGACGGCGTGCGGGTGGACGTACCGGGCGATCTCATCGGCGCCCACGACTTCTTCGCCGAGATGCGGCGTGAGCTCAAGAAGGTCAACCCCGAGGCCTACCTGGTGGCCGAGATCTGGCAGGCCGATGCCAGCTGGCTCGAGGGGGACGAGTTCGACAGCCTGATGAACTACGCCCTGGGCCGCGGCGCGATCCTCAAGTACGCGAAGGGCAAGCCGGCGGCGTTCGCAAACGGCAAGCGCGCCCTGCGCGAGATGAGTCAGGTCTACGCCGTTTTCCCCGAGGCCAGCATCGACATGGGCTTCAACCTGATCGACTCGCACGACACCAGCCGTTTGCTCACCGACCTGGGCGGGGGCAGGTTCGGCCAGCAGCCGACGGCCGAGGGGCTGGCGCGGCAGCGTCTGGCGACGGCGATCCTCTACGCGCTGCCGGGTGTGCCGGTGCACTTCCAGGGCGACGAATGCGCCTTTTTGGGCGAGAAGGATCCATACGACAAGCAGCGTTACCCGCTGCAGTGGCAGCAGTGCGATGCCGGGATGCAGGCCTTTTACCGCGGGCTGGCGGCGTTGAAGAAGAGCCTACCTGCCTTCGCTACCGCCGTCTGGCGTGCCTACCTGGGCGAGGGGCCGCTGCTCGGTTTCTACCGCGGCGAACCCGGGCCGGGCGAGGTGCTGGCGCTTTTCAACAGCAGTGCAGAGCCCCAGACCGCGCCGTTGCCCCCGGGCACCTGGCAGGACGTGCAGACCCGCCGCACCTACCGCAAACAGGTGCCGCTCGAGTCGCTGGGCTGGCGCTACCTGCGCCGCCGCCCCTGATGCAGTTTTTGGGAAACGCCGCAGGGCGGTCTGACCGCCCTGCGGCGTTTCCCAATGCAGCTAGATCGTGAAATGGCGGGACAGCCAGCGGACCAGCAGGTAGCCCCCGCCCAGCAGCCAGGCGTACATCACCCCCGCCAGCAGCAAGGGTTTTGCGCCCGCCTGACGGAACTTGTCCAACCCCGTCTCCATGCCCAGTGCGGTCATCGCCATGGTGAGCAGGAAGGTGTCGAACACGTTGATCTCGCGCACCCAGCCGTCCGGAAGCCAGTGCAGCGAGTTGAACGCGGCCACGGCGATGAAGTAGACCGCGAACCAGGGCACGCTCACCCGGCCCCGGCTCCTCACCGCGAGCCCCAAAAGCAGGAGCAGCGGAACCAGCAGCATCACCCGGGTCATCTTGACGATG
>JALSQD010000070.1 GCA_026985615.1 Thermaceae bacterium | reverse complement strand
GAGGGCGGCCGCCACACCGGCTTCTTCACCGGCTACCGCCCCCAGTTCTACTTCCGCACCACCGACGTCACCGGCGTCGTCACCCTCCCCGAGGGCGTCGAGATGGTCATGCCCGGCGACAACGTCGAGTTCACCGTCGAGCTCATCAAGCCCATCGCCCTCGAAGAAGGCCTTCGCTTCGCCATCCGCGAGGGCGGCCGCACCGTGGGCGCTGGGGTTGTGACCAAGATTCTGGAGTAACGCTTCGCGCCGGTTCCAGGGGAGGGGAGACGCCCTCCCCTGGCCGTTCGCGCGTTTAAAGGAAGAGGACCGAGATGGCGAGCGACGTACGCATTAAGGTATTGTTGGAGTGCACCGAGTGCAAGCGGCGCAACTACGCGACCGAGAAGAACCGCCGCAACACCACGGGCAAGCTGGAGCTCAAGAAGTACTGCCCCTGGTGCAAGAGGCACACGGTACACAAGGAAGTCAAGGCGTAGCCATGCTGGGGAAGATCATCAACTACTTCCGTGAGGCGCGGGCCGAGCTGGCGCGGGTGAGCTGGCCCAGCCGCGACGAGATCATCCAGTCCACCGAAGCCGTCTTGCTCTTCACCCTGTTCTCGATGACGATCCTCTGGATCTACGACGTCATCTTCGGTGCGCTGATGCGGCAAATCCTCCAATGAGCATCGAATGGTACGCGGTTCACACCTACGTCGGGTACGAGGACAAGGTCAAGGAGAACCTTGAGAAGCGGGCCCGTGCCCTGGGGATGCAGGACAAGATCTTCCAGGTCCTGATCCCTACCGAGGAGATCGTCGAGCACCGCGAGGGCGGCAAGAAGGAGACGGTCTACCGCAAGCTCTTCCCTGGCTACGTCTTCGTGCAGATGGATCTGGGCGACAACCCCGAGGATCCCAACGAGGCCTGGGAGGTGGTGCGCAACACCCCGGGCGTGACCGGCGTGGTGGGTACCAACGAGGGCGGCAAGTACCGCCCGGTGCCGCTCACCCCCGACGAGGTGCAGCGCATCCTCGAGGTGAGCGGCCTCGCGGGGCGCAAAGAAAGCCCCAAGCCGCAGGTCACCTTCAAGGAAGGCGACGTGGTGCGGGTGGTCAGCGGCCCCTTCGCCGACTTTACCGGCGTGGTGAGCGAGATCAACCCCGAGCGCAACAAGGTCAAGGTTCTGGTTTCGATCTTCGGGCGCGAGACCCCTGTGGAGCTCGACTTCTCCCAGGTGGTGCGTGCCTGAGGCAGCGTTCGTACCCCGAACTTCGGGGGAGCTGAGGAGGAAACATGAAAAAGGTCATCGGTCTCGTCAAGTTGCAGCTGCCTGCGGGCAAGGCCACCCCGGCCCCGCCCGTGGGTCCGGCGCTGGGTCAGCACGGCGCCAACATCATGGAGTTTTGCAAGGCCTTCAACGCGGCCACGGCGAACATGGGCGACGCCATCATCCCGGTGGAGATCACCATCTACGCCGATCGCTCCTTCACCTTCATCACCAAGACCCCGCCGGCGTCGTACCTGATCCGCAAGGCGGCCGGCATCCAGAAGGGCGCGTCCAACCCCAGCCGCGAAGTGGTCGGCAAGATCACCTGGGACGACTGCTTGAAGATCGCCGAGCAGAAAATGAAGGACCTCAACGCCGGCTCGCTCGAGGCGGCGGCCCGCCAGATCGCCGGCTCCGCCCGCTCGATGGGCGTGGAAGTGGAGGGGATGCCCGATGCCTAAGCACGGCAAGCGTTACCGCGCGCTCCTCGAAAAGGTGGACCCGAACAAGGTCTACACCATCGACGAGGCGGCCAAGGTGGTCAAGGAACTGGCCTCGGCCCGCTTCGACGAGACCGTCGAGGCCCACATCAAGCTGGGCATCGACCCCCGCAAGTCGGATCAGAACGTGCGCTCCACCGTGGCCCTGCCCCACGGCACCGGCAAGCAGGTGCGGGTGCTGGCCATCGCCAAGGGCGAGAAGATCAAGGAGGCCGAGGAGGCCGGTGCCGACTACGTGGGCGGCGAGGAGATGGTGCAGAAGATCCTCGACGGCTGGATGGACTTCGACGCCGTCGTGGCCACCCCCGACATGATGGGTGTGGTGGGCTCCAAGCTGGGTCGTGTCCTCGGTCCGCGCGGTCTGCTGCCCAACCCCAAGGCGGGCACGGTCGGCTTCAACATCGGCGAGATCGTGAAGCAGATCAAGGCCGGGCGCATCGAGTTCCGCAACGACAAGACCGGCGTGGTGCACGCGCCCGTGGGTAAGGCCAGCTTCGAGCCCGAGAAGATCGCCGACAACGTGCGCGCCTTTATCAAGGCGGTCGAGCAGGCCAAGCCCGACACGGCCAAGGGCACCTACCTGAAGAGTGTTCACCTGACCACGACCATGGGGCCGTCGGTCAAGGTGGACCCGTACAGCTAGGGGTTTCGCGGGTCGCGCGGGCATTGTGATGTGGGCCACTTTTCAAAACGCGCGTTCCGCGGTAGACTCTTCTTTCGGCACCCCGGTGCGGACCTGTCCGCGCCATAGCTGAAGACCGCGGGGGGCGAAAGCCTTAAACATCCCGCCGAGGCGCGAGGGGGAGCGTTTCGAGGAAGCCAGGTCGGGGGTACCCCCACCCCCGTGAGCAGGAGGAGAACGTGCCGAGCGAACGCAACGTACAGTTGTTGGGACGTCTCAAGGAGATGCTCCAGCAGACGAACGGCTCGTTCTTCCTGGTGAACTATCAGGGCCTGAACGCCAACGAGGAGTTCCTCTTGCGGCGTAAGGTCACCGAGTCGGGCGGCCGAATCTTCGTGGCCAAGAACACCCTGATTCGGATCGCCATCGAGGAGCTGGGATTGCCCGAGGTGGACGACGTCCTCAAGGGCCCCAGCGCGGTGGTGATCTACGACGAGCCCGTGGCGGTGGCCAAGGCTCTGGTCCAGTTCGCCAAGGAGAACGCGGGGGAGATCCCGCAGATCAAGGTAGGTTTCTTGCAGGGCCAGAGGCTCGGCCCCGAGGAGGTCAAGGCCATTGCCGAACTGCCCACGCTCGACGAGTTGCGGGCGGAGCTGGTCGGCGTGTTGCAGGCCCCGATGTCGGAGCTCGTGGGCGTGCTCGAGGGCGCGCAGCGCGAGTTCGTGGGGCTGCTGGATGCTTACGTGGAGAAGCAAGGAGAGGCGGCGTAGCCGCGCTAAAGGAGGTCAATCATGGCTTTGGATGTTGACGCGATCATGGAGCAGTTGAACGGTGCGACGGTGCTTGAGCTCAAGCAGCTCATCGACCGCATCAAGGACGAGTGGGGCGTGGAAGCCGCCGCTCCCGTGGCCGTGGCGGCGGTGGCCGCGGCCGGTGGTGCTGAGGGTGGCGCGGCCGAGGAGAAGACCGAGTTCGACGTCGTCCTCAAGGAGGCCGGCGGTCAGAAGCTGAAGGTGATCAAGGAAGTGCGCGCGATCACCGGCTTGGGCCTGAAGGAGGCCAAGGAGCTCGTCGAGAAGGGCGGTGCCATCAAGGAAGGCATCTCCAAGGACGAGGCCGAAGAGATCAAGAAGAAGCTCGAGGAAGTCGGGGCCGTCGTCGAGCTGAAGTAGCGTACCGCGGCAGGCGGTGCGTGCGTATGACCCCTGCCGTCCCACCGGGTGTGCGAACTTGGGGAACGCCGGATCCGGGCACAGGTCCCGGATCCGGGGCTCCCCACCCTTCCGTGTAAGATGAACGCAGCAACGAAGGCCCAGCAAGCGAGGTTGATCGAGTTCGTTCCGCTCCGCGCCCGCCGGCGCGGGCGGCGGGAGGGCCGCCCGGCCCTGCCAGAGGTGAGCGCATGAGGAAAACAAAGCGGTTCGGCAGCATTAAAGAGGTCATTCCCCTTCCCCCGCTGACCCAGATTCAGGTGGATTCCTTCCGCAAGGCGCTGCAACTGGAGGTTCCTCCCAGCAAGCGGGAGAACTTCGGTCTGCAGGCGGCCTTCAAGGAGGTCTTCCCGGTCGAGGAAAGCGAGAAGGGGCGCGGCGGACTGGTACTCGACTTTCTCGAGTACCGTCTGGGCGAGCCCAAGTTTGGGCCCGACGACTGCCGCGAGAAGGATCTGACCTACCAGGCGCCCCTCTACGCGCGCCTGCAGCTCATCCACCGCGACTCCGGCCTGATCAAAGAAGACGAGGTCTTCCTGGGCGACCTACCGCTTATGACCGATGACGGCTCCTTCATCATCAACGGAGCCGACCGTGTCATCGTCAGCCAGATCCACCGCTCGCCCGGGGTATACTTCACCCCCGACCCGAATCGACCCGATCGCTTCGTTGCTGCCATCATTCCGCTGCCCAAGCGCGGCCCCTGGATCGACCTCGAGTTCGACTCCTCGGGCGCGCTCTTGATGCGCGTTAACAAGAGAAAGTTCCCCGTGGTGCTGCTCTTGCGGGTACTCGGCCACGACGCCGTGAGCCTCAAGAAGGAGCTTGGGGCCTACCCGGAGCTGCTCAAGGGGATTTTGGACGAAGCCATTTTGGAGATGACGCCCGCCGAGGCGCTGTTGCGTTTGTTCACCATCCTGCGCCCGGGCGATCCGCCGAAAAAGGACAAGGCGACCACCTACCTCATCTCGCTGCTCGCCGACCCGCGTCGCTACGACCTGGGCGAGGCGGGACGCTACAAGGTACAGGAAAAGCTGGGCGTCGAGCTTCCGAGCCGCACCATCCTCGGCTTCGAGGACGGCGAGTTCAAGGACTACGCCTTGCTGGCCACGATTAAGTACCTGCTCGCCCTCACCGACGGCGAGGAGGGGTACGAGGCCGACGACATCGACCACCTCGGCAACCGTCGCATCCGCACGGTGGGCGAGCTCCTGGCCGATCAGTTCCGCATCGGTCTGGGGCGCATGGCCCGCGGCGTGCGCGAACGCATGATCATGGGCAACCCCGAGGCGGCGACGCCGGCGAAGCTGATCAACAACCGCCCGCTGGCCGCGGCCATCCGCGAGTTCTTCGGGCGCAGCCAGCTTTCCCAGTTCAAGGGGCAGACCAACCCCCTCGACGAGCTGCGCCACAAGCGCCGCATCTCGGCGTTGGGCCCGGGCGGTCTGACGCGCGAGCGCGCGGGCTTCGACGTCCGTGACGTGCACCGCACCCACTACGGCCGCATCTGCCCGATCGAGACGCCCGAAGGCGCGAACATCGGTCTGATCAACTCGCTCTCGGCCTACGGGCTCATCAACGACCTGGGCTTCATCATGACGCCCTACCGCAAGGTCAAGAAGGGCGTGGTGAGTTCCGATCCCAAGGACGTGGTCTACATGACCGCGACCGAGGAGGACAAGTACACCATCGCCCAGGCCAACACGCCGGTGGGCGAGGACGGGCGCATCGCCACCGAGAAGGTGGTGGCCCGCCGTAAGGGCGAGCCCGTGGTCGTGAGCCCCATGGACGTTGAGTTCATGGACGTGAGCCCTAAGCAGGTCTTCTCGGTCAACACCAACCTGATCCCCTTCCTCGAGCACGACGACGCCAACCGCGCCCTCATGGGTTCGAACATGCAGGCGCAGGCGGTGCCGGTGATCCGCGCCGAGGCGCCGGCGGTGGGTACCGGGATCGAGGACCGCGTCATCCGCGACTCGTTCACCAGCGTCTACTCCGACGTGGACGGGGTGGTCAAGTACGTGGACGGCGACCGCATCGTCATCGAGCAGAAGAACAAGAACCTGCGCGAGTACAAGCTGCGCCGCTTCGTGCGCTCCAACCAGGGCACCACGATCGACCAGCGGCCGCGTGTGAGCGTGGGGCAGAAGATCAAGAAGGGCGACCTGCTCGCCGACGGCCCCGCCGCCGACCACGGCCGGCTGGCGCTGGGGCAGAACGTGTTGGTGGCGATCATGCCCTTCGACGGGTACAACTTCGAAGACGCCATCATCATCAGCGAGAACCTGCTCAGGCGCGACCACTACACCTCGATCCACATCGAGCGCTACGAAATCGAAGCCCGCGACACCAAGCTGGGCCCCGAGAAGATTACCCGCGACATCCCCAACCTGGGCGAGGCGGCGCTGCGCGACCTCGACGAGGACGGCATCGTGCGCGTGGGCGCCGAGGTCAAAGCGGGCGACATCCTGGTGGGCCGCACCAGCTTCAAGGGCGAGACCGAGCCCAGCCCCGAAGAGCGGCTCTTGCGCTCGATCTTCGGCGAGAAGGCACGCGACGTGAAAGACACCAGCCTGCGCGTGCCTCCCGGCGAGGGCGGCATCGTGGTGCGCACCCTGCGCCTGCGCCGCGGCGACCCAGGCGTGGAGCTCAAGCCCGGCGTGCGCGAGGTGGTGCGCGTCTACGTGGCCCAGAAGCGCAAGCTGCAGGTGGGCGACAAGCTGGCCAACCGCCACGGGAACAAGGGCGTGGTTTCCAAGATCCTGCCCCCTGAGGACATGCCCCACCTGCCCGACGGCACCCCGGTGGACATCGTGCTCAACCCGCTGGGCGTGCCCAGCCGCATGAACCTGGGTCAGATCCTGGAGATTCACCTCGGTCTGGCGGCCTACGAGCTGGGGATGGAGTTCGTGACCCCGATCTTCGACGGTGCCAGTGAGGGGGAGATCAAGGAACTTCTGGACGAGGCCTTCGAGCAGCGCTGGGCTGAGCGCGAGAAGCATGGCGTGGGCCTGGACCGGCGCGAGCTCGAGGTGATGGCGCGCGCGGCCAAGCTGGGCATCGTCGAGGAGGATCTCGAGCCGCGCGAGCAGCTCAAGGCGCTCTTCAAACAGGGCAAGGCGGTGCTCTACGACGGCCGCACCGGCGAGCCTATCGAGGGGCCCATAGTTATCGGCATCCAGTACATCATGAAGCTCTACCACATGGTGGAGGACAAGATGCACGCGCGTTCCACCGGCCCCTACTCGCTGATCACCCAGCAGCCGCTGGGCGGTAAGGCGCAGTTTGGCGGCCAGCGCTTCGGCGAGATGGAGGTCTGGGCGCTGGAGGCCTACGGTGCCGCCTTCACGCTGCAGGAGATGCTCACCTTGAAGTCCGACGACATCGAGGGCCGCAACGCCGCCTACGAGGCGATCGTCAAGGGTCAGGACGTGCCCACGCCGAGCGTACCCGAATCGTTCAGGGTGCTCGTCAAGGAGCTCCAGGCCCTGGGTCTGGATGTGGAGACGCTCGACGAGAACGAGCGGGCCATCGACATCTTCGAAGGTTTGGCCTCGCGCCGCTAGGGGAGGGCTGATGAAGAGAGAACTCAAGAAAGTACGGATTGCTCTGGCCAGCCCGGAGAAGATCCACGCCTGGTCGTACGGCGAAGTAGAGAAGCCGGAGACGATCAACTACCGCACGCTCAAACCCGAGCGCGACGGCCTCTTCGATGAGCGCATCTTCGGTCCGGTCAAGGACTACGAGTGTGCCTGCGGGAAGTACAAGCGCCAGCGCTTCGAGGGCAAGGTCTGCGAGCGCTGTGGCGTGGAGGTGACCAAGTCGGTCGTTCGCCGCTACCGCATGGGCCACATTGAGCTGGCCACCCCGGCGGCGCACATCTGGTACGTCAAGGACGTGCCCAGCAAGATCGGCACCCTGCTAGACCTTACCGCCGGCGAGCTGGAGCAGGTGCTCTACTTCGCCAAGTACATCGTCATCGATCCTGGCGGGGCGATGCTCGAGGGTGAACCTATCAAGCGCGGAGAGCTCCTCAGCGACGAACAGTACCGTGAGCTCAAGTTTGGCCGCCAGGAGACCTACGCCATTCCCTTGGGCACCGACGCCCTGATCAAGGACGGTGACTACGTGACCAAGGGCCAGGAGCTGGCCCCGGGCGTGGTCAGCAAGATGGACGGGGTGGCGCTCTTCCGCTTCCCCCGCCGCATCTCGGTGGAGTACCTCGAGCGCGAACGCGCTCACCTGGTGCTGCCGAAAGCGGCCTGGATCGAGGCCGACCGCTACGAGGCGGGTGAGCCGATCGCCGAACTCGAGGAACCCTTCGTCTTCGAGAGCGAGGCCGCGGGCGTGGCCGAGGTGCTCGAGTGGGAGGAGGGGGCGCTGGTGCGCCTGCGCGACCCCGCAAGCGACGAGGTGGTGGCTGTCTACCTGGTGCCCGTGGGTTTCGCCCTCAAGGTGGGCCACGGCGAGCTGGTGAACGCCGGCGACCCCATCGCCGCCGCCCAGCCGGGCGCGGTGCGCCTGCCCCGCGGCGTCAAGGTGACCGAGCTCGGGGCCGAGGAAGAGGGCGACCTCGTCTACCTCTCCATGACCGTGGAGTGGGCGCGGGTGCAGGACTACCGGCTCGAGCCCCACATGCACGTCCTCGTGGGCGAGGGTACCGAAGTCCTCAAGGGCGACAAGCTGGTGGGTGCCATCGACCCCGAGGAGGAGGTCCACGCCGAGGCCGACGGCGTCGTGCACCTGCACGAGCCCGCCTCGATCGTGGTGATGAAGGCTCGCCTCTACCCCTTCGAGGACGACGTCGAGGTGACCACTGGCGACCGCATCGCCCCGGGCGACGTGCTGGCTGACGGCGGCAAGGTGACGAGCGAGATCTACGGCCGCGTCGAGGTGGACCTGGTGCGCCAGGTGGTGCGCGTGATCGAGAGTTACGACATCGACGCGCGCATGGGCGCCGAGGCGATCCAGGTGTTGCTCAGCGAGCTCGACCTGGACCAGCTTGAGGCCGAGCTGGAAGAGGAGATGCTGGGCCCCAGCCGCCACAAGCGCAGCCGCGCCCGCAAGCGGCTGGAGATCGTCCGCGCCTTCAAGGCCTCGGGCAACCGGCCCGAGTGGATGGTGCTGGAGGCGGTGCCGGTGTTGCCGCCCGACCTGCGCCCGATGGTGCAGGTGGACGGCGGCCGCTTCGCTACCAGCGACCTCAACGACCTCTACCGCCGCCTTATTAACCGCAACAACCGCCTCAAGAAACTGATGAGCCAGGGGGCGCCGGAGATGATTATCCGCAACGAGAAGCGGATGCTCCAGGAGGCGGTGGACGCCCTCATCGACAACGGCCGCCGCGGCAGTCCCGTCACCAACCCCGGCTCCGACCGGGCGCTGCGCTCGCTCACCGACATCCTCTCGGGCAAGCAGGGCCGCTTCCGCCAGAACCTGCTGGGCAAGCGCGTGGACTACTCGGGTCGCTCGGTGATCGTCGTGGGGCCGCAGCTGAAGCTGCACCAGACCGGCTTGCCCAAGCGGATGGCGCTCGAGCTCTTCAAGCCCTTCCTGCTGCGCCGCATGGAGGAGAAGGGCATCGCCGCCAACATCAAGCAGGCGCGACGGATGCTGGAACGCCACCGCGACATCAAGGACGAGGTCTGGGACGCACTGGAAGAGGTGATCCACGGTAAGGTGGTGCTCCTCAACCGCGCCCCCACACTGCACCGCCTCGGCATCCAGGCCTTCCAGCCGGTGCTCGTCGAGGGCCAGTCGATCCAGCTGCACCCGCTCGTTTGCGAGGCCTTCAACGCCGACTTCGACGGCGACCAGATGGCCGTGCACGTGCCGCTTTCCAGCTACGCCCAGGCTGAGGCGCGGGTGCAGATGCTGAGCGCCCACAACCTGCTCAGCCCCGCCTCGGGCGAGCCGATCGCCAAGCCGAGCCGCGACATCATCCTGGGCCTCTACTACATCACCCAGCTGCGGCGTGAGCGCAAGGGTGCGGGGCGGGAGTTCGAGACCCCGCTCGAGGCCATCGAGGCTTACGACAAGGGCGAGATCGCGCTCAACGCCCCCATCAAGATCGCGGGCGAAGAGACCACCGTGGGGCGCTACAAGTTCGTCTTCGCCAGCCCCGACGAGGCGCTCATCGCCGTGCAGCAGGGCCTGGTGGACCTGCAGGACGTGGTCAGCATCCGCGTGAACGGCCAGCTGCGCGTCACCAGCCCCGGCCGCGCCCTCTTCGTGCGCATGGTCATCGAGGCCATCAAGGATGGCGACCCCGAGGCCGAGGTGCCTGAAGAGCTGCTCAACTACGACGTGGCCCAGGAGAAAAACTCGTTGCGCGACCTCGTCTACCGCTCCTTCCTGCTACTCGGCATCGAGAAGACCGCGCGTCTGCTCGACGTGCTCAAGGCCGAGGGCTTCCACTTCTCGACCTCCTCGGGGATCACCATCGGCATCGACGACGTGGTCATTCCGCCCGAGAAGGAGCAGTACCTGCGCGAGGCCGATCTGGCGCTCGAGAAGATCGAGGAGGCCTACGCCAAGGGGCTTCTCACCGACGAGGAGCGCTACCGCCAGATCGTCAAGCTCTGGGCCGACGTCACCGAGAAGGTGACCGAGGCGTTGTTCAAGAACTTCGAGGAGAAGTACCCCTTCAACCCGCTTTACGTCATGTCCCAGTCGGGCGCTCGCGGTAACCGCACCCAGATCCGCCAGCTGGGCGGGATGCGCGGCCTGATGGCCAAGCCCTCGGGCGAGATCATCGAGGTGCCGGTGCGGGCGAACTTCCGCGAGGGGTTGACCGTGCTCGAGTACTTCATCTCGACCCACGGCGCCCGTAAGGGTGGGGCCGACACCGCGCTCCGCACCGCCGACTCGGGCTACCTCACCCGCAAGCTGGTGGACGTGGCCCACGAGATCGTGGTGCGCGAGGAAGACTGCGGCACCACCGACTTCATGGAGGTGCCCCTCTTCCAGGACTCGGTCTCGGGCGAGCGGACGCTGCGGCGCGAGGGCGAGATAGAGCAGACCCTTTACGGCCGCACCGTGGCGCGCGACTTCGAGGTGGGCGGCGAAACCTTCGCCGAAGGGCGCATGCTCAGCAAGGAGGACGTGGACCGCATCATCGCCGCGGCGCGCGCGGGCGAGATCGATACCGTTCCCGTGTACAGCCCGCTTACCTGCCGCACCGAGTATGGCGTCTGCCGCAAGTGCTATGGCTACGACCTCTCCATGGCCAAGCCGGTTTCGATTGGCGAGTCGGTGGGTGTCGTGGCGGCCGAGTCGATTGGCGAGCCGGGTACCCAGCTGACGATGCGCACCTTCCACACCGGCGGCGTGGCCACCGGCTCCGACATCACCCTGGGTCTGCCGCGCGTGATCGAACTTTTCGAGGCGCGCCGGCCCAAGATCAAGGCCGTGATCGCCGAGATCGACGGCGAGGTGCAGGTGGAGGAGACCGAGGACAAGCTGCTGGTGCGCGTGGTCAGCGGCGAGTTCAAGAAGGAGTACAAGATCGACAAGTCTGCGCGCCTCGCGGTGCGTTCGGGCGACTACGTGACCGCCGGTACGCCGCTCACCCGCGGCGCGGTGGACCCGCACCAGCTGCTCGAGGCCCAGGGTCCCGAGGCGGTGCAGCGCTACCTGGTGAGCGAGATCCAGCGCGTATACCGGGCTCAGGGCGTGAAAGTGCACGACAAGCACATCGAGGTGATCGTGCGCCAGATGCTCAAGTACGTCGAGATCACCGATCCCGGTGAGTCCAAGCTGCTCGAGGGCCAGGTGCTCGAGCGCTGGGAGGTCGAGCGCGTCAACGAGGCGCTGATGGAGGAGGGCAAGATGCCCGCGAGCTGGAAGCCGCTCCTCATGGGCGTAACCAAGAGCGCGCTCAACACCCGCTCCTGGCTCAGCGCGGCCAGCTTCCAGCACACCACCCACGTGCTCACCGAGGCCGCGATCTGGGGCAAGAAGGACGAGCTCATCGGCCTCAAGGAGAACGTCATCCTCGGCAAGCTCATCCCCGCCGGTACCGGCACCGACTTCGTGCGCCGCACCCAGGTGGTGGACGAGCGCACGCTCGAGCGCCTCAAAGAGGCCCGCAAAGCCGCCGAGCAGGTGGTGCCCACCCAGGTGCTGCCGGGCGCGGGCGCCGAGGCGAGAGCCGGCGAGGGCTAGGTTGCGTGAAGGTACGGATGGGGAAGGGCGCGCCCTTCCCCATCCGCGTTAGGGGATGCCGATGAAGATCCTGTGGATCGAGGGGGAGGACGCCGAAGCCCTGCGCGGCTTCGCGCGCTCGCAGCCCCATCCGTACCGTTTGTACGAGACGGAAGGGGGCTTCGTGCTTGAGCTCGCGGCTGTGGAGCCGCGCACGGTCGAGGAGGCCCGGGCGCGCTTCGGAGGACGCGTGCGCGAGCTCGAGCTCGCCGAGGAGGGGTGCCGCGACGATGCGTGAGGAGATCGCCATCGTACCCACGCACGACGCCGAGGTCTACGTGGAGGACGTGGGACCGCGCGACGCCCCGGTGCTCGTGGTGGTGCCCGGGGGGCCGGGGGGTTCGAGCTACCCCTACCGCGCGGCCTGGGAAGAGGAGCTCGCGGACTACCGGGTCGTTTACCTCGACCCTCGCGGTTCGGGGCGCAGCCCCGAGCTGCCGCCCGAGCCGCGGCTCTTCACCGTGGACGCCTTGGTGGACGACCTCGAGGCCGTGCGCGTCTGGCTTGCGGTAGACCGCTGGGTGCCCGTGGGGCACGGCTTCGGCGCGCTGGCGGCGCTCGAGTACGGCCGCCGCTTTCCCGAGCTCACTCCGGGGGTGGTGGCGCTCGGTCCTTGGGTGCACTACCCCGAGCTGGTGCGGGCGCTGTGGCGCGCCGCCTTCGGCCCGGGCGAGCCGCCCGAGGACCCCACCCAGGCGGTGGAAGAGGCCTTCGCCGCCGCCGGACCCAAAGTGCTCTTCGACCGCCTCAGCTTTCCCTCCGAACACGGCCGCGCGCACCTGGAATGGCTGGCCGAGGGGCTGCCGCTCGCGGGTAGCGAAGGGGTGGAGGCCGCGTTCCGCACCAACGGCCTGTGGGAGCTCGACTACAGCGCCCACCTGCTCGAGTACCCGGTGGACGTGGCCGTCATCGTGGGCGAGCGCGATGGTACGAGCTACCCCCACCAGGCCGAGCGCCTGGCCGACCTGACCGGCGGGCGGATCGAGGTGCTGCCCCGCGCCGGGCACTATCCCTGGATCGACGAGCCCGAGGCCTTCTTCTGGGCGTTCTACGGTGCGGTGGACGTGTTTAGTGAGTAGGTGGGTAGTACGTGGTGGAAACCGGTACATCGGTCCAGCCGCGCGTCTGGCTGCGGGAGGTGATAAAAACCTGTGGCTCGTAGCTCGTGGCTTGTGGTGGGGCCACTCAACGGCAACGGAATCTCGGGGTGCCGTGCAGCATGGACCCTGAATCAAGTTCAGGGCAGGCTCCCGGATCTCGGCGGCAAATTGCCGCCTCGTCTAGGGAAACGAACAAAAACAGGATGTAGGAAGTAGGTATTTTAAAAACGATGCAAAACAAGCCGAGGGTAGTTTAAGTAGGTTTTAATAAAAAACGGTGTTTCCTACATCCCACCCCCTACATCTCACAGCAGCATTCCGTGTCCCCGGCCAAGCGGATCACGTCGAGCCGCGTTAAACCGCGCCTGCCCCAGACTGGATCCGGGGGCCATGCCACGCCAAAATCCGAGGTTCAGGTGTCGCGAAAATAAATCCCTCCCCTCGGGGAGGGCTGGAGTGGGGGGTTGTTGGCGTTGCCAAAGCCAAACGTCAATCGCTGCTGCATGGCCAACCCACACCCGCCACCTAAACCCCACATCCCGCGCCTAACCCGGTTGGCCTTACTCATCAAATGGTGACAAAATGAACGCATGGAGCTTTCGATCGCTGCGGCCTTTTTCGCGGGGATGCTCTCGTTCCTCTCCCCGTGCGTGCTGCCGCTGGTGCCCACCTACCTGGCCTACCTCGGGGGCGACCAGGGGCGGCCGGTCAAGAACGCCGTCTTCTTCATCCTGGGTTTTAGCCTGATTTTCATCCTGCTGGGCCTGCCCTTCACCGTGCTTGGGGGGCTGCTTTCCGCTTACAAGCCGATCCTGGGCCGCGTTGGCGGGGTGTTGCTGATCCTCTTCGGGCTCTACATGCTAGGCCTCAAGATCCCCTTCCTGGCCCAGATGCGGGGCGTGACCTACAGCGGAGACACCACCCGTCCCTGGGGGGCCTTCCTGATGGGCATGGCGCTGGCCACCGCCTGGCTGCCGTGCATCGGGCCGATTCTGGGCGGTATCCTCACCCTGACCGCCCTCGAGGGCTTCGGCGGGCTGGTCTACCTGGTGGCCTACAACCTCGGGCTGGCGGTGCCCTTCCTGCTCGTGGCGCTCTTCGCCGATCGCGTCACCGTGGTCATCCGCAGGAGCGGGCGGGTCTCGCTGTGGGTCGAGCGCATTGCCGGTGCCATCCTGGTGGCCGTGGGGCTCTTGATGGTCACCGACACCTTCCAGCGACTCAACAACTTCTTTATTCGCTTCACGCCCGAGTGGCTCATGGAAAGGCTGTAGCGCGTGTCGGAACCGGTCGTCGAGGTCGGGAACGTCTGGAAGCGGTTCGGCCGCCAGTGGGTGCTGCGCGACGTCTCGCTGGTGGTGGAGCCCGGTGAGATCGTCGCGCTGCTGGGGCCCAACGGCGTGGGCAAAACCACCCTGCTGCGGGTCATCGCCACCCTGATCCGCCCGCAGCGGGGCCAGGTGCGCCTGTTTGGCAAGCCGGCGAAGCGCATCGAGCAGGAGCGGGGCTGGATCGGCCTGGTGGCCAATCCTCCCGCCTTCTACCGTCACCTGAGCGGCGAGGAGAACCTGGAGCAGGCGCTGGCTCTGGCGGGGCGGCCCATCCGCCGCGAGCAGGCGCTCGCCGCCATGGCCGACGTGGGCTTGCCCCCCAGCCGGCCGGTGATGGCCTACTCCAGCGGGATGCGCAAGCGCCTGGCGCTGGCGCGCACCCTGCTGATGCAGCCCCGGCTGCTGCTCCTCGACGAGCCCGAGACCGCGCTCGATGAGGCGGGGCGCGAACGGCTCGTCGAGGTGATCCATACCGCGGCGCGCGGGGGCGCGGTGCTGCTCGCCACGCACGACCGGAGCTTCGCCGGCGCCGTCGCCACCCGGCGGGTGGCCATGGAGGCGCGCGGATGAGGGCCTGGGTGCTGGCGCTGCGCGACCTGCGCCTGGAGTGGCGCGGGCGGGCCGGGCTGCTCTCGGCCTTCTCCTTCATCGCGGTGGTGCTCTTCATCATGGGCATCGCCTTCGGTCCCGACGAGGGCAACCTGCGCCGCGCCGGACCAGGCGTGCTGTGGGTGGCCCTTGCTTTTGCGGGCAGTCTGCTGGCGAGTCGCGCTTGGGCGATCGAGGTGGAGAACGAGACCCTGGACGAGCTCCTGCTCGCCCCCGGCAGCCGCGAGTGGATCTACGTGGGCAAGCTGCTCTTCTTGTGGGTGCTGATGATGGTCATGGGAGCGTTCCTGCTGGTGCTGGTCGCGGCCTGGTTCTACCTGCCGCTCGCCGCCTGGCCCCAGCTGCTGGTCACCCTGGTGCTCGGGGGGACGGGCTACACCGCGGTCTCGGCCTTCTACGCCGGCCTCACCGTGCGCCTGCGCGCCCGCGACGTACTGCTCTACCTGCTCGTCTTCCCGCTCATCCTGCCAGTGGTGCTCGCAGCGGTCAAGGCCACGATTGGCATCGCCTTCGGCGCCGACATAGCCGAGGTCGTGAGCTGGTGGAAGCTCCTGGGTGTTTTCGACGTGGTCTACCTGACGCTCTGCGTGCTGCTCTTTCCGGGCGTCATCGAAGGATAGCGGCCCGGACAAACGAAGACCGGCCGGGTAGCCCGGCCGGTCTACGATCGCTTGGGGGTCAGTCGGCAAAGCGGAGCGCGCCCTGGACGCGCTTGGCGGCGTCGCCAAGGCGCTTGAGGTCGTTGCCCAGGAAGATCTCGTAGGCGTCGGCGTGGCCGTTGCGGTGCATGGCCACCACCAGCGCCTGGCGGCGGTCGGGGCTGTATTCGGGGATGACCTCGAGCACCGCCGCGGCCGCCCAGTCGGCCTTGAAGAGCCGGAGCGCCTCGTCCTCGGGATACTCCTGCGATTTGTAGCGCCCCCAGCCGGAGATCTCGGTAAGGATGCCGGGGAAGAGCAGGGTGAAGAGGTGGTCGGGCTCCGGAGCGCTCGAGTGGGGGTCTTCGTAGTCGATCTCGACGCGGCTCAGGGGGAAGACGACGTATCGGATCTCGACCTCGCCGTCGTCGGAGACGATGCGGTACTGATAGGGCAGCACCTCGTTGTACTCGACCGGGGCTGGCCGGTAACCCTCGGGCAGCTCGAAGACCATGCCCGCCTCGGCCAGGAGGTCCTCGAAGGCCTGGGTCGGCGGCTCCTGGGCCAGTACGGGCAGCAGGGCGAAGGCGAGGACGAAGGGGAAGAAGAAGCGGTTGGGCGTCATGGGTTGGCCTCCATCTGCTCGAGCCAGGAGGTGCGCAGGTCCTCGGCGGTCTGCTTCCACTCCTCGACGGTGGTGCGCTCGATGAAGGCGTCGAGGTCAGCGATGGCTTCTTCGCGCTGCCCCAGCGCCCAGCGGATGGCGGCACGGTTGAAGTAGGGGGCGGCGGCCGTGGGGTCGATCTCGATGGCGCGGTCGAAGTCGGCGAGGGCGCCTTCCTCGTCGCCCATCTCGTAACGCAGCACCCCGCGGTTGAAGAGGGCCGGCAGGTAGTCGGGGGCGAGCTCGAGCGCCTTGTCGAGGCTCGCGAGTGCCTCCTCGTTGCGTCCGAAGCGTCGCAGCGCCTCGGCGTAGTTCACCCGCACCCCCGGGTCCTCGGCCGCCTTGAGCGACCGCTCTAGGTCGGCCAGCGCCTTGGTGTATTCCTCGAGCTGGAGCCACAGCGCCCCGCGCACCGCCAGCAGGTGGGCGTCGTCGGGATAGCGCGCGATGGCCTGGTCAAGGGTGGCCAGCGCCTCCCCGAACTGCCCCTTGGCCTGGTACATCAACGCCACGCTCGCCCATTCGTCGGGGCTGAGGTTCTCGTGGGCGTAGGCTTCCTCGTGGGGGCCGATCTTGGAGAGGTCGAGCGGACCGGCCTTGGCGTCGGGCGGCACCGAGGGCGGCCCGGAGGTTCGCGGCGTCGCGGCCCCGGGCAGGGCTGCGGGCTGGGCCTCCGCCGCCGCGGCGCCGGCTGCGGCCGGGGTGGTTTCCTCCTCCGCCGTTTTGGGCTTGCACCCCACAAGCAGTCCGAGCGTCAAGAGCAAGGCAAGCAGGTATCGGGGCATAGACATCGTCTCCTGGCGCACAATCTAACACGCGCTCATGAGACGTGGGCTGGGGTGTAGCCCCAGCCCACGTGCGGACTCAAGACCGCGGGTTACTGGCCCTTCTTCTTGGCATCCTCGTAGTACTTGAGCAGCATCTGGTGCATCAGGTCGAGGTGCTCGGCGTTGGTGAGGGTGCCCGGGGTGCTGACCACGCTCCAGATGTCCTTGTTAGGCATCTCCTGGTGGCAGCCCATGCACAGGCCGGTGCGGTTCATGGTTTCGCGCATGTCCGCGGGGAGCGAGCGCGAGAGCGGCCAGTGCGTACCGACGGTGGCCACCTGCTCGCCAGTCTTGGGATCCACGATCCGCGACCAGTCGAAGGTGAGGTCGGGGATCGCCGGGATCTGCACCTGGTAGTTCTTGGCGAGCGGCTCGCCGGTGCGTGGATCCGTCAGGTCGGCGATGATGTCCTCGGCGTAGCGGCTCTGGTAGATGCCGCCGTCAATACCGTAACCCAGCGCCTTCGGGTTGTCGTGGCAGCTCTCGCACTTGCGCGCCTCGGGGAGCGTGGAGTGCGGCTGCGCCGGCGCCATGTCGATGGCGAGCGGGACCAGATCCTGACCGAGCTGGGCGGCCTCGTCGGGCGAGCGGGCGATCACGTTGTGCGCGATCGCCTTGCCCTCGGTGTCGATGACGGTGTAGACCACCTGACAGCCGGGCATGAGCGGGGTGACGCGGCCCTCACCGTTGATGCCGAGGACCGGGTCCTCCCAGCGCAGGTACGAGCGCGACTCGGAGATCTTGCCGGGCGACTTGATGCCGCTCGAGCCGATCGCCGATTCCGCGGTCATGCCGTGCTCGTCCACCGCGCTACCCGACTTGATCCAGTCGGTGCCGCTGCTATTGCCGGAGTAGTCCACCTTCACGTGGCAGCCGTAGCACTGCGGCACCCACGAGGCGTGACAGGCGTAACACTCGAGGTTCTCGGCGTGCTTGGCCACCGAGACCATGGCCACCTTGGCGTCCTGGGAGACCCAGGCGTCGGCCTGGTTGATGGCCTTGAGCACGGGCACCTCGAAGTCCTCGCCGCTGGCAGAGTGGAGGATCACCTTGTCGCCCTTCTTCACGACGTTGCCGAAGGGGTTGCCGCGGGCGGTGAGGAGGTAACCGTCCTCCTTGGGGTAGAGGGTGGCGAAGGCCGCAGTCTCGGGCAGCGGCGCGTCGGCGAGGCCGCGCGGGGTGTCGCCGATGTCGCGACCGAATTCCTCACCCTGACCGAGCGGAAGCTCCCACGGGAACTTGTCGGGGGTGCCGTGGCAGTCCTCACACTCGATCTCCACCTGCGCCAGCGTGGTGGCGAAGATGTTGCCGTCGCCGTGCATGTCGATGGTGGTGTGGCAGTCTTGGCAGAGCATGCCGCCCTTGCCGGGCTGCCCGCGGTGGTGCACGTCGTCGGCGATGAAGAGGTACTTCTTGGTGTGCAGTTTAGGCTGCGTACCGCCCTTGTCGTTGAACGGCGTGCCGTAGGGGAACTCCATGAGGCCCTGGAAGGTCACGCCGATGCGCTTGCCGCGGTTGTGGCAGGAGTTACAGGTGGCGATGGGGATACCGCCGCTCGAATCCTCGTGGATCCCGCCGAACTCGCGGGTGCCGACAATGCGGTGCTTAAGCGGGTGGCCCCGCTCGTCCTTTTTGATGGTGGGGTCGTTGCCCTCGTAGAAACCCTCGTCGCCGTAGAGGATGTGACATGAGGAGCAGCCCATGCCGCGGTAGTCGCCGCGCTTCTCGCGGCCGTTCACGCCCACGTGACAGCGCTGGCAGTCGTGGCGCTGATAGGTGAGGGCCGCGAGCTTGGGATCGGCCTTGACCTCTTCGGGCGTGGCCTCGGGGATCTGCTTGAGCTCGCTGGGGAAGGCCTGGGGGTACATCTCGATGAGCTCGGCCATGTACTTCTTGTAGGCCTCCGTACCCACCTGCGGCACCGGGCCGTCAGTGTCCTTGACGTCGTAGTTGCCGTAGGGGGTCTTGCCGTCCCAGGTCTCCGGGAAGCCCCAGGTGTGCAGGTTGCCCTGGATCTTACCGGCCTCGGTCTGCATCAGCGAGAGGTTGAGGCGGTAGTCGTACCCCGGGTGGCACTGCCCGCAGGTACGGTCGGCGATCCAGATCGAGCCCGGGTCAGGGTAGAAGGTCTGGGGACCCCGGTTGGAGAGGGCCTCGGGCGCGCCGAAGTGGGCCTCTTCCTTGGTCAGGCCCTGGGGGTTGCCGCCGTGGCAGACGACGCAGCCCGCCGGGTCCCCCGCCATTGCGCCGAAGGCCTTGATCTGGGCCATCATCCCGCTGTCGGGCGGAACGATGTCCTCGATCCCCTCGTGGCAGCTCAAACAGCCCTTTTGAGCTGCCACTTCCGGGCTGACCTTCTCGGGAACCTGCGCCCAAGCCATGGCGGCGAGCATGGCCAAGGCAACCCATAAGACTCGCTTCATACGTACCTTCCTTTCCGTGCCCGTGCAATAAAGGTGGGCACATTGACGATTTCTAATCCATATCATAAAAGCGAGTTTGGGCCAAATGTCCCGGAAGAAAGGCGCTTCAGACCCTAAAATTCCCGTTCGTGAGAGAAAGTGTACATGGATATACTGAGTACAATTATTCATTTACTAAATAACCTTTTCAAGCGCGTCCGTTGGGTTCTCATGATGTGCTGCAAACCCCTTCATGGAGCGTGTGTTAGGTTGGGGCGCAAGAAAGGTGCGGAGAGTGACGCGGTTTACACCGTTTTCACCCGAACGGGAAGGAGAATGTACGCGTGAACCACGCCGCAAAGAAGCAAGCACTGGACAGCGTTTCATTGAGACTGCTCCTCGTGGCCTTCGCGGTCTTTGCGGTGGGGCAGTACCTGGCTTTCACCGCACCGCCCGACGTGCAGCAGGGCTACCTCATCCGCATCCTCTACGTGCACGTGGGCGCGGCCTGGGTGGCTTACCTGGCCTTCTTCGTGGCCATGATCTACGCGGTGCTCTACCTCTGGAAACAGAACCCGGCCTACGACCGGCTTTCGGCGGCAAGCGCCGAGATCGGCCTGCTCTTCATGGGGCTGACGTTGATCGGCGGCATGATGTGGGCGCGGCCCACCTGGGGCGTCTACTGGACCTGGGAGCCCAAGCTCACCACCAGCGCCATCCTCACCGCTTTCTACGTGGGCTACTTCCTGCTGCGCCACGCCATCGAGGACCCGGAGTTCCGCGCCAAGGCCGCGGCGGCCGCCGCCATACTGGGCGTGGTCAACATCCCCATCAACTACATGTCGGTCTACTGGTGGCGCAGCATCCACCAGACGGCGACCTTCGACATCATCAACCGCAAGGTGCACATGGACTTTCCCATGGTGCAGGCGATGATGGTGAACCTGCTGGCCATCACGCTGTTCTACGTGGCCTTCCTGCGCATCAAGGGCATCATCGCCGCGCGCGCGGCGGCCCGGGAGGACTGGGATGAGTAGCTCGCTCGGTATCTTCGTGACCGCGGTCTACGCCTCGACCTACGTGGTATTGCTGGGCTACACCCTCTACCTGCTGTGGCGACTCCGGGAGGTCGAAGGTGAAGACTAAGTACCTCGTGGGCTTCCTCATCATCGTGGGCGCCATCGCCTACCTGGCCTGGGGCGGGCTGGGCAACAGCCTGGTCTACTACGTGCTCCCCAGCGAGTACGCCGAGAATCCGGCCAAGTACGCGAACAAGCGGATTCGTTTGGGCGGCCTCGTGAAAGAGGGAACGATCCAGTACGATCCCAAGACGCTCGAGCTCAAGTTCGTCGTCACCGACGGGGTGGTGGACATCCCGGTGGAGCACGAGGGCACCCCGCCCGAGCTCTTCAAGGACAACCAGGGCGTCGTCGTGGAGGGGCGCTTCGACGGCGACGTCTTCAAGGGTGAGAACCTTTTGATCAAGCACGCCGAGACCTACCAGGCGCCTCCGGAGGGCGGCTACACCCCCGAAGAGGTGCGCAAGCTGATCGAGGAGGCCAAGTGACCCCGGGCATGCTCGGCAACCTCGGGCTGGGCATGGCCGTGCTCTTCTCGGTGGCCGGGCTGATGGCAGCGATCACCGCCTGGATCGCCCGCGACGCCCGCTACGTGTGGGTGGCGCGGCGGGCGGCGCTGGTGGCCTTCCTGGGCACGCTCACCGCCTTCGGGGCGCTCGAGTGGGCGCTCCTCACCGACGACTTCTCCATCCTTTACACCGCGCGCAACCACACCAGCGCGAGCCCCACCTGGGTCAAGTTCGCCACCCTCTGGGCGGCGCTCGAGGGCTCGATCCTGCTCTGGGCCATGCTCCAGACCTTCTACACCTGGCTCGCCGGCCGCAAGATGCGCGACTACTGGACGAGCCCGGTGGCGCTGGGCACGCTCTTCGTGATCCAGCTCTTCTTCCTGGTCAACGTCCTCTTCGTCATCAACCCCTTCACCCCGGTACCCAACCCGCCGGCCGACGGGCCCGGGCCCAACCCGCTGTTGCAGAACCACTGGATGATGGCGGTCCACCCCATCCTGATGTACCTGGGGTTCGTGGGGCTCTCGGTGCCCTTCGCCTACGCCGTGGCCGCGATGGTGACGCGGCGTTATCAGACCTGGGTGGCCGAGACCAAGTGGTGGCTGATCTTCGCCTGGGGCTTCCTCACCGCCGCGATCTTCGCCGGCGGTTGGTGGAGCTACGAGGTGCTGGGCTGGGGCGGCTACTGGGCCTGGGACCCGGTGGAGAACGCCTCGTTCATCCCCTGGCTGCTGGCCACCGCCTTCGTGCACACCGCGATGGTGCAGGAGCGCCGGGGGCTGTTCCGCAGCTGGAACTTTGCGCTGGTGACGCTGGCCTTCGCCGCCACCGTCTTCGGCACCTTCCTCACCCGTTCGGGCGTCATCGAGTCGGTGCACGCCTTCGCCGGCGGGCCGGTGGGGCCCATCTTCCTGGGCTTCCTGCTCGTCATCCTGGCGGTCGGCTTCGCGCTTTTGGGGCGCGTCTCCTCCGAGGTGCGCGACGTGGGGACGGTGAACCTGTGGAGCCGCGAGGGGTTGCTGCTGCTGGGGGCACTCGTCTTCGTGGTCATGGCCTTCGTCGTGATCCTGGGCACCCTCTTCCCGCTGCTGGTGGAGGCCTTCAACGGCGCCAAGGTCTCGGTGGGGGCGCCCTTCTTCAACCAGCTCTTCGTGCCCCTGGGCTACGCCATGCTCGTGCTCATGGCGCTCGGACCGCTTTTGCCCTGGCGCAAGGCCGACCCCGAGACGCTGCGCGTGGTCGTCTGGATGACGATCGCGCTGGTGCTGGGCACGGGCGCGGGGCTGGCCCTGGGCTGGACGCTGTGGGTGAGCCTGACCGTGGGGCTCTTCCTTTTCAACCTGGTGGCGCTGGCCTGGCTGATCTGGAACCCCATCGCGCGGCGCAGCCGGGCTTTGGGGAGCGTACGCGCCGGGATGAGCGCGGCCGGCTGGTCGCGCCGGCGCTATGGCGGCTACCTGGTGCACCTCGCGGTGGCGCTGGCGGCGCTGGCCATCGCCTTTAGCCAGAGCTACCGGCTCGACGTGCAGAAGACGCTCGAGATCGGCGAGTCGTGGCAGGTGGCAGGGCGCACCATCACGGTGCACGCTCTGCGCGCCGTCGAGGAGCCCCACCGCTACTCGGTGATCGCCGACGTGGAGGTGAGCGGGCTGGGCACGTTGCACCCGCGCCTCAACTACTACCGGACCTCGCGCACGCCCTTCGCCTCGCCCGCGGTGGCCTACACCCTGGGTAAGGACTACTACTTGGTGTTGCAGGCCTTCGACCAGCAAAACAGCCAGTGGGTGACGCTGCGTCTGGTGGTGACCCCGCTGGTGCTGTGGCTGTGGGTCTCGGCGATCCTGATGATCATTGGCACCGCCATGATCCTCTGGCCTTCGGGCCGCAGGGCCGCGCGCCCGAGCGCGGCCGGGGAGGTGACGGCATGAACGTGCGCAGCCTCTTGGGCTTGGCGCTGGTGGTGGCGCTGGGCGTGCTCTTCTGGTGGGGCATGCAGACCAAGGACGAGCGCAGCGAGCTGCCCTCGGCGCTCGCGGGCCGGCCCGCGCCCAGCTTTACCATGGAGCTGCTTCCCCGCTACCGTGACACCTGGGGCGAGGAGCTCGACCTGGGCGCCTACCTGGGCAAGAGGCCCATCATCCTCAACTTCTGGGCCAGCTGGTGCTACCCCGCGTGTTACGAAGAAGCCCCCATCCTGGAGGCCGCCTGGCGGCGCTGGCAGGACCAGGTGCTCTTCGTAGGCGTGAACACCCAGGACGAAGTGGCCAAGGCCGAGGAGTTCGTGGCGCGCTTCGGCCTGACCTTCCCCAACGTCTACGACCCCCGCGGCAAGATCGGGATTGACTACGGCATGTACGGCGTGCCCGAGACCTTCGCCATCTCGGCCGAGGGGCGCGTGATCAAGCGCCACGCCGGCTCGGTGGACGCCGCTACGCTCGAAGCCATGATCCGGGAGGTGCTGCCGTGAAGCGTACCGTGTGGGCCTGGGTACTCGTGTTGGCGCTGGGAATTGCGGGCGCCCAGACGGTGGGCAACGAACCGCCGCCGGACCTCTCGCCCGAGGTCTTCGAGATCGCCAAAAAGCTGCGCTGCCCCGTCTGTCGCGGGGAGAGCGCGGCCGAGTCGAACGCCGGCGTCACCGAGGAGATGCGGCGGCAGATCGCCGAGATGCTGGCCGAGGGCAAGACCGAGGACGAGATCATCCAGTACTTCGTAGACCGCTACACCGAGTGGATCCTCTACGAGCCGCCCAAGCGCGGCCTGGGGCTGGTGGTGTGGCTGGCACCGGTGATCGGGCTCGGGCTCTTCGGCTTCGGGCTCTACAGCTACATGAAGGTGGCGGCGCGCCGTGAGGCGGCCGCGGACGCCGTAGGCGAGGAGGACCTGGCGCGGCTTGAGGCCGAGCTGGCCCAGGACGACGGGTCGGGAGGGCAGGCGTGATCGCGATCTGGGTGCTTACGGCGGTGGTGTTTCTTGCCACCCTCGTCTACACATTAAAACCGCTGCGTTCCGAGCCGGTGCCGTTCCCGGCGGACCCCCTGCCCGACGAGCTCCGCGCCGAGATCGCCGCGCTCAAGGAGGAGGCGCGGGGTCTGGAGGGCAGCGAGCGCAAGCGCACACTGGGGCGGGTGGTGCAGCTCGAGCGCCGTCTGCAGGAGATCGAAGGCCGCCCCGTGGCCCCGGCAACGCGGCGCACCCCCTGGGTGGCCATTGGTATCTCGCTGGCCGTGGTGCTGGCGAGCGGGGTGGCGCTCTTCGAGTACACCCTGCCGCGCGCCCCGGGCGAGACGATCACGACCTCCAGCCAGATCATGGGCCAGGACGGCGTGGACCGCGAGAAGCTCGCCGAGCTGAACAGGCTCAAGGCGGTGGCCGAAAAGAACGACGACGTAGAGAGCTGGCTTGCCTACGCCAACGCCGCATGGGACCTGGCCGACTACAACAGCGCCGCCGAGGCCTACAGCCGCGTGCTCGAGCTCGACAACACCAACCTGGTGGCCTGGCGGCGGATGGGCATCCTCTTCTTCATGTCGGGCTACCCCGAGGACGCCGCCCAGGTGCTCTCGGTGGTGGTGAGCATTGATCCCACGGACACCGAGGGGCTGCTCTTCTTGGGCAACGCCTACTCGATGATGGGGCGCTTTGACGAGGCCATCGGGGCCTGGGAGCGCTACCTGGCCGCGGGCGGCCCCGACGCCGAGCGGGTGCAGAACCTCATCGCCCAGGCGCGGGCGCAGCTCGAGACCCAGCAGGCGCTCGAGCAGGGCGGTGCGCTGGACGGCCGCGTGGTCTACGAGGCCAAGTGTGCGGCCTGCCATGGCCAGGGTGCCGAAGGGGGCCTTGGCCCCAGGCTGGCGGGAAACCCGGTCCTGCGCGTGGACGGGGCGGTGGAGGAGATCGTTCGCAACGGCACCGGCTCCATGCCCCCCGTGCCCATGGGGGAGGAGGAGCTCCAGGCGCTCCTGGACTACCTGAAGGGGCTCTAGGATGAAGCTGACCCGACGCGACCTGGTGTGGATCGTGCCATCGGGCATCGCGGCCGGCTTCTTTGGCTGGTTCGGCTGGCGCACGGTCAGGATCCAGTTCCTCAAGACTCAGGCGGAGCTCGAACCCACCTGGCGCGAGGGCGAGCGCGTACCGCTGGGTCCGGTCGGTGAGCTGGCCCAGCCCTGGGACTTCAAGTATTTCGACTACCCCTTCCTCACCGGCCACCTGCCGGCGGTCCTGCTGCGCCTCCCCGGCCCTGTGCCCGGCGGCCTGAGCGTGGGCGGGGCCCACTTCGCCGCCTGGTCGCGTATCTGCACCCACCAGGGCTGCACCGTGGACTACGTGCGGAACACCGAGGCCGGCGCGATCCTCTACAACTACCGCTCCGACCACCCCTTCTTCGGCTGTAAGTGTCACTTCGGTGCCTTCGACCCGGTGCAGGCGGGCAAGGCCGTCTTCGGCCCGCCGCAGTACCCGCTGCCGCGGCTGCGGCTCGAGGTCGAGGGCGACGAGCTCTACGCCACCGGCTACGAGGTGCCGCTGCGCCCCTTGCAGGGCCGCGCGCCCCTGCAGGCAGTGGGTGGAAGCCGCAAGGTTTGACGGCCCGACGAGCGCGGGCCGACGACCGGCTTTTTGTTCAAAGCGTCATTTTGTTTCCCGCTGCGCCGGCCGGCGTTCCCGCCGGGCCGCGTCTTCACGCCAGGGCCAGGCCAGGTAGCCCAGGAGCGCGCCCAGTGCGAGCCACGCCTGCGGCGTCAGGGGCAGGACCTCGCTTCCTGGCCACAGCGCGGTCCAGACCAGGCCCGTCACCGCGCCCACGAGGGGCTGGCGCGACCAGGCCATGAGTGCGAGGGCGGCGGCTCCCTGCAGCAGGAAGAAGAGGGCGAAGGCGGCGATCGCCGGCCCGAGGTTCATGGGGTCGCCCGGCGCTACCAGGGCCGCCAGGCCCAGGTAGAGGGCGAGCCAGGCGGAGGGGTTGGCCGCGAGGCTCGCCCAGAAGACGGTCCGGGGTCCGTGGCGACGCGCCAGCTCCGCCACCCCGGCGCCGTATACCGCGGCGACCGGGTAGGCCAACAGGGGCACCGTGGTCAGGGCGAGGGCCGCCCAGGTCCAGGCGGCGACGCGCAGATAGGTGCGCACGCCTCATTGTAGGCGGGCCGCGATGGCCCGCTACCGTGACGGGGTTTACGAAACGCGGTTAGCCCTTGAGCTGGACGCGCACGAACTTGTCCTTGCCGCGGCGGAGTATTCGGGGCCGGTCGAGGGTGACCTGCAGCTGCGGGTCGGCGATCACCTCGCCGTCGAGGCGCAGGCCGCGGTTCTGGATGAGCCGCCGCGCCTCGCCGTTCGACTGGGTGAGCCCCGCCAGGGTGAACAGCCGCGCCACCCAGATGGCGCCGTCCTTGAGCTCCGCCGGGTCGATCTCGACAGTGGGGATGTCGTCGGGCACGCCGCCCTTGGCGACCTCGTCGTAGCGGGCCTCGGCCTGGCGGACGATCCGGGCCAGCTCGGCGTCCTGGGGGGCCTGGGGCTCCCTGTCGCGCCCGGCCTCCTCCAGCCGGTAGCCCAGGCTTTCATAGAAGGCGCGGTCGAGCCAGGCGGGGATGACCTCGCGGGCGTAGGCGGCGGTTAGCAGCCGCGCTAGCACCCGGTGGGCGCCGACCATGCCACCCTTTTCGACGACCGCTTCCACCTCGGCCGGCTCCAGGTCGGTGAGCAGGTGGAAGTAGTCGGCCAGCACGGCGTCAGGCACGCGCATCAGCTTCTTGAACATCACCGCCGGCTCCTCGCTCACGCCGACGTAGTTGTCGAGGCTCTTCGACATCTTCTCGACGCCGTCGAGACCCACCAAGAGCGGCATCAGCACGAGAACCTGCGGCTCCTGGCCGTAGAACTTCTGCAGGTCGCGGCCCACGAGCAGGTTGAACTTCTGGTCGGTGCCGCCCATCTCGACGTCGGCCTCGAGCGCCACCGAGTCGTAGCCCTGCGCCAGCGGGTAGAGGAACTCGTGGATGCCGATGGGCACGCCCTCGGTGTAGCGCTTCTTAAAGTCCTCGCGCTCGAGCATCTGCGCCACCGTCATCTGTGCCGAGATGCGAATGACCTCCTCGAAGGTCAATTTGCCGAGCCACTCGGAGTTGTAGCGCAGCTCGAAGACCTCCTCGTCTTGCAGCAGGATCTTGCGCGCCTGCTCGACGTAGCTCTGGGCGTTCTGGCGCGTTTCCTCCAGGGTGAGCGGCGGCCGCGTCTTGCTGCGCCCGCTCGGGTCGCCGATCATCCCGGTAAAGTCGCCGATGAGCAGGATGACCTTGTGCCCCAGTTCCTGGAACTGGCGCATCTTGCGCAGGACCACCGCGTGCCCCAGGTGGAGGTCGGGACGGGTGGGGTCCACGCCCAGCTTGACGCGCAGCTTGCGCCCGGAAGCCAGCTTGGTCTTCAGGTCGTCCTCGGTGATGATCTCTTCGGTGCCACGGCGGAGGATCTTCAGGGCAGCTTCGGGCTCCATGACCTAAAGAGTATACTCTAACCAAAAGGCGGGTTTTCCCGCGAGGAGGCGAACGTGCGGACGTTGCTCGTACTGGCTGCGATCGTGGGCGGGGTCTACCTCTACGGCATCAACTACGGCCTCGCGCTGGGCCTGCCCCCGTTCACGCCGGTCTACTACCTCAACCACACCGGCGAGCGCATCTACGGCGTGCGCGTCGCGGGCGGCAGCGACGCCGTCAAGATCAAGGTGAACGGCGAGCTCAAGAAGGGGCGCGTGAGCGTGTGGGTGACCCACAACGACCGCCGCGTCGGCAAGGTGAAGACCTACAAGGGCACGTTCAAGGACGAGGTCAAGATCAAGGTGGAGCCGGGCAACTATACCGTCCACCTGAAGACCGTGGACGCCGAGGGGCGCGTCCGCTACGACTGGGTCTCGACGAAGTTCAAGCCGTTCTGACGCGCACTGCGTGAACCCGGACAGACACATGTGAGACCGAATCGATAAGAATGTGGGGACCACTCCAGGAGAGAGGAGGTCCCCACGGATGCAGCTTACTACGGTTGGCCGGGAGGTATGGCGGGGAGCGAAGAAG
>JALSQD010000069.1 GCA_026985615.1 Thermaceae bacterium | reverse complement strand
GACCCGGTGGGCGCAGCGCTCTACTGGGAAGAACAGGGCGCCTCGCTGCTGCACGTCGTCGATCTCGATGCCGCGCTGGGGCGCGGGGACAACCGCGCGCAGATCCGCCGCATTGCGGCGGCGCTGGCCATGGGGTTCGAGGTGGGCGGCGGCGTGCGCAGCCTGCGCGAGGCCGAGGCGATCCTGGGCTTGGGCGCGGAGCGGGTCGTGATCGGCACGGTGCTGGTTAAAGACCCGGACGAGGCGGCGCGCATGCTCGAGGCGCTCGGTCCCGAGCGGGTGGTGCCCAGCCTCGACGGCCGCGGGCTCGAGGCCGCGGTGGCCGGGTGGCAGGAGGGACAGGCCGGCGACGTGCTCGAGCTGGCGCGCGCCGCCGACGCGATGGGGTTCCGCACCCTGATCTACACCGACGTGCGTCGCGACGGAACCCTGGAAGGCCTCGACCTCGAGGTGGTGGCTCGGGTGCGCGAGGCCTGGCCACACGAGCTAATCGCCGGAGGCGGCGTGGCTGCGGACGCCGACCTCGAGGGGCTCGAGCGCCTGGGCGTCGAGGGGGCGATCGTGGGCAAGGCCCTCTACGAAGGGTCCGTGGACGGCGGCCGCTGGTGGCGTTCCAGGTCGCGCGGGGATGCCTGAGCTGCCCGAGGTGGAGACGGTCCGGCGCATGCTCGCGCCGGTGGTGATGGGCTGCAGGCTGCTGGGGCTCGAGCACGACGACCCGGCCCGCTACGCCGCCGCCGAGGCGGCGGTGGGTCGGCGGGTGCGCGCCCTGCGCCGCCGCGGCAAGTACCTGATCTTCGCGCTCGAGGGCGGGCTCGAGCTCGTGGCGCACCTGGGGATGAGCGGCAGCTTGCGCCTTGACGAGGGGACGCACACCTGCGCGCGGCTCGAGTTTGAGGGCGCCACCGTCTTCTTCAACGACCCCCGCCGCTTCGGCAGGCTGCGGGCGGTGCCCGCGGGCGACTACCGCACGCTACCCACGCTCGCGCGCATGGGCCCGGAGCCGCTTTCGCGCGCCTTTACCGCCCGGGTGCTGGAAGAGCGCCTGGGCCGAACGCGGCGGCCGCTGAAGGTGGCCCTGCTCAGCCAGGAGCCGGTGGCGGGGCTGGGCAACATCTACGCCGACGAAGCGCTTTGGCGGGCTCGGCTCCACCCGGAGCGCTTGGCGAACGCGCTAGCGCCCGACGAGGTGCGCCGCCTCCATCGCGCCATCCGCGCGGTACTGCGCCGCGCCGTCGAGCTGGGCGGCTCGACGCTGGGCGACGGCGTTTACGCCCGGCCCGACGGTGAGCCCGGCTACTTCCAGATCGAGCACGCCGTCTACGGCCGAGCCGGTGAGGCCTGCCCCCGCTGCGGGCAGAGGCTCGAGCGCCTCGTGTTGGGTGGTCGCTCCACCCACTTCTGCCCTCGTTGCCAGGTCCGCTGATTTGCCCAGCTCGCCAGCCCGCGCAACGGTGTGCGATTCGTTGACGACACGGTTTCGTGCGGATAAAGTAGAATCGGTTGCGCTTTCCTGCAGCGCCCTTGGAGGCTTCCTATGAGAAGAAGTCATGCGTTTCTTGTAGCTTCTGTGGCTCTGGCTCTGCTCACAGTAACACCGGCCAAAACCTTCATCACCATCGGCTCGGGGGGTTATTCAGGAACCTATTACCCGGTGGCGGTCGGCATCGCCAAGCTGATCAACTCGAATCTGCGCGACATCAGAGCGAACGCCATCTCCACCGGCGGGTCGCTTTTCAACGTGATCGCCATTCAAACTGGAGATGTCCAGATGGCAATGGCGCAGAACGACACCTGCTACTACGCCTTTACCGGCACGGTCGTGGATACTGTCGTCGGCAAGCCTGCCGACCGAATTCGCGGGGTGGCTGCGCTCTACAAGCAGCCCGTGCACATCATCGTTCGTAACGGCGCGGGAATTGCCTCCGTGGCCGACATGCGCGGAAAGAAGGTTTACGTTGGCGATATTGGGTCGGGGACGGAGCAAAATACCAAGCTGATCCTCAAGACCTACGGCCTGACCTACGACGACCTGGGCGAGGTCGTGCACGGCAAGGCGGGTGTAGCTTCACAGCTGCTCATTGATGGCAAGATCGACGCGATGTTTTTTTCTGCGGCCGTAGGCTCGAGCGCATTCGTGCGCACAGCTGAGGAGGGTGACGTCACCTTCCTGTCTCTTGATCAGGAACACTTGGACACGCTTAAGCGGAAATATCCCTTTTACTCACAACTTACCGTTCCGGCGGGTACCTATCCGAAGCAGACGCAGCCGTTCACCTCGGTGGCTGTTTCTTCGCTTCTGGTAGTGTCGTCCGATCTGTCCGAGGAAGATGTCTACCGCATTGCCAAGCTGCTTTTTGTCGACAAGCTCGACGAGTTCAAGGCCATTCGCCCGGTCCTGGCGCGCTATTTTTCGCTCGATAAAGCCCTCGAGGGCATGTCCATTCCGTTGCACAGAGGTGCGGCCCGCCTTTACCAGGAGCGCGGCGTGCAGGTTCCTGCAAAGGTTGCGCCCATCGATTAATTAGCTAGCTGTGCGGGGTCGCACCCCAGTGGTTGGTGGCCGGGGCTGAAAAAGCCGAGGTGGTGTGCTATCCTATACACGTAGTCCCCTGGTATATGCAGGGTGGGTGGAAACCCACCCTTTGTTTCTGAAGGGGGACCGGGTGAAGCACGATGGATCTTTGGGAACTGGTCGAAAACGTGGTGCGGCCGCTGGGGTACGAGCCGCTGGAGGTCAGCCTGCACGGGGCGGGGAAGACGCAGGTGCTCACGATCAAGCTCGAGCGCCTGGACGAGGCGCCCATCACCGTCGCCGACCTGCAGCGGGCCAACCGGGTCATCGGCATCGAGCTCGACCGTCTCGACCCCATTCGCGGCAGCTACCGGCTCGAGGTCGAGTCGCCCGGGCCGAGCCGCCCGCTCCTCAGGAGCCGGCACTTCGAGCGCTTTTCGGGGTTGAAGGTCAAGGTGCGCACCGACGGGGGCGGTTTCACCGGCCGCATCGTGCGGGTGGAGCCCGACCGCGTGACCTTCCGGCTAGCGGACGGTGAGGAGCGCACCCTCGAGATCGGCCGCTTCAAGGCCAACCTGGCCGAGTGGCCCAGCGAACCCAGGTAACCGCAGGAGGTAGAGGAGACGATGAACAGAGAATTCGTGGAAGCACTGCAGCACGTGGCGCTCGAGCGCGGCGTGAGTACGGAGGAGCTGATCGAGGCCTTCGAGGAAGCCCTTGCCAAGGCGTACCTGCGCCACAAGGGCTTCAAGCCCAAAGAGGTGGAGGAGGGGCAAGGGCCGCTGGTGGAGGTGCACCTCGACCCCCAGACGGGCGAGATTGAGGTGCTGGAGATCCGCCGCGTCGTCGAGGAAGTCGAGAACCCCGATCGCGACATCGCCCTCGAGGAGGCGCAAAAGTACGACCCCGAGGTGCAGGTGGGCGAGGAAATGGAGTTTCCCATCGATCCCGACGAGTTCAGCCGCATCGCGGTGCAGGCGGCCAAGCAGATCCTCACCCAGCGCCTCAAGGAAGCCGAGCGCAACCGCGTCTACGAGGAGTACAAGGACCGCGAGGGCGAGATCGTCACCGGTCAGGTGACCCGCGTGGACAACCGCGGCAACGTCTACGTGGACCTGGGCCGGGGCGAGGCGCTCATGCCCCCGCGCGAGCAGATCCCCGGCGAGCGCTACCACCCGGGCCAGCGCGTCAAGGTCTACCTCAAGGAGGTGCGCCGCAGCTCCAAGGGTCCGAGCCTCATCGTTTCGCGTGCCCACGAGGAGCTGCTCAAGTACTTGATGCGCCAGGAGGTGCCCGAGATCGCCGAGGGCACGGTCGAGATCAAGGTGGTGGCGCGCGAGCCGGGCAGCCGCAGCAAGGTGGCCGTGGTGAGTCACAACCCCAACGTGGACCCGATCGGGGCCTGCATCGGCCACAAGGGTCAGCGCATCCAGGCGGTGAGCGCCGAGTTGGGCCGCGAGAAGATCGACGTGATCCCCTGGAGCTCAAACACGCGCGAGTTCATCCGCAACGCGCTCTCGCCGGCCACGGTGGGCAACATCGAGATCGACACCGAGGCGGGCCGCGCGGTGGTCTCGGTGGGCAAGGACCAGCACTCGGTGGCCATCGGCCGCGGCGGGCAGAACGTGCGGCTGGCCTCCAAGCTGACCGGCTTCGAGATCGACTTCAAGGAGGCCGAGGAGGTTTCCGACCTCGACGAGGCCCTGCTGCGCGCCTCCGAGAAAACCGAAGAGGTGGCGGTGGACGCCGGGGCCAAGGCCCGCTTCGAGAGCCTCTTCGCCGACGTGGCCGAGGAGGGGGAGGGCGAGTCCGAAGGTGAAGCGTAAGGGCCACATTCCCGTGCGCATGTGCGCCTCGTGCCGCCGCCGGCGGCCGAAGCGGGAGCTGTTGCGCGTGGTCCGTACACCCGAGGGCTGGCGCGTCGACCCCAGCGGCAAGCTGCCGGGGCGTGGGGCCTACGTCTGCCCCGATGATCCCGCCTGCCGCGACGAACGAAAGCTGAGGCGCTGGGCCGGTGCCGGGGCACGGACCCTGGCGGCCGATCTGGCGGCCTACCTGGGAGGAAGAGATGGCGAAGGTTCGCATTTATCAGCTGGCCAAGGAACTGGGCATGGAGAACAAGGAGCTCATGGAGCTTCTGGACACGATGGGGGTGGAGTACAAGTCGCACGCCTCGACCCTTGACGAGGAGACCGCCGCCGCGGTCAAGGAGATCGTGGCGGAACAGCGCGGCTTAGAGGAGCAAAAGAAGGCCGAGGAGGCCCGGGCGGCGCTGCCGCACCGGCCGCCGGTGGTCACGATCATGGGGCACGTAGACCACGGCAAGACCACGCTCCTCGATCACCTGCGCCACAGCCGCATCGCCGAGCGCGAGGCCGGCGGCATCACCCAACACGTGGGCGCCTTCACGGTGGACACCCCCAATGGCCGCATCGTCTTCATCGACACGCCGGGGCACGAGGCCTTCACCACCATCCGCGAGCGCGGCGCGCGCGTGGCCGACATCGCGGTGATCGTGATCGCTGCCGACGACAGCATCATGCCCCAGACCAAGGAGGCCATCGCCCACGCCAAGGCGGCCGAGGTGCCGATGATTTTCGCGATCAACAAGATCGACCTGCCTCGCGCGGACGTGGACAAGGTGATGCAGGACCTGATGAAGGAGGGCTTCGTTCCCGAGGCCTACGGCGGTGACGCCATCGTGGTGCCTATCAGCGCCAAGACCGGCGAGAACGTGAGCGAGCTGCTCGACATGATCTTGCTGCTCGCCGAGATGGAGGACCTGCGGGCCGACCCCGAGGCCGAGCCGCGCGGGGTGATCCTCGAGTCGAAGCGCGACAAGAAGGCGGGCGTGCTGGTGACCCTGCTGGTGCAGGAGGGTACCTTCCGGGTGGGCGACTACCTCATCGCCGGCGACGTCTGGGGCAAGATCCGCGCCATGATCGATCCCGACGGCAAGCAGGTGAAGGAGGCTCCTCCGGGCACGGCGGTGCAGGTGCTGGGCTTCCGCGACCTGCCCGAGGCGGGCACGACGGTGGAGTGGGTGCCTGACGAGGAAGCCGCCAAGCACATCGCCGAGGAGCGCCAGGAGGAGCGCAAGGCGCGTGAGCTCGAGGAGGCCGAGCGGCGCAAGGTGCGCAGCATGGCCGACCTCCTGCGCCAGATGCAGGAGGGCCAGAAGGCCGAGATCAACCTCATCCTGCGCGCCGACACCCAGGGCTCGCTCGAGGCCATCAAGGGCATCCTGGCCAAAGAAGAGACCGAGGACGTCAAGATCAACGTGCTACTCGAGGCCGTGGGCGCGCCGACCGAGGGCGACATCCTGCTGGCCAGCACCACCGACAACGCCGCCATCCTCGCCTTCGGCGTCAACCCGCCGGGCTCGGTGAAGAAGAAGGCCGAGCAGAAGGGTGTGCTGCTCAAGAGCTTCCGCGTCATCTACGACCTCATTGACGAGGTGCGTGAGATGGTGCGGGCCCAGACCGAGCCCGAGATGAAGGAGGAGGTCGTGGGGCACGCCGAGGTGCGCGCCGTCTTCAAGATCCCCAAGGGCGGCAAGGTGGCCGGCTGCATGGTGACCGACGGCAAGATCGTGCGCAACGCCGAGATCCGCGTCCTCCGGGGCGGCGAGGAGATCTGGAGCGGCCGCATCGAGAGCCTCAAGCGCTTCAAGGACGACGTGCGCGAGGTGGCCGCGGGCTACGAGTGCGGCATCAAGCTGGCTGGCTTCGACGACTACCAGGAAGGTGACGTGCTCGAGGCCGTTCGCCAGGTCGAGGTCACCGAAGCCTAGCGGGTAGACTGCGGAAGGTGTGATGCGGCGGTACGTCGAGGCGCTCCTGCTGGTGCTGGGCCTTTCCTGGGGCCTGGTGCCGCTGGTCCACCCCGTTTCCGCGGGGGCGGGCTGGCAGGGGTTGGGCGCGGAGCGGGCGCTCTTCGAGGCGCCCGGCTTCAAGCCCTTCCTCGGTGCGGCGACGCCGCTGGCGCCGCCGGCGGCGCGGGCGCGGGCCTGGCGGGCTCCGCTGGCCGCGCTCGCGGTCACCCCGCCGCCGCAGGAGTCGCCCCGCCGCCGCTTTCTGCGCCTGATGCGACTGCAGCTCGACGGAGGCTAGGCCGGGCGCGCCGGTAGTCACTCGGAGCCTCGACCCCAAGCCCTTTCTTCGAGCCGTAGCGCACGGAGCCATTTATGAAAAAGTTTGACTCGACGGCACTCCTCTTGTTCGTGCTCTTCCTGGCCGCGATCGCGGCGATGTGGAAGCCCTGGGCGCCCGGCGAGCCCATGATCAACCTGGGGCTCGACCTCAAGGGCGGCCTGCGGGTAGTGCTGCAGACCGACAACCCGAACCCCGATCCCGACGACCTTGACAAGGCGCGGCTGGTGATCGAGAACCGCATCAACGGCCTGGGCGTGGCCGAGCCGCTGATCCAGGTGGCCCAACCCAACCGCATCATCGTGGAGCTGCCGGGTCTTACGCCAGACCAGCAGGACAAGGCGCTCAAGCTGATCGGGCAGCAGGCGGTGCTCGAGTTCCGCCTGGTCAAGCCCGAAGCCCAGAACAAGCCCACCTCCGAGCTCACCCTCGACGACCTGGGTCCGGTGGAGCTCAAGGGCTCGGACCTGGTGGACGCGCGGGTGCAGTTCGACCGCTTCAACCGGCCTGAGGTGGCGCTGGAGTTCACCCCCGAGGGGGCGAAGAAGTTCGCTGACCTGACGCGCAACAACATCGGCCGCCGGCTGGCCATCGTCCTCGACGGCACGATCTACTCGGCCCCCAACATCCAGACCGCCATCACCGACGGCAAGGCCGTGATCACCGGCATCAACGACCTCGACGAGGCCACCCAGATCGCCCTGGTGTTGCGCTCGGGCTCGTTGCCGGTGCCGCTGCACGTCGAGGAGGTGCGCGCGATCGGGCCCACCCTGGGTAAGGACGCCATCCGCGCCGGCATCATCGCCTCGATTGTGGGCGCGCTCCTGATCTTCGTGCTGCTCTACCTCTACTACGGCTTCTGGTTCGGCAGCGTGGCCGCCATCGGCCTACTTTACATCGCGCTGCTCATCATGGGCGTGCTGGCCGGGCTGGGCGCGGTGCTCACCCTGCCGGGGATCGCCGGCTTCATCCTCACCCTGGGTGCGGCGGTGGACGGCAACGTGCTCTCCTTCGAGCGCATCAAGGAGGAGCTGAAGCTGGGCAAGAAGCTGCGCCAGGCCATCCCCGACGGCTTCGCCCACTCGACGGTGACGATTCTCGACGCCAACATCTCCACCCTGCTAGCTGCCGCGGCCCTCTACCAGTACTCCACCGGTCCTGTGCGCGGCTTCGCGGTAATGCTGGCCATCGGTATCGTGGTGGCGGTCTTCTCGAACCTGGTCTTCAGCCGCTGGATGCTCGAGAAGATTGCCGCGGCGCGCGAGGTGATCCCGCGCTACTGGATCTGGGGCACCAAGATCCCCTTCCTCAAGGAATCGCGCATCATCACGCCCGCCACCCTTCTCTTCGCGGTGGCCATGAGCCTGGTCGTCCTCTTTAACGGCTTCAACCTCGGCATCGACTTCACCGGCGGCACCTCCTACCTGGTGCGCACGCCCAGCGACGTGACCGTGGACCGGGTGCGCGCCTTCCTCGACGAGGTGGGCATCGAGGGCGTGAGCGCCAAGGAGGCGATCATCACCGAGGTGGAGAGCCCGCTCGCCGACTACAAGGAGTTCTCGGTGCGCGTGGGGCTGCTCTCCAACGACGCCATGATCCAGCTGCGCAAGGCCTTTGAGGAGAAGCTGCATGCCGAGGTGCTGCAGTCGGAGGTGGTGGGCCCGGCGGTGGGCGCCGAGCTGAGGCACAACACCATCATGGCCGTACTCGTGGGCCTGGGGCTGATCCTGATCTACATGGCCTTCCGCTTCGACTGGATCTTCGGCGTGGCCTCGGTGATCGCCGTGGGGCACGACGTGGCCATCACTGCGGGCATCTTCAGCCTGCTTGGGCTCGAGTTCACCATCCCCATCGTGGCGGCGCTGCTGACCATCATCGGTTACTCGATCAACGACTCGATCATCATCTCCGACCGCATCCGCGAGAACCAGAAGGTGGTCCGCGGCATTCCCTACAACGAGTTGGTGGACCTCTCCATCAACCAGACGCTCTCGCGCACGGTGATGACCTCGTTCACCACCATGCTGCCGCTGCTGGCGCTGCTCTTCATCGGCGGCCCGGTGCTGCGCGACTTCTCGATCGCGTTGCTGATCGGCATCCTGGTCGGGACCTACTCCTCGATCTACGTGGTGGGCTCGCTGGTGACCTGGTGGAAGATGCGCCAGCCCGCCCCGCGCAAGAAGGCACGCGCCTAAGCCGCTGGAGCCTCGGATCCGCCCCCGCGAGGGGGCGGATTTTTTCGTGCCGTATACTCGGGCTAGGAGGCGGTATGCGACTCGTACACTGGATTTCGTTCCTCGCTGCGGCGCTGGCCGTGCTCTTGATCGTCGTTGTGCAGCTCGTGGACCCGGCGGCCCGGGTGGCCGTGCCGGGGCTGGGTCCCGTGCCGCTCTACTGGGTGCTGGGTGCGGTCTTTGTGCTGGGCTTCGTGGCGGGCTGGGTCTACCTCCCCGGCTACGCCTGGGCGCTCGCGCGCGAGCGGCGGGCGTGGCGGCGCGAGAAGGCTGCGCTGGAGTCGGAGCTCGCCAAGCTGCGCCCGGCGAAGATCGAAGAGGTGCCCCGCATTCCCGACCGCCCGGTCGAGGAGACCGCCAGCGACGCCTGACGTGCCGGACGTGACGCGCTGGGTACTGCGGTGCTGGCCCGACGTGGCCGAGATCGAGCGCCTTTCCGAGCGGCTGGGGGCCCCCCCCGAGGTGGCCGCGGTCCTCTACGACCGCGGTTTTCGCGAGGTCGAGGATCTGGACCCGCCGCTCGAGCCCCCGCCCCTTCCCGGCATCCGCGAGGCGGCGGGGCGCATCGTGCGCGCCATCGAGCGCGGCGAGCGGATCCGCATCCACGGCGACTACGACGCCGACGGCGTGACCGCCGCGGCGATCCTGACGCTGGGGCTGGGGGAGCTGGGCGCCGACGTGCACGCCTTCATCCCCCACCGCCTGCACGACGGCTACGGCCTCAACATGGCGCGCGTGCCCGAGCACCGAGCTGCCGCCGACCTGCTCGTCACCGTGGACTGTGGCGTTAGCAACGCGGCGGAGCTAGCCGCGCTCACCGAGGGCGGCGTCTCCGTGATCGTGACCGACCACCACGCGGTGCCCGACGAGCCGCCCAAGGGGCTGGTGGTGCATCCCGCCTACAGCCCAGCGCTCGAGGGCAAGCCCTGGCCCACGGGTGCGGGGGTGGCCTTCTTCGTGCTCTGGGCGGTGAGCCAGGCGCTGGATAGGCCGCCGCCGCTGGAGTACGCCGACCTGGCGGCGGTGGGGACGATCGCCGACGTGGTGCCGCTTCTGGGCGTGAACCGCGCCCTGGTCAAGGAGGGGCTGCGGCGGCTGCGCGAGAGCCGCCACGTCGGTCTGCGCACGCTGGCCCAGCGTCATTGCACGAACTACGACGCGGTCGAGGTGGCTTTCCGCATCGCCCCGCGCATCAACGCCGCCGGGCGGCTGGGCGAGGCCGAGACGGCCTTTCGGGCGCTCACCACCGACGACCCGCTGGAGGCGGTGCGGCTCGCCGACCGGCTCGACGCGCTCAACCGCGAACGCCAGCAGGTGGAGGAGGAGATGCTCGAACGCGTCCTCCCCACCGTCAATCCCGAAGACCCCGCGATCGTGATCCACGACCCCGAGGGCCACCCCGGCGTTATGGGCATCGTGGCCAGCCGGGTGCTCGAGCGCTTCTACAAGCCGGTCTTCATCATCGCTCGGGGCAAGGGCTCGGTGCGCAGTCCCCCCGGTATCAGCGCGGTGGAGGCGCTGGCGTTTGCCGCCGAGCACCTGAAGGGCTATGGCGGGCATGCCGGGGCGGCGGGGTTCTCGATCGACCCCGAGTGCGTGCCCGACTTCGGGGCCGCCATCCACGCCTACGCCCGGCGCCACCCCGTGCCCCGGCCCGAGGTGCGCCTCGACGGCCCCCTCGATGCCGACGTGATGGACGAGGTCTACCGCAGCCTGCTCTTGCTCGAGCCATTTGGTGAAGGCAACCCCGAGCCCGTCTTCCACGTGGTCGGGCGCGTCGAGCGGCTGCGTCGCCTTTCGGGCGGCCGCCACGTGGCCTTTAGCCTGGGCGGGGTGCGGGTGATCAAGTGGAAGGACGAGGGCAACGGCCTGGAGGAGGGGCAGGAGCTCGAGGTGGCCGCCCAGCTGGTCGAGAACGAGTGGCAGGGGGTGCGCAACCTCGAGCTGCGCGCGGTCGCCTACCGGCGGCCGGGGCCGCGGCTGCTGTGCGCGGAGGGCGGCCTCGAGGTCGAGCCGCTCGACCCGCGCGAGGCGCTCGAGCGCGCGCGCCGGGAGGGCTGGTGTGCCTACGCGGTGGGGGAGGGGGCGCGCTTCTTGCAGGCGCGCGGCTTCGCGCTCGCAGACGCCGGGGAGGCCGACGTCTGGTTCGCCGTGCCCGAGCAACCGGTGGCCGTGCGGCGCGCGCGGCTCGCGGTGAGCGACCGGACGCTCGCGGGCCTACTCGTGCCGGGCTCGCGGCGCGAGCTGCTGCGCCTGTGGCGCGAAGGGGCCGGGTCGGAGGACCCCGCCACGGCGCGCCTGCTGCGCGAGCTCGCGGATCTGGCGCCCGAGCGATGGCTCGAAGCCTCGCCCCGCTACCGCCGCTGGCGCATCGCGCTCGCGGCCCTCTTGCGGTTGCGGCGGGCCCGCACCGCGGGTGCGCCCGCGTGCGTGGGGGCGGCGCTCGAGACATGGTGGACGGCGATCGCGCGCCTTCGCGCTTAGAACCCCCGAATCGTTTCCGGTTCAAGTAAAGGTTTATTGACTTCCCCAACGGGCTGCGATACACTTCGGGTGTTCAAATCACGTGGTAAAACAACGATAAGGAGGTAGGAGATGAAAAACTACATGAGATTAGTATTAGGTGCCCTCTTCGTATTCGCCCTCAGCGCGTTCGCGCAGGGTGACAAGATCGTGATCGGTTACTCGATCAGCACCCTGAACAACGCCTTCTTCGTAGGGATGACCAAGGGGGTCGAGAACGGCGCCAAGAAGTACGGCGTCGAGCTGATCATGGTCAACGCCAACGGCGACTCCGCCAAGCAGGCCGCCGATGTGGAAGACCTGATCACCAAGGGTGTCGACGCCATCATTATCAACCCGCGCGACGCCGAGGCCATCGCCCCGGCCGTCAAGAAGGCCCTGGACGCGGGCATCCCCGTCTTCGCGCTCGACCGCGGTGTGACCGGCGTCGAGGTGACCTCGTTCCTCGAGACCGATAACGTCGCTATGGGCCGCCTGGCCGCCGATCTGATCGCCGAGGCCATGAAGGAGAAGTACGGCGAGGTTAAGGGCAACGTCATCGAGCTCGTTGGCCTGGTGGGTACCACCGCCGCCCGCGACCGCGGTAAGGGTTTCCACGAGCAGCTCGAGAAGTATCCCGGCCTCAAGTTGGTGGCCTCACAGCCGGCCGACTTCAACCAGGAGAAGGCCTTCAACGTGACGACCAACCTGGTGCTGGCGCACCCCGACGTGGACGCGATCTACGGCCACAACGACGACAACACCGTTGGCGCCGCCCGAGCCCTCAAGGCCATGGGCAAGCTCAAGAAGGTGGGCGAGCCGGGCCACATCTACATCGTCGGCATCGACGGCATCAAGCAGGCCCTCGACCTGATCCGCGAAGGCTACATCGACTGCACCATCTCCCAGGAGCCCGTGATGATGGGCGAGAAGGCTGTGGAGTTCGCGGTGGACTACCTCAACGGCAAGGAAGTGCCCAAGCACTACTACACTCCGTTCACCCCGGTGACCAAGGAGAACGTGGACAAGCGCAAGAACTGGGCCGAGCAGTAAGTCGCACCTGACGACCGACCGGTTGGGGGCATCGCAGGCGGATGCCCCCAACCCCCACCCCCGCAGGCGTTTCCAGGACCCCCAAGAGAAACGATGAAACCTTCACCGCTGCTGGAAACACGCAACCTGACCAAGGTTTTTCCCGGCGTCGTCGCCTTGGACGACGTCTCGCTCACATTGAATCCGGGCGAGGTGCTGGGCCTTGTGGGCGAAAACGGGGCGGGCAAGTCGACGCTGATGAAGCTCATCGGCGGCGTCTACACCCCCACGCGGGGGCAGATCCGCCTCGGTGGCCGCGAGGTGCAGTTCCGCTCGCCCAAAGACGCGCTGGACGCGGGCATCTCGATCGTCTATCAGGAGCTCAACCTCATCCCGCACCTCAGCGTGGCCGAGAACATCTTCATCAACCGCCTGCCCCGCCGGGGCGGTTTCGTGGACTGGGGGCGCCTCTACCGGCAGACCCGCGAGATCCTGGAGAGCAGCGGAATGCAGGACATTGACCCGCGCGCGATTGTAGCTGACCTCCCCATCGGGGTGAAACAGTCGGTGGAGATCGCCAAGGCGCTGTCGTACGACGCGCGGGTCCTCCTGCTCGACGAGCCCACCTCATCGCTCACCGGGCCCGAGATCGAGAACCTCTTCCAGGTAATCCGCCGTTTGCAGCAACAGGGCATCGGCATCATCTACGTTTCGCACCACCTGGACGAGATCTTCGAGATCACCGACCGCATCCACGTGCTGCGCGACGGCAAGACCGTGGCCGTCATGCCGACCGCGGAGGCCACTGAAGAGGTGCTGGTGGCCAAGATGGTGGGCCGCGACATCCAGAACATCTACTACAAGGGCGATCACCAGCCGGGCGAGGTGGTGCTCGAGGCGCGGGGGCTTAGCGACGGCTTCCTCAAGGATGTCGATTTCAAGCTGCGGCGCTCCGAGGTCGTGGGCATCTACGGCCTGCTCGGTTCCGGTCGCACCGAGCTGCTCAAGGCCATGGTGGGTGCGCGCCCGGTGCACGTGGGCGAGCTCAAGTTGCGCGGCCGCGCGGTGCGCATGCGACACCCGCAGGACGCGATCCGCCAGGGAATGGTCTACTCCTCGGAAGACCGCAAAGGCGAGAACCTCTTCTTTGGCAACCCTATTTGGAAGAACATTACCTACCTGGCCATCCAGGTGGGCCATTTCGTGCGTATGGGCTTCACCCGCACGCACGAGGAACGCAGCGCGGCCGAGCACTACGCTAAGAAGCTCAACGTCAAGGCGCCCTCGGTGGACGTGGACGTCTACCATCTCTCGGGTGGCAACCAGCAGAAGGTCTGCCTGGCCAAGGCGCTCATTACCGATCCCGACATCATCCTCCTCGACGAGCCCACCCGCGGCATCGACGTGGGGGCCAAGCTCGAGATCTACCGCCTGATCGCCGATCTGGCCGACCAGGGGAAGGCGGTCGTTTTCGTCAGCTCGGAGCTACCCGAGGTCATCGGGTGCGCGGACCGGGTCTACACCATGTCGGAAGGGCGCATCACCGCGGAGCTGGTGGGTGACGCCATCAACGAAGAGAACGTACTCAAGTACTGTTTGCAGGTCGGTACGACCGGGGAGGCCGCGTCATGAAGCTGAAGTCGTTGTTATCAAGCAGCGAGTTTATCGTCTTTTTAGGTCTCTTGGCCGTGGGGGCCTTCTTTGCCTTCACCTCGCCCGTCTTCCTAACCAAGTTCAACCTGCTCAACATCCTGCTCCAGTCCTCGATCCAGGGCATCATCGCCATTGGCATGACCTTCGTTATCCTCACCGCCGGGATCGACCTCTCGGTGGGCTCGGTGGTTGCGCTCTCGGGTGTGATCATGGCGCTGATGCTTCACGCGGGCGTGCCTGTGTGGGCGGTGATCCTTATCAACCTGCTTTTCGGCGTGGCCATCGGGCTTTTCCACGGCTTCTCCATCACCAAGATCGGGATGGCGCCCTTCATCGTTACCCTGGCAACGATGGCCATGGCCCGCGGCCTCACCATGGTCCTCTCCGACGGCAAGACGATCTTCGACTTCCCCGCCTCCTTCGAGTTCTTCGGCGCGGGGGCGATCGGGGGCGTCTCGGTGGCCGTGATCATCTTTTTGCTCTACGCCCTCATTGCCGAGGTGGTGTTGCGCAGCACCGTGCTGGGGCGCAATATCTACGCGGTGGGGTCGAACCCCAAGGCTGCGGCGCTCTCGGGCATCCGGACCCACTGGGTGCTCTACTTCGTTTACGTCGTCTCGGGTGTCTCCTGCGCCATCGCGGGCCTGGTGCTCACCGGGCGTCTGGGTGCGGCCATGCCCACGGCGGCCACGGGCTACGAGCTCGACGCCATCGCCGCGGTCATCATCGGCGGGGCGTCGCTCATGGGCGGCAAGGGCACGATCATCGGCACGATCATCGGCGTGCTGCTGATCGGCGTGATCAACAACGGCATGAACCTGCTCAACGTGCCGCCCTTCTGGCAGAGCTTCCTCAAGGGTGCGGTCATCTTCCTGGCGGTGATGATCGACAGCCTCAAGAACCGCCCCAGCGAGGTCTAAGGAGGTTAGGTCATGTCCATGCTCAAGGGAGTTCCACCGCAGCTTTCGCCCGAATTGCTGGCCACGCTGGCCGAGATGGGCCACGGTGACGAGATCGCTATCGTGGACGGCAACTACCCCGCCCACTCCTCCGGTCCGCCGGTGATCCGCGCTGACGGGCTGGGGACGCCCGAGCTGGTGCGGGCCATTCTCGAGCTCATGCCGCTCGATACCTTCACCGATGCCAACGTCTGGTACATGGACAACGGCGAGGAGACGAAGCCCGAGGTGTGGAAGGAGTTCGACGCGGTGCTGAAGGCCTCGGGCGAGGACGCCCGGGTGCAGCCCATCGACCGCTTCGAGTACTACGACCACGCCCAGGATGCCTACACCATCGTGGCCACCAGCGAGACCAAGCTTTACGCCTGCATCATCCTGAAAAAGGGCGTCATCTTCCCCGAGTGAGCAAGTGAAAAATGGGCGCCGCGGCCGGTGGCCGCGGCGCCCTGTTTTTTGGGGCTAGAAGCGGGCCAGCACCTCGCGGATGCGCTCGAGCTGGCTCTTCGCCTCCTCCAGGTTGCGCCGCTCGCGCTCGACCACCTCGGCCGGGGCGCGTTCGGTGAAGCCGGGGTTGGCGAGCTTCTTCTCCAGCCCGGCGATGCGGCGCTCGAGCTCGGAAGCCTTCTTCTTCTGCTTCTTCTTCCAGGCCTCGACGTCCACCAGTCCCTCGAGTTCGAGCCAGATCGTGGCCTGGGGTGTGACCGCACTGACGGCCTGCTCCGGCCGCCCCTCCAGCACCTTGGCACGGGCGAGGAAGCGGAACAGGACGGCGTTCTCGAGCAGCACAGCCGACCCCGGCCCCTCGGCGTGGACGGTGATCTCCTGCTGAGGCGGCAGGCCCAGCTCGGCCCGGAGGCTGCGGGTGGCGGTGACCGCGTTCTGGAGCACCTTGAAGGCGGTCAGGGCCTCCTCGTCGGCCACGAAGGCCTTGGCCTCGGGCCAGTCGGCCCGCGCCAGCTCGGCTTCGGGGTCCCGCTTCAAGGCGGTGTAGATCTCACTGGTGACGAAGGGCATGAAGGGGTGGAGGAGTTTGAGCAGTGCTTCCAGCGCCGCCTCCAGCCCCCGCAGCGTCGCGGCGTTGCCCGCGCGCAGCGCCGGCTTGGCGGCCTCGATGTACCAGTCGCAGAACTCGCTCCAGACCAGCTGGTAGACCTCGCGGCTGGCGAGCGCGAGCTCGTAGGCGTCGTAGAGCTGGGTGATGTTGTGGATGCCTTCGCGCAGCCGCGCCGCCATCCAGCGGTCGGCCAGGGTGGGCTCGTCGGTCTTCGCCTCGAAGCCCTCGCGGTTCATGAACACGAAACGGGCGGCGTTCCAGAGCTTGTTGGCGAAGTTGCGGCCCATCTCCACCCAGCGGCGGTCGAAGCGGATGTCCTGCCCGCCGGTGGCCAGGTGGATGAGGGCGAAGCGCAGCGCGTCGGCGCCGTACTGCTCCACCAGCTCGAGCGGGTCCACCACGTTGCCCTTCGACTTGGACATCTTCTTGCCCTTCTCGTCGAGGACCAGGCCATGAAGCATCACCGCCTCGAAGGGGCGGCGGCCGTCGAAGTGGTAGCCCGAGACCTCCATGCGGCTGACCCAGAGGAAGAGGATGTCGTAGCCGGTCACCAGCACGCTGGTGGGGTAGAAGGCGCGGTAGTCCTCGGTGTCCTCGGGCCAGCCCAGCGTCGAGAGCGGCCACAGCGCCGAGGAGAACCAGGTGTCGAGGACGTCGGGGTCGCGCTCGAGCTCGGGGCTCCCGCAGACCGCGCAGGCTTTCGGGTCCTCGTCGAAGCGCTCCAGGTCGGGCACGGTCACGTGCCCCTCGGGGCAGTACCAGGCGGGGATCTGGTGGCCCCACCAGAGTTGGCGGCTGATGTTCCAGTCGCGGATGTTCTCGAACCAGTCGATATTGACCTTGCGCCAGCGCTCCGGGTAGAACTTGATGTCGCCTTCCTTTAGTTTGGGCAGCACCTCGTCCGCGAGCGGCTTCATCTTGAGCCACCACTGCGGGAAGAGGGCGTACTCGACCGCGGTGCCGCAGCGGTCGCAAGTGGCTAGCGCGATCTGGTAGGGCTCGGCCGCGCGCAGGTGGCCTTCCTCCTCCAGCGCCTTGGCCACGGCCTTCCTCGCCTCGAAGCGGTCCAGGCCGCGGAAGCGCTCGGGCACCCGCTCGCTAACCAGCTTTCCTTCCAGGTCGATCACGCTCGGCTCCGGCAGCCCGTGACGCCGGCCCACCTCGTAGTCGGTCGGGTCGTGCGCCGGGGTGATCTTGAGGGCCCCGGTGCCGAACTCGCGTTCCACCGCCTCGTCGGCGATCACCGGGATCCAGATCTCGGTCAGCGGGATGCGCGCCTTCTTGCCGATCAGGTCCTTGTAGCGGTCGTCTTCCGGATGCACCGCGATGGCCACGTCGGCGAAGATCGTCTCCGGCCGCACCGTGGCGATCCGGATTTCCCCGCCGCCTTCGAGCGGGTAGGCGAGGGTGTAGAGCGTGCCCTGGGTGGGGGTGTTGTCCACCTCCAGGTCGGAGAGCGTCGTCTCGCAGCGTGGGCACCAGTTGAGCAGGCGCTCGCCGCGGTAGATCAGGCCCTCGTGGTGGTAGCGGACGAAGGCGTAGCGCACCGCGCGGCTGCGCACCTCGTCCATGGTGAAGGCCAGCCGGCTCCAGTCGGCGCTGGCGCCGAGGCGCTTGAGCTGCTCCAGGATCTGGCCGCCCGACTCCTCGCGCCACTGCCAGACGCGCTCCAAAAACTTCTCACGCCCCAGGTCGTGACGGGTCTTGCCTTCTTTCGCCAGCAGCCGCTCGACCACCACCTGCGTGGCGATGCCGGCGTGGTCGGTGCCGGGCAGCCACAGCGTCTCGTAGCCGCGCAGCCGCTTGTAGCGAATGAGCGCGTCCTGCAGGGCGTTGTCGAGGGCGTGGCCCATGTGCAGCACGCCGGTCACGTTGGGTGGCGGCATGACGATGACGAAGGGGGACTTGCCGCTGTGCGGATCGGCGACGAAGGGCCGCTCGGCCCAGCGCTCGGCCCAGCGGGGCTCGACTTGTTGCGGATCGTAGGCTTTGGGCAGTTCCTTCATGCGTACCTCCGGTGGGGGGTCAAGAAAAAGCCCCGCGTCCGTGCGCGGACGAGGAGGATTCCCCGCGGTACCACCGCGCTTCGGGAGCGGCCTGCGGCCGCGGCCTGTAGTTAGTGGTAGGTGGTTCGTGGTGTTGATCGATCCTGCGAGCCACAAGCCACACGCCACATGCCAAATCCCGCACTCTTTCGCGCTATCTCGGGCGCACCCGGCGGGGTCTACTGAGCCTCGCGGCCGTTCTTCCCGCGGCGCCTCGGGCGACGTTCGGCGGTGCTGCGGCGGACCCCTTCCAGCCGTGGGGGGCCCTCTCTGGAGCCGCGCGGGCCGCCTACTCCTCCCGAGCAGGCCTTGTCATGAGTATAGAGCAGCGCCCGCGGGGCGTCCAACGTATAACGAAAAATTACCTGAGGGCTTTAAAACCGATATACTGAGGCCATGCTCCCGACGCGACTCACGGACGAAGGCCGCGCTTCCGAGACCTTCCGCGCCAACACCAGCGCCTGGGTGGACCGCATCACCGCTTACCGCGAAACCCTGGCCCAGGTGCGCCAGGGCGGGGGAGAGCGCGCGATCCAGCGCCAGCACGAAAAGGGCCGCCTCACCGCGCGCGAGCGCATCGCCCGGCTGGTGGACGAGGGCAGCCCCTTCGACGAGCTGATGACCTTTGCCGGCTGGGGCATGTACGAGGAGTGGGGCGGTGCCCCCGGCGGCGGCACCGTGACCGGCATCGGCCGCATCCACGGGCGCGAGTGGATGATCATCGCCAACGACGCCACCGTCAAGGCCGGGGCCTTCTTCCCGATTACCGCCAAGAAGGTAATCCGGGCGCAGACGATCGCCTACGAAAACAAGATTCCCACCATCTACCTGGTGGACTCGGCCGGCGTCTTCTTGCCGCTGCAGGACGAGGTATTCCCCGATCAGGACGACTTCGGCCGCATCTTCTACCTCAACGCCCGCATGAGCGCGGCGGGCATTCCCCAGATCAGCGCCATCATGGGCAACTGCGTGGCCGGCGGGGCCTACCTGCCGGTGATGACCGACGCCCTGGTGATGACCGAAGGCTCGGGCCTCTACCTGGCGGGGCCGGCGCTGGTCAAGGCGGCCATCGGCCAGGAGGTGAGCTCCGAGGAGTTGGGCGGGGCGCGGATGCACGCCGAGGTCTCGGGCACGGTCGACTTCTACGAGCCAAACGACGAGGCGGCGCTCGAACGGGTGCGCACCCTCGCCGGCCTCTACGCCGCGCCGCGGCGGGCGCGCTGGGCCCAGGAGCGCAAGGAGGTGGAGGAGCCGGCTTACGACGTGCGCGACCTCTACGGCCTGGTGCACCCGGAAGGGGAGAGCCCCTACGACGTGCGCGAGGTGATTGCGCGGCTGGTGGACGGCTCCGAGTTCCACGAATACAAGGCGCAGTGGGGCGAGACGCTGGTGACTGGCTTCGCCCGCATCGGCGGGTTCCCGGTGGGCATCGTCGCCAACCAGCGGCTCGTCATCAAGAAGAAGGGTCGCATCGAGGTGGGCGGGGTCATCTACGCCGAGGCGGCCGACAAGGCGGCCCGCTTCATCCTTGACGTCAACCAGATGCGCATTCCCCTCTTGTTCCTACAGGACGTCAGCGGCTTCATGGTGGGCAAGGCCTCGGAGGAGGCGGGGATTATCCGCCGCGGGGCCAAACTGGTGAACGCCGTTTCCAACTCGGTGGTGCCCAAGATCACGGTCATCCTGGGCGGCTCGTTCGGCGCGGGCAACTATGCGCTCGCGGGCAAGGCCTACGCCCCGCGGCTGCTCTTCGCCTGGCCCAGCGCCAAGTACGCGGTGATGGGGGGGACCCAGGCGGCGAGCACCCTTCTGCAGCTCGAAGTGGCGCAGCTGAAGCACAAGGGCCAGGAGCCGAGCGCCGAGGAGCTGGAGCGGCTTTACGAAGAAATCAAGAACCGCTACGACGCCACCCTCGACCCCCGCTACGCCGCGGCGCGGCTGTGGGTGGACGAGATCATCTTTCCCCACGAGACCCGCGAGCGGCTGATCCGGGCGCTCGAGGCGGTGAGCTTGGACGACTCGGAAGAGCCCCTCAAGACGGGCGTCTTCCAGGTGTAGAAGGGGCCATGGAAGGGCGCGTTACCTACGTCGAATGCCCCCGGGACGCCTGGCAGGGGTTCGCTCGCACCATCCCGACCGAAGAGAAGGCAGCCTTCCTGCGCCGGCTGCTGGAGGCCGGCTTCGACCACCTGGACCTGGCCAGCTTCGTCTCGCCTAAGTGGGTGCCGCAGATGGCCGATTCCGAAGAGGTCCTTAGGTTGCTGCCGCCGCCCGGCGGGCGCGACTACCTGGCCATCGTCGCCAACGAGCGGGGGATGGGGCGGGCGCTGGTTGCACGTAACCTGACCTCGGTGGGCTATCCCTTTTCGATCAGCGAGACCTTTCAGCGGAAGAATACCCGCCGCTCGGTCGCGGACTCTTGGTCGCTGGTGGAGCGGATGCTCGAGCTGGCGCGAAGCGACGGGCTGGAGCTGGTGATCTACGTCTCCATGGGTTTCGGCAACCCCTACGGCGACCCGTGGAGTCCAGATCAGGTCGTGGACTTCGTCGGTCGCTTGCGCGAGCTGGGCGTGCGCCGCATCGCCATCGCCGACACCTACGGCGTGGCCGGGCACGAACGCGTCCACGAGGTACTGCGGGCGGTCGCCGCTGCCCACGGGACCGTCGGCCTGGGCGCCCACCTGCACAGCCGCCCCGACCCGGACGAGGTGCGGGCCAAGGTGGACGCGGTGCTAGACGCGGGTGTGCGCTGGCTCGAGGGGGCGCTGGGCGGCATCGGCGGCTGCCCCTTCGCCGGCGACGAGCTGGTGGGCAACCTGCCCACCGAGGTGGTGCTGCCCTACCTGGCCGGGCTTGGCTTCGAGGTGGGTGTGGACGTGGGCACCCTCGACCGTTTGTCTGCAGAGGCCAACCGCTTGCGCGTGCAATATGCCGGATAGCCCGCAGCCCCGCAAACTTCCCTAAAACTTGTGTTACATTCAAGGTGTGATGACCCCAATGGTATCTTTCACCGTAAGACACCTTGTGCGCAGCGCGCTCGCCCTGCTGTTGGTTTTTGGACTGGTCCAGTGCGGCTCCGCTGGGGCGGGCGATTCCGAGCCGGGTACGGCCGTGATTGGGGAGGGCGCCTTTCCGGTCGGCGTCTACTTCGTCCGTGGCCAGAAGCCCATCGCCGACGAGGGCGACGCCACCGACTTCCGGCGCGATCCCGAGCAAGCGCGGGCCGACTACGCCCGCGAGTTCGGCGACCTGGCCGCCGAGGGCTTCAACCTGGCCGTGATGGCCGTCGATCCGATCGCTTATGGTGACCATTACCGCGAGGTGCTGGCGGCGATGTTGGAGGAGGCCGAGCGCGCGGGCGTGCAGCTCATTCTGCCGCTCGGACACGTGCAGGGCCTACTGGGCGAATTGCGCGACGAGATCAGCGATTCCGACCTCTACCAGGCGGCGGCGCAGGACTACCTGGAAATCTTCACGGATGCCCCGGCCGTCTTCGGCTACGTCATCTTCGACGAGCCCGTGCCCGAGGGCGCGCCGGGCCCCGAGGGGCAGATCGTCCGCCCTGGGCAGCTCGGCCAGGCGCGCGCCTTCATTGAACAAGCGGACCCGGGCGCCTATGCGCTTTCCTCCTGGGCCGACGTGAACAACATGGCCGCTCTGCAGGCGGGCATGCAAAGCCGGGTGCTCTTCATGGACGTCTACCCGCTGGCCGAGGACAAGGCCATCGGCGACTTTTCTGACGCCTGGCCGCGCGGCGACCCCGACGACGGTAGCTTCGCCGGCGGCGCCGACCAGCCCACCTACTACGAGTACCTCGATATGAGTCGCGAGGCGGTGCCGGGTGTGCCCCAGTGGCTGATCGTCCAGGCCTTCGAGCCCATTCCACCGGAGCACCCGCACTACTGGCGCATGCCCGAGCCGGTGGAGCTGCGGCACGAGGTCATGGCGGCGCTCGCTCACGGGACCAAAGGGATCTTCTACTTCCTCTACCAATCGGAGAGCTGGGTCCACGGCCTGCGCGACGCCGACTACCGGCCCACGCCGCTGCTGGAGGAGGCCGCCCGCGTCAACGCCAAAGTGCAGCAGATGGGCCCGACGCTGCTCGCAATCGAGCGCGCAGACGCCTTCCGGCCCGCGGTGAGCGCGGGAGAGGGGTTCGCCTACATCGACGCCGGGGGCGGACGCTACGTCTTCGTGCTCAATACCGACGTCTTCGAGTCCGTGCGCGTGCGGGTGGAGCTGGCCGCGCCCTGGGGCGACGTCGCGGGCGCGACCGACGTCTACGACGGCGAGGCCTTCGAGGTTGCGGGAGGGGTGCTGGAGGTAGAGGTGGCCCCGGGCGACGCCCGGCTGCTCAGACTGAACTGAGGTGCTCGAGCCACGCCCGCGCCGCGTCTGCGCCTTCGAGCCGGGTGCGGCGCGCGGGTTCGAACCAGGCCAGCAGGGGCGGCTTCGTCTTCTTGGTGTTCGCCGCCGTCCGGGGCAAGAACGAGCTTGTGGTCGCCGTCGGCGAGCCAGAGCAGGCCCAGCAGCCGGGCCTCGACCCGCGATTTCGCGCCAAGTGGTGGCCCCAGCACCCCCGCGTCCACCTCTTCGCCGTCGGCGGGGTTGACCACGCCTGGGAGGAAGCCATAGTTCACCGGAGCGGGGCAGTCTTCGATCTTGTGAACGAAGCGCCCACCCTTCCACTCCCAGCGTTCCCGGCTGCCTTTGGACCACTCGACGACAACTCCGAGCCTCATCCCACCCTCAGCAGCAGGCGCGCGACGCTGAGGTAGATGATCAGGCCCGAGACGTCCGAGATGGTGGCGATGAGCGGGTTCGACATCAACGCTGGGTCGAGCCCCAATTTTTCGAGCGCCAGCGGCAGCAGCGCCCCCGCCAGGTCGGCCACGATGACCAGCAGGAAGAGCGCCAGCGCCACCACCGGCGTGACCCCCAGGTAGCCATCGAGGGCCACCTTGAGAGCAATGAGGGCCGAGAGCGTTATGCCCAGGAGGAAGCCCACCCCAAGTTCCTTGACGAGCACCCGGGGCCAGTCGCCGAGGTCGATGTCGCGAGTGGCGAGGGCGCGCACGATGAGCGTGGCCGACTGGCTGCCGGTGTTGCCGCCGGTGCCCAGCAACACCGGAATGTAAAAGGCCAGCGCGGTCGTGGCCTCGAGCACCGACGAGAACCCCGCGAGGATCGACGAGGTGAGCATGCCGGTGAAGATGAGGATCACCAGCCAGCGGGCGCGCGCGCTCCAGAGCTCGAGGGGGCTCGAGCGACTGTAGACCAGCTCCGGGGCGTCGACCGCACCCAGGCGGTGGATGTCCTCGGTGGCCTCTTCCTCGAGGACGTCCACCACGTCGTCAATGGTAACGATACCCATGAGCCGCCCCTCGGCGTCGATAACCGGCAGCACGGTGAGGTCGTAGTCGGCCATTACCCGCGCCACCTCTTCCTGGTCGGTCTCGGTGGTGGCGTGGATGACGTTGGGGTTCATGATCTCGGCCACCCGCATCGAGGGGTCGGCCACGATCAGGTCGCGCAAGCTGAGTACGCCCACCAGGTGCCCCTCGTCGTCGATCACGTAGAGGTAATAGACCGTCTCGGCGTCGGGGGCGGCGCGGCGGAGGAACTGGAGGACCTCGTCCACGGTCATGCCCGCCCGGACCGCGACGTACTCCGGGGTCATCAGACCGCCGGCGTCGTCCTCGTCGTAGGCCGAAAGGGTCTCGACCTCTGCGCGGGTCTGGGGGTCCAGCCACTCCTTGATCGTCCGGGCGAGTTCCGGGTCTTCTTCTTCGACCGCCTGGAGGGCGTCGGTCAGGTCGTCGGGATCGAGCTCTTCCAGGATCTGGCGGACCCGCCAGGGGGGCAGGCCCTCCAGGAACGCCGCCTGGTCCTCTGGCTCCAGCTCGCTGAAGATCTGGGCCGCGGCCTCGGGGTCGAGATAGGTGAGCAGCACGTAGCGGTGCTCGCCGGGCAGGTCGTCCCAGTGTTCCAGGATCTCCTGCGGGTGGATCTGCTCGCCGAGCGCCTGTACGCGGGCCACGTCCCCTTTCCGCAGGGCGCGGATGAGTTCTTCGAACAGGTTTTCGCGCACCTGGGTCCGCACGATGGCCTCCTAAAGGTGGGTGTGGGCCGCAAAAAGCCAACGCTCAGTCTAGCATGGCGGGCTGCGGCCGGTCGAACGCCGTCGCCGGCAAACCACGCCTGCGTCGGGGCTGAAGCGCATTCGCGCATCGCTTAAAACATCAGATAAATTGCGGTTGACACGCTCAAGGTGACGCGGCTATGCTGAGCCCTGGCTTGACGTTGGGGGAGCGATGTTCGAGAACTTAAGCAAACGACTGCAACAAACGCTCGACGGCCTGCGCGGGCGCGGCCGTATCAGCGAAGCCGACCTCAAGAAGGTCATGCGCAAGATCCGCATGAGCCTGCTCGAGGCCGACGTCAACTTCGAGGTGGCCAAGGCCTTTACCAAACGCGTTCAGGAAAAGGCCTTAGGCCAGAAGGTCTACGAGTCGCTGACCCCGGCGGAGCAGATCTACACCATCGTCTACGACGAGCTCAAGGAGCTTTTGGGCTCGAAGCCCAAACAGCCCGAGCTGAAGCACGAGGGAAACGTCTGGTTCCTGGTTGGTCTCCAGGGCACCGGTAAGACGACCGCCGCCGGCAAGCTGGCTCGGCTCTACAAGAGCAAGGGCCGCCGCCCCCTGCTAGTCGCGGCCGATACCCAGCGCCCCGCCGCCCGCGACCAGCTGCGCATCCTTGCCGAGCAGGTGGGGGTACCGGTGCTGGAGGTGGCCAACGGCGAAAAGCCGGCCGAGACCGCTCGCCGCTTGCGCGAGCACCTCGCCAAGGACTACCGCGACCTGGTCATCGTCGACACCGCCGGTCGCTTGCAGATCGACGAGGCGCTCATGGACGAGCTGGCCGAGCTCAAGGACGAGCTCCAGCCCACCGAGACCATGCTCGTCATCGACGCCATGATGGGGCAGGAGGCGCTGGGCGTTTCCCGCGCCTTCGACGAGCGCATCGGCGTGTCCGGCCTCATCCTCACCAAGCTCGACGGCGACGCTCGCGGCGGTGCGGCACTGAGCGCCCGCTACGTCACCGGCAAGCCCATCTATTTTGGCGGCATCTCCGAGAAGCTCGACGGCATCGAGCCCTTCTATCCCGACCGTCTGGCCCAGCGCATCCTTGGCATGGGCGACATTCAGACCCTCATGGAGCGTGCCCAGGCGGCCGAGCTCGAAGAGCCCGACAAGGCGCCCCACCAGTTCGACCTCAACGACCTGCTCAAGCAGATGAAGCAGATTCAGAAGATGGGCTCGATGACCGAGCTCATCAAGATGATCCCCGGGCTCAGTCGCGCCTTGCCGGCCGGGTTCGAGCTCGATCCCAAGGCCACCAAGCACCTGGAGGCCATCATCCAGTCCATGACCCCCGCGGAGCGCAAGAATCCGCGGATCCTCAACGCCTCGCGCCGGCGCCGCATCGCCAGGGGCAGCGGCACCAGCGTGCAGGAAGTCAACCGGCTCATCAAGACCTTCGAAGAGACGAAGGGCATGATGAAAACGCTCGCCAAGAGCCCGCGCAAGCGCCGCGGCTTCTTTGGCAGGAGGTAGGCAGATGGTAAAGATTCGTTTGGCTCGTTTCGGCTCCAAGTTCAACCCCCACTACCGCATCGTCGTGACCGACGTTCGCCGCAAGCGCGACGGCAAGTACATCGAGAAGATCGGCTACTACGATCCGCGCAAGACCACCCCCAACTGGTACAAGGTGGACGTCGAGCGCGCCCGTTACTGGCTCTCTGTCGGCGCCCAGCCCACGCACACCGCCCGCCGCATCCTCAAGCTGGCCGGCGTCTACCGCAAGGGTGAGCCGGCCGCGCCGGCCGAGGCTGCCGAAGCCGAGTCGTAATGCGCGAGGTCGTCGAGTACCTGGCCAAGGCGGTGGTGGACCACCCCAAGAGCGTGCGCGTGGACGAGCGCCGTGGCAAGGGGGGCGTGGTCTACTACATCGAGGTTCCCCCCGAGGAAAAGGGCCGCCTGATCGGCCGTCGGGGCCGGGTCATCGAGAGCATCCGTACCGTTGTGCGCGCCTTTGCGCGGGGCAAGGTGTCGGTTGAAGTCAGGTGATCCGGGTCCGCATCGGACGTCTCGGTAGGCCGCACGCGTTGTCGGGGGGCCTCAAGTTTCGCAGCGAGGCTCCCGAGGCCATCCTGTCGCAAGAGCGCGTTTACCTCGAGGGCGTGGGGTGGCGCGCCATCGAGCGGGTGGAGGCGTTAGCGGGTGGCCTGGTGGTCCACTTCGTCGGCGTCACGGGGCGCGAGGCAGCCGAGCAGCTTTCCGGGCGCGACGTCTTCGTTGAGGCTGCGAGTCTGCCCGAGCCCGAAGGCGGCTGGTACTACTTTCAGCTCGTGGGCCTTCCGGTGCGACTGGGCGGCGAGGCCTGGGGCAAGGTGGTGGACGTCTTTGACTCGGGGGCACAGGACGTGCTCGTGATCAAGAAGGGCGCGCGTCGCTTCATGGTTCCCTTGCAGGCGCCTTACGTCGAGGTCGCGGACGATGAGGTGCGTATCCAGGAGCCCCCCGAAGGGCTTCTGGAGTAGCCGTGTTGCGCTACACCGTACTTACCCTCTTTCCCCGGCTTATCCAGCCGTGGACCGAAGAAGCCCTACTAGCCAAGGCCATCGGGCGCGGCCTGATCCAGATCAACGTTCGCGACATCCGCGACTACACCCACGACAAGCACCGCCAGGTAGACGACTATCCTTACGGGGGTGGCGCGGGTATGGTGCTGCGCCCCGACGTGGTGGTGGAGGCCATCGAGGACCAGCTCCCGGCCGACGAGGTGATCTTACTGACCCCGGCGGGTGAGCCCTTTAACCAGTCGATGGCCGAAGAGCTGGCCGCCAAGGAACACCTGGTCCTCGTCAGCGGCCGTTACGAGGGCATCGACGCCCGGGTCGAGAGCTTCGTGACCCGCGAGGTCTCGATCGGTGACTTCGTGCTCATGGGGGGCGAGGTGGCGGCGCTGGCCATCATCGAGGCCACCGCGCGGCTCGTGCCCGGTGTGCTGGGCGACCCCGAGAGCCACCGGCTCGACTCGTTTTCGTGGGGGTTGCTCGACTATCCGCAGTACACCCGCCCGCCCGAGTTCCGCGGGTTGAAGGTGCCCGAGGTGCTCACCAGCGGCCACCACGGCAAGGTGGCTGAGTGGCGTCGCCGCGAGGCGCTCAGGCGCACGTTCGAGCGCCGTCCCGACCTGCTGGAGGGCGCCGAGCTGAGCGAGCAGGACCGCGCCTGGCTGGAGATGTTGCGTGAGGGGGAAGAAGAGGGCTAGCTTTTTCCCGCGAGGCGCAACGCACGGACCCGTAGCGCGGGCCGTTTTTTCATCGCCATGCGCACGAAGCCGCCCGAACCGGGCGGCTTCGTGCCTGAGGAAAAGAGACGGCGTGGTGGTTTACTGATCGGTGCTGGGCTGACCGGGGCCGTGGCGGTTGGCGTGGGCGTCCTGGTACTGGCAGCCCGCGTCTTCGCACGTGCCTTGGGTCTGGTGCTGGGTCTGTTCCATGTGGCGGTACTGGTGCTGCTCACCGGTGCCGTCCGCCACGCCGGTGCCCTGTGCGCCCAGCGCGTCGTGGAGGAACTTGCCCAGGCCGATGGTCCCGTCGTCGGTCTGGACCACGAGGTTGCCATTGGGGCCCACCACGACCTCGAGGTCGGCCACCACGGCGCCGTCGGCATCGGTGACGACGATCTCGGCCACCAGGGTGAGAAGCTCGGGATCGTAGGTGGTGCCCGAGTCGCTCGACCACAGCAGATTGCCGTCGGCGTCGTAGAGGCTGACGATCGCGCCGGAGTCGATGGCGGCCTGGACGTCCTCGGGCAGCGTCGGGGCCGCCGCGAGGGCCAAGCCGAGACCGAGCACGCCAAGGGCCAGCACCATCATTAGGTAGTTCTTCAGGGTCTTTTTCATGAACATCATCCTCTCTTTCACGCTGCCCATTGTGTGTCCGGGCCCTGAAGCCGGCCTAAGCGGGGAATTAAGCGCGTCTTTAGATTGAACCCGGACAGACACATGTGAGACCGAATCGATAAGAATGTGGGGACCACTCCAGGAAAGAGGAGGTCCCCACGAGTGCAGCTTACTACGGTTGGCCGGGAGGTATGGCGGGGAGCGAAGAAGGCCCAGGAACTTGTCGGGGCTGGCGCGGGCGATCCCACGGTCCAGGCCCGCTTACAAAAGCTCAAACAGGTCGAGGCGTT
>JALSQD010000068.1 GCA_026985615.1 Thermaceae bacterium | reverse complement strand
CGGCGTCGGCAGCGCGGTGGACCGTGCCGCCGTGTGCTTCGCAGGCCGCGGCCACGAGCTCGAGCTCCTCCTCCACCACCTCCAGGTCGTCGCCGTCGGTGTCCACCAGCAGCACCGCCGCCGCTTCTGTGGGCAGACCCAGCCCGAAGGAGGCCTCGACCGCCCGCACGCAGGCCTGGTCCATGAACTCGAGCTTCGCCGCCACCACCCCACGGGCGATCGCCTCGCTCACGGCCTCCGCGGCCGCGCCCACCTCGGGGAAGTGGGCCATCAGGGTGCGGGTGCGGCGCGGACTGGGCTCGAGCCGCAGCCAAGCGCGGGTGATGAGCCCGAGCGTGCCCTCGCTGCCCACCAGCAGGCCCGCGACGTCGTAAGCCTCGCGCCGGGCGCGGTGGACCTCGCCCGCGGCGTCCACCCACTCGAGCTCGACCACGTAGTCGCCGGTCACGCCCTTCTTGAAACATTGCGGCCCCCCGGCGTTCTCGGCCAGGTTGCCGCCGATCGTGCTCTGGCGGTAGCTCGCCGGGTCCGGCGGGTAGTAGAGGCCATGGGGCTCGGCGGCGCGGCTGATCTCGAGCGTCACCACGCCCGGCTGCACCTCGGCCAGGCGGCGCTCCGGGTGGATCCGCAGCTCGCGCATGCGGGTGAAGGCCACGACCACCGCCTCCACCAACGGCACCGCGCCCCCCGAGAGGCCGCTCGCCGCGCCGCGGGGCACGAGCGGCACGCCCGCTTGCGCGGCCCAGCGCACGAACCGCACCACGTCCTCAGTGGTCTCGGGCAGGACCACCGCGAGCGGGACCTCGCCCTCGGCGATGGCGTCGTAGCGGTAGAGCAGGCGGTCGGTCCGGTCGAGGAGCACCTTGTGCGAACCCAGTTCCCTTGCGAGCGCGGCCACGTCCGGCATACCGTTAGTCTACCGCGCCCCGGTATACTCAGCTCATGCGCTACTGGCTGATGAAGTCGGAACCCTCGGCCTACTCGATCGACGACCTGGCGCGCGACGGCCGCGAGATCTGGGACGGCGTGCGCAACTACCAGGCGCGCAACTACCTGCGCGAGATGCAGGAGGGGGACCTGGCCTTCTTCTATCACTCCAACGCCAAGCCCCCGGGCGTGGTGGGGCTGATGCGCATTGTAAAGAGCGGCGTGGTCGACCCCACCCAGTTCGACCCCGAAAGCTGCTACTACGACCCGAAGAGCACGCCGGAAAACCCGCGCTGGCAGACGGTGGAGGTCGAGTTTGTGGAGAAGTTCCCCCGCATGGTGCCGCTGGCCGAGCTGCGCGAGCACTTCACCGCCGAGGAGCTGCCGCTGCTGAAGCGCGGCTTCCGCCTGAGCGTGATGCCGGTGGAGGAGGCGGTGGCCGAAAAGCTCCTTGCTCTCGCCAAAAACGTGGGCTAAGCGCATGGCTCGCGTTTGTTATAATGAATAAGTGAGCGAAGGCCTGATTCCGAGCGGCTGCGCCACCGGGTGCAGCCCTCTTCTTGAGCCAAACGTCTAAGGAGGAGCATGTCGCAGGTACTGCCCGTAGAAATTACCGAAGAGGTCAAGCAGAGCTTCATCAACTACGCCATGTCGGTCATCGTGAACCGGGCGCTGCCCGACGTTCGCGACGGCCTCAAACCGGTGCAGCGGCGCATTCTCTACGCCATGTACCAGGAAGGCCTGCTACCCGGACGCAAACACTCCAAGAGCGCCGGCGTGGTGGGCGAGGTCATCAAGAAGTACCACCCCCACGGCGACCAGGCAGTCTACGACGCCATGGTGCGCCTGGCCCAGGAGTGGAACCTGCGCTACCCACTGGTGGACGGGCAGGGCAACTTCGGCTCCATCGACGGCGACCCCGCGGCCGCCTACCGCTACACCGAGGCGCGCCTCTCCCCCATCGCGCTCGAGCTCCTGCGCGACATCGACAAGGACACCGTCGACTTCGTCGAAAACTTCGACGGCACCACCGAGGAGCCGACGGTCCTCCCGGCCGGCTTCCCCAACCTGCTGGCCAACGGCTCCACCGGCATCGCGGTGGGCATGGCCACCAGCATCCCACCCCACAACCTGGGCGAGCTCATCACCGCCCTGGCGGCGATGATCGACGACCCTGATATCACCCTCGACCAGGTCATGGCCCTGATGCCCGGCCCCGACTTCCCCACCGGCGGCCGCCTCAACCGCGTCGGCCTCAAGAAGGCCTACGAGACCGGCAAGGGCTCGCTGCGCGTGCGCGCGCGGGTGCGCACCGAGGAACGCAACGGGCGCAAGATGCTCGCCGTCACCGAGATCCCCTACCAGGTCAACAAGGCCAGCCTCATCAGCCAGATCGCCAGCCTGGTGCGGGCCAAGAAGCTCGAGGACATCTCGGGCCTGCGCGACGAGTCAGACCGCCAGGGCATGCGCATCGTCATCGAGCTCAAGCGTGGCACCAACCCCGACGTGGTGCTCAACCAGCTCTTCAAGCAGACCAACCTGCAGACCAGCTTCACCGTCAACCTGCTCGCCATCGTCGGCGGCGAGCCCAAGGTGCTGCCGCTGCTCGAGATGATGCGGGCCTACCTCGAGCACCGCCGCGAGGTGGTCACGCGCCGCACCCGCTTCGATCTTAAGAAGGCGGAGGACCGCGCCCACGTGCTCGAGGGCCTGCTCATCGCCCTCGAGCATCTCGACGAGGTCATCGCCCTCATCCGCGCCTCGCGCGACGGCGCCGAGGCCAAGGCGGGGCTGATGGAGCGCTTCGACCTCAGCGAGGTCCAGGCCCAGGCCATCCTCGACATGCGCCTGCAACGCCTCACCGGGCTCGAGCGCGAGAAGCTCCAGGCCGAATACCGCGAGCTGCAGGAGACCATCGCCTACCTGCGCGCCATCCTGGCCGACGAAACCCGGCTGTGGGGCGTGGTCAAGGACGAGCTGCTCGCCGTCAAGGAAAAGTACGCCGACGAGCGCCGCACCCTGATCACCGAGTTCGCCGAGGGCTTCAACCCCGAGGACCTGATCGAGGACGAGCCCATGGTCATCACCATGACCGCCGCCGGCTTCCTCAAGCGCACGCCGCTCGAGGACTACCGCGCCCAAGGCCGCGGCGGCATGGGTGCCAAGGCGGGCCGCACCAAGGACGAGGACGAGGCCACCCGCGTCTTCGTGGCCCAGATGCACGACGACCTGCTCTTCTTCACCAACCGCGGCCGCGTCTACCGCGAAAAGGTCTTCGAGCTGCCCGAGGCCCAGCGCTCCGCCCGCGGCACCCACGTGAAGAGCTTCCTACCGCTGGAAGAGGGCGAGGAGGTCAAAGCGCTGCTCTCGGTGCGCAGCCTCACCGAACCCGGCTACTTCGTCTTCGCCACCCGCAAGGGCATCGTCAAGAAGACCGCCGCGCGCGACTACCAGAACCTCAACGCCAGTGGCCTCATCGCCATCAACCTGGTCGAGGGCGACGACCTGGTGGACGTGGCGCTGGCCAAGAGCGGCGCCGAGGTCGTCATGGCCACCCGTGGCGGCAAGGCCATCCGCTTCCCGCTCGACGACGTGCGCGCCACCGGCCGCGCCAGCCAGGGCGTGCGTGGCATCCGCCTCAAGGAGAACGACGAGGTGGTCTCGCTGATCGTCGTTCCCAAGGGCTGGGAGGGCGACCTGCTGGCCATCAGCAGCCACGGCTACGGCAAGCGCACGCCCATCGAGGAGTACCCCCTCCAGGGCCGCGGCGGCCAGGGCGTGATCACCTTCAAGCTCAACGACAAGGTGGGCCACCTCGCCGCCCTGCTGGCGGTGGACGGCGACGAGGACCTGCTCGTGCTCTCGCGTGGCGGGCTGGCCATCCGCACCCGGGTGAGCAGCATCTCCCAGTACTCGCGCCCCACCAGCGGCGTCAAGGTGATGAACCTGGCCGCGGGCGACGAGATCGCCTCGGCCTTCGTCATCAAACCGCAGGACTGAGGCACGGACCCCGGCGCACCCGTCCGGCGGACGGGTGCGCTAAACTTTGACCATGACACACGTGGCACTCATCACGGTCCCAGACGAAGAGACGGCCCGCCGGATCGCCCGCGCCCTGGTCGAGGAAGGCCTGGCCGCCTGCGTGAACCTCGTCCCCGGCCTCACCTCAATCTACACCTGGCAGGGCGAGATGCACGAAGACGCCGAGTGGCTGCTGCTGGCCAAGACCACGGCCGAGGCCTACCCCCGGCTGGAAACGCGCGTCAGCGGGCTGCACCCCTATGAGGTGCCCGAGGTGCTTGCGCTGCCGGTAAAACGTGGGCTCGATCGCTATCTAGCCTGGGTTCAGCAAAATGTTAAATAAAATAACAAATTTGTTTACTTAGTACTCCGGCCGTGCTACCCTGTGAGGGGGAGGGAAATGTGACGCAAAGCAGCATCATCGACACCCTGGCCTTTCGCGCCGGGGAGATCATTCTCTACCCAGGCGCCTCGGGGCCGAAGGATCGCATCTACCGAGTCGAGTCGGGGCTGGTGCGCATTCAGAGCGTCGATGACGACGGCAACGCCCTGACCCTCAGGTTCGTTCGGCCGGGCGAGTACTTCGGCGAGGAGGCCCTGGCCGGAGGCGAGCGTGACTACCACGCCGAGGCGGCCGCCGACACCCGCATCGCCCAGATCCACCCTTCGCGGATGAGCCCGCAGGAGACGCTCGAGCTCGCCGCCCAGCTCGTCCAGGCGCTCAACCAAACCTACGACGCCATCCAGCGCCTCGTGGCCCAGCGCCTGAAGAACCGCATCGCCGCGGCCCTGATCGGCTTCATGGACACTCCATTGGCCGTGCGCGATCCCCGTGGGCGGGTGATGATCCACGTCACCCACGACGAGATCGCTTCGGCGGTGGGGTCGGTGCGCGAAACCGTGACCAAGGTTATCGGCGAGCTCGCGCGCGAAGGCCTGATCAAGTCGGGCTACGGGCGTGTGATGCTCCTCGACATCGAGGCCCTGGGCCGGCTGGCCCGGCAGAACGGCTGACGCGGAGGGCGGACGCGCCCAAGACCGACGTCATCATCATTGGGGCGGGGCCGAGCGGCCTGTTCGCGGCCTTCTACGTGGGCATGCGCGGCCTCACCGCCCGCATCCTCGACCCCATGGCCGAAGCAGGAGGGCAGCTCTCGGCCCTCTACCCCGACAAGTACATCTACGACGTCGCAGGCTTTCCCAAGATCCGCGCCAAGGACCTGGTGCGTAACCCGCTCGAACAGGTCGAGCCCTTCGACCCCATCTTCTTCTCCGAAGAGCATGCTGAAACGCTCGCACCCCAGGAGGATGGCAGTTTCCTGGTCACCACGTCGGCGGGGCGCAGCTACCGGAGCCGGGCGGTGATCATCACCGCCGGGGTGGGTGCGTTCGAGCCGCGGCGGCTGGACGCCGAAGGCGTGGACCGGCTCGAGCACAAGGGGCTCGAGTACGCGGTTCGAAACGCTGAGGCTTACCGTGGAAAACGCGTCCTCATCATCGGCGGGGGCGACTCGGCGGTGGACTGGGCGCTGACGCTCAAGGACCTGGCCGCCCACGTCTCCCTGATCCACCGGCGCGGAACCTTCCGCGCCCACGGGGCCACGGTCAACCGCCTGATCGCCGCCGCCGAAGCGGGGGAGCTGGAGCTGCTCACCCCCTACGAACTCAAAGCGGTGCTGGGCGAAGAAGAGGTGCGCGAGGCGGTCATCGTCCACAGCAGACCGGCAAAGAGCGTAGCCTGGACGTGGACGCCGTTCTGGCGCTCACCGGCTACGTCTCGCGGCTGGGCCCGATCGCCCACTGAGGGCTCGAACTCGAAAAGAACCGCATCAAGGCCAACACGCGCATGGAAACCAGCCTTCCCGGCGTCTTCGCCGCCGGGGACATCACCACCTACCCGGGCAAGATCCGGTTGATCACGGTGGGATTCGGCGAGGCGGCCACCGCCGCCAACCACGCTGCGGCCCATGCCCACCGCAAGCCGCGGGTCGATCCCGGGCATTCCTCCGACCACCCGCCCGAGCCGCACCCCTCGGTGGCGCGTTCGAGCCTCGAGCATTGAATCCGCCTCGGCCTGACGTAACGCAGACGAATTGAGGATAGAATCAACGGTGGAGGTGATGCTATGAAGCTCATTCGCACAACCTGGATGCTGGCCCTGGTCGCCGCCATGGGTCTGGCGCTGGCCGCCCAGCCGGATTTCACGATTCTGCACTCGAACGACGTCTACGAGATCCAACCCGTCAAACGTGGCAAGCTCGGTGGGGCCGCCCGGGTCGCCACCCTAGCCAAGCAGCTCGACAACGGCACGCTGGTGATCACGTTTGGCGGCGACGCCTTCAGCCCCTCGATCATGTCGAGCCTCATGAAGGGTGAGCAGATGGTCGCCACCTTCAACAAGCTGGGCGTGGACTACGCCGTCTTCGGCAACCACGAGTTCGACTTCGGGCCCGAGGTGGCCGAGCAGCGCGTCAAGGAGTCCAACTTCCCCTGGCTGAGCTCCAACCTGCTCGACAAGCGCACGGGCAAGCCGCTCGCGGGCGGCGTGGAGTTCGCCCTTACCGAGATCAACGGCGTGAAGGTGGGTTTCATCGGACTGATCGACGACTGGCTCGAGCTCACCAGCCCCGGCGAGAACGCCGAGTACGTGGACTACGTCGCCGTCGGCCGCGACCTCGCCCGCAAGCTCAAAGCCGAGGGCGCCGAGATCGTGATCGCGCTCACCCACATGGACATGGCCCACGACGAGGAACTCGCCGCCAAGGTCCCCGAGATCGACCTCATCCTCGGCGGTCATGACCACAGCGGCATGTTCAAGGTCGTGAACGGCACCCTGATCTTCAAGGCCAAGTCCGACTGGCGCGACGTGGGCTACCTCAAGGTCTACAACATCCCCGGCCAGAAGCCGGTGGTCTTCCTCGAGGTCATCCCGGTCACCGACAAGATTCCCGAAGACCCCGAGATGGCCCAGCTGGTCAACAAGTACGTCCAGGCCCTAGACAAGGAGCTGAACGTACCCATCGGCGAGACCAAGGTCCCGCTCGACGCCCGCCGCAAGACCGTGCGCACCATGGAGTCAAACATCGGCGACCTGGTCGCCGACGCCATGCGGGAGTACACCGGCGCCGACGTGGCCATCGCCAACGGTGGCGGCATCCGCACCGACAGCGTCTACGGCCCCGGCCAGCTCACCCGCAAGGACATCCTCTCGATCCTGCCCTTCGGCAACGTGGTGATCAGCGTGAAGGTCAGCGGCACCGACCTCAAGGCCGCGCTCGAGAATGGCGTCAGCCAGGTGGAGCGCGTCAAGGGCCGCTTCCCGCAGGTTTCCGGCATCACCTTCACCTATGACCCCACCGCCGAACCCGGCAAGCGGGTCAAGGAAGTCTACGTGAAGGACCAGCCGCTCGACCCGAACAAGACCTACGTGGTCGCCATCAACGACTACATGGGCCGCGGCGGCGACGGCTACACCATGTTCAAAGACGCCCCGCGCGTGATCGACGAGCGCTCGGGCCTCCTGCTCGCCAACGTCGTCATCGACTACATCCAGAAGCACTCGCCCGTGGCCCCCGAGGTCGAAGGGCGCATCAAGACCGTCAAGTAACGCGCGTCGTTGCACTACCAGCCCCCGGGAAACCTCGGGGGCTGGTATTTTATGCAAATATTCACTGAATGACGAATGGCACAATGTCAGCTTATTTATGGCACTCCAGCACATGATAGCCTCACATTTATCGCAGTGAAACCCGGTGAAACTCTCAGAACCAGGTTGATCGTTGCTGGATGGGCGCGATCAAGGGTTTTATCTGCACGAGTTTTATGTTTATAATGTTGCCGTATGGGACTGACAAAGAAAGAAATCCTCAAAGCGATGGCTGAGCACGACGTTCGCTTCCTGCGCCTCCAGTTCACCGACATCCTCGGGAAGAACAAAAACGTCGAGGTACCCGCCTCTCAGTTCGAGAAAGCGCTCGATGGGGAGATGATGTTCGACGGGTCTTCGATCGAGGGGTTCACCCGCATCGAAGAGTCCGACATGCTCCTCAAGCCCGACTACGACACCTTCGTCATCTTCCCCGACGAGATCGAGGACGCCGGTCGCGGACGGGTAGCGCGCCTCATCTGCGACGTCACCTATCCCGACGGCACCCCCTTCGAGGGCGACCCGCGCGGCGTGCTCAAGCGCCAGATCGAGCGGCTGAAGAAGCTCGGCTTCGACAGCATGTCGGCCGGCCCCGAGCCCGAGTTCTTCCTCTTCCTGCGCGACGAAGAGGGCCTGCCCACCATCGAGACCCACGACCAGGCCGGCTACTTCGACCTCGCCCCTATCGACAAGGGCGAGGAGGCGCGGCGCGACATGGTCAACGTCCTGGTGGAGATGGGCTTCGAGATCGAGGCCGCCCACCACGAGGTCGCGCCCGGCCAGCACGAGATCGACTTCAAGTACGCCGACGCCCTCAAGACCGCCGACAACATCGCCACCTTCAAGTTCGTGGTCAAGCGGGTGGCGCTGCTGCACGGCCTGCACGCTACCTTCATGCCCAAGCCCATCGCCGGCATCAACGGCTCGGGCATGCACACCCACCTTTCCATCTTCAAGAACGGCAAGAACGCCTTCTACGACCCCAAGGCCGAGTACGAGCTCTCCCGCACCGCCCTCAACTTCATCGCCGGCCTCCTGGCCCACGCGCCCGGCATGGTGGCCATCACCAACCCGCTCGTCAACTCCTACAAGCGCCTCACCCCGGGCTACGAGGCCCCCACGAACATCGCCTGGTCGGCCTCCAACCGTAGCGCCATGATCCGCATCCCCGCCCGCCGCGGCGTGGGCACCCGCGCCGAGCTGCGCATGCCCGACCCCAGCACCAACCCCTACCTCGCGCTCGCGGTCATGCTCGCCGCCGGTCTCGATGGCATCGAGAAGGACCTGCTACCGCCGCCCTCTATCCAGCGCAACATCTTCTCGATGACCGTGCGCGAGCGGCGCCGCCACAAGATCAAGGAGCTTCCCGGCACCCTGCGCGAGGCCATCGCCGCGCTCGAAAAGGACGAGGTCATCAAGGAAGCCCTGGGCGAGCACATCTACAACCACTACGTCCAGGCCAAGCGGCTCGAGTGGGAGGACTACCGCATCACGGTGCACGACTGGGAGCTCGACCGCTACCTCAGCGAATACTGAAAACCCGCGACCATTTCCAAACGCCCGGGCCAGCCCGGGCGTTTTGTTCACGAAAACGGCCATAGCGTTCAGTTTTGACTGAACATTCAGCAACTTTCACCCCTGGATTTTGCCCAAATCGTGGCCTCGACTGGCCTCTTCTCGCATTTTTTCTTTCACCGCGCTTGTTGACACCCGCAGGTAAATTGCATATAAAATACGGGTGCGAGTATAAAACACCATCGCTCGCGCAAGACGACCAGTGAAGGAAAGGGAGGACGCATATGAGGAAAAGTCTTTTGGTAGCCGCGTTGCTCGTGCTCGGATCCTTCGGTCTGGCCCAGGTCAAGATCGGGATCAACCTCGAGCTCTCCGGGCGCTTCGCCGCCATCGGTAACCAGACCCTGAACGGGATCAAGGTGGCCAACCTGCAGACCCCCGAGGTGCTGGGCCAGAAGGTCGAGCTCGTGATCTGCGACAACGAGACCAGCCGCGAGGGTTCGATCGCCTGCGCGCAGCGCTTCGTCAACGAGGGCGTCATCGGCGTGCTCGGCGCCATCTCCAGCTCCATGTCCATCCCCGCCGCGGAAGTGCTGCAGGATGCGGGCATCATCATGATCTCCACGTCCTCCACCAACCCGCAGACCACCCAGATCGGTGACTACATCTTCCGCATGGCCTACACCGACGACTTCCAGGGCAAGCTCGCCGCCGCCTACGTGGTGAAGGACCTGGGCGCCAAGAAGGTCGCCATCTTCCGCCAGATCGACGACGACTACTCCTACGGCCTGGCCGGCTTCTTCGACGAGACTGCCAAGAAGCTGGGCGCGAAGACCCTCGTTCAGGACTTCGTCGCTAACACCGTCGACTTCACCGCGCAGCTCAACAACATCCGCAGCTTCAAGCCCGACGCCATCTACTACTCGGGCTTCTGCGCCGAGGGCGCGCCCTTCATGAAGCAGCTGCGTGAGCAGGGCTTCGATCAGCAGGTCGTCGGCGCCGACGCCTCCGACGATCCGCAGTGCCCCGAGGGTGCGGGCGCGGCCTTCGACGGCTACATCTTCACCGGCTTCGCCACCCCCAACCTGATCCCCGACCCCGAGGCCAAGAAGCGCGCCGAGGCCTTCAAGGCCAAGTACTTCGAGGTCTTCAAGGACGCCAAGCCCGGCGACTTCAACGGCTTCGTCCTCGCCGGTGCCGACGCCTACAACGTCCTCGTGGCCGCGATCAAGGCTGCGGGCACCACCGACGTCAAGGCCGTCCGCGACGCGCTCGCCAACATCGAGCACTTCCCGGGCGTCTCGGGTGACATCACCTACAAGGGCACCGACGGTACGCCGAAGGACCGTACCATTGGCTTCTACCAGTACAAGGTGAAGAGCGCCAGCGACTGGACCAAGATCGAACTCTTCGGTAAGTCGACCGCCGAAGTGCAGTAGTCCGAACGTACCATCCGGACCTGGGGCGGGCCGACAGGCTCGCCCCAGTTAGCGCCGGAGCTACGGAGGAACCCTGTGACCGCATCCAAACTCGCTTCGCGTTCAACGTTGTTCTCCCTGTTCGCGGGCCTGCTGTTCGTAGCCCTCCTTGGCTGGCGGATCGCGTCGATGCCCGACTACACCTTTGCGCGTATCGTCCAGGACTTCCTCAACGCGCTAACGCTGGGGAGCTTGTACGCGCTCATCGCCCTGGGCTACACCATGGTCTACGGCATCATCCGGTTGATCAACTTTGCCCACGGCGAGATCTTCATGCTGGGCTCCTACTTCGCGTTCTACGCCATGACGCTGACGCCGATGCACTGGGGCCTGGCCCTGCTCACCACCGTCCTCCTGGGCGGAACCGTCCTCTTGGTCTTGCGCAGCCTGTTTAATCTTGAAGAACCCAAACGAACGTTCCTTTTAGCGTTGCTCATTTTTGGTGGCACCTTTTTCCTGTTGGCCTTCCGCCACCTCGGCTGGATCGAAGCCCTCCTGTTGAGCATGCTCGCGACCGGCGTCGCCGGCGTACTCCTCGAGGCGGTCGCCTACCGCCCCCTGCGCGGCGCCCCGCGCGAGAGCATGCTCATCACCGCGATCGCGGCGAGTTTCTTCCTGCAGAACATGGGCCAGCTCCTCTTCGGCCCGCGCGTGCGCGGCTTCAACGCCGAGACCGTGCTCAACCAGCCCCGCAGCTTCGCGATCGGCGAGGAGACGGTCTACTTCACCGGCATCCTGATCGTCGTTCCCGCAGTGACAGCGGTGCTCCTCTTCGTGCTCAACCTCTTCGTCACCCGCACGCGCCTGGGCAAGGCAATGCGGGCCACCGCCCAGGACGCCGAGGTGGCGCAGATGATGGGCGTCAACGTCAACCAGGTCATCGCCCTGACCTTCTTCATTGGCTCGATCCTGGCCGCCGCCGCCGGCGTCATGTACTCGATCCGCTTCGGGCAGATCCACCCCCTCATGGGGCTGATGCCGGGCATCAAGGCCTTCACCGCGGCCGTGATCGGCGGGATCGGCAGCCTGCCGGGGGCCGTGCTCGGGGGGCTGCTGCTCGGCTTCATCGAGATCTACGTGGTTAGCTTCTTCCCAACCCTTTCGGCCTACAAGGACGTCTTCGCCTTCGTGCTCCTCATCCTGATCCTGCTCTTCCGCCCCTCGGGTCTGGTTGGGGAAGACCTTACGGAGAAGGTATGATGCGCAACCACCTGCTCACCCTTGCTACCGTAGGGCTCGTCACCCTCGGCCTCTACCTGCTGACCCAGATGGACGGCACGAGCGGGCTGCTCTCTGCTCTTCGCCTCATCTTCATCTGGGGCATCGCGGCCATCAGCCTCAACCTCATCAACGGCCAGCTTGGCATCCTCTCACTCGGGCACCACGGTTTCATGCTCGTGGGCGGCTACGTGACCGCGCTGCTCATGCTGCCCGAAAAGGAACGCCGTCCCTTCCGCACCCGCCTCCTCTCCGACTGGGCGCGCGACAACCTCGACCTCGACAAGTGGCTGCGGGGACTCGGGCTGGACTTTATCGCCAACTCGATTGACCTCAAGTTCATCATCGCCCTCTTCATCGCCGGCCTCGCCGCCGCGCTGCTCGGCGTGCTCGTCGGCGCGCCCTCGCTTCGCCTCAAGGGCGACTACCTGGCCATCGTCACCTTTGGCTTCGGCGAGATCATCCGCCTCCTCCCCAACGCCCCCGAGGTGGCCGCCTTCACCAACGGCCCGCTCGGCATCAAGGGCATCCCCGGCGACGCGGGCACGATCTGGTGGACCTTCTTCGCCTTTCTCTTCGTGCTCTGGTTCTTTACCCGCCTCAAGTTCTCGTCTTACGGACGCGCCTTCGAAGGCATTCGCGAAGACGAGATCGCGGCGGAGGCCATGGGCGTGAACCTGGCCTACCACAAGGTCCTGGCCTTCACGATCAGCGCCTTCTTCGCGGGCGTGGCCGGCGGGCTCTACGCCAGCTACCTGCAGTCGGTGGACACCCAGACCTTCAACTTCTTCGTTACCTTCTTCCTGCTGGTCGCGATCAGCCTCGGCGGTCTGGGCTCCATTACCGGCGCCGTGATCGGCACCGCGGTGGTGGTGCTGGTGCGCAACTACGGCGGCTTCCTGGAGCAGCCCTACCCCGCCTGGGTGGGCTACCTGAGCGGGGCGCTGCTCATGCTGGGCGCCTTCGCCTTCTCCGCCTACATCCGCAAGACGCGCAGGCTCCGCCCGGTAATCGAGACCAAGCACTACATCTTCGGCGCCATCGGCCTGGCCCTGCTGTTGGTCACCGTGTTCTTCCGCAACGAGCCGTGGATGACCCAGACGGTGCAGTTCTTCGGGATGCGCAAGATCCTGCTGGCGGTCATCCTGATCCTGATCATGATCTACCGCCGCGAAGGCGTGATGGGGCGGGCCGAGTTCTCGTGGAAGCTCATCTTCGGGCCGCGCGAGGACATCCCTAGCGAGGAACAGCGCAAGCAGGACGCCTGGCTCTCCAACCCCGAGCTGAACCCCGGCGCAAGCGAGACCAAGGAGGACGACGATGCCTCTGCTTGAGCTGCGCAACCTCTACAAGTCCTTCGGCGGGCTTCAGGCCATCAGCAACGTCAGCCTGACGGTCGAGGAAGGCGAGATCGTCAGCATTATCGGACCCAACGGTGCCGGAAAGTCCACCCTCTTCAACCTCATCACCGGGGTCTACAAACCCGACCGCGGCGACATCTTCTTCGAAGGGCAGCGTATCAACGGCCTCAGCCCCGACCAGGTCACCAAGCGAGGCATCGCCCGCACCTTCCAGAACCTGCGGCTGTTTACCCACCTGACGGTGCTAGAGAACGTGCTCATCCCCCAGCACCACCGCCTCAAGTCGGGCTGGCTGGGGGCGGTGCTGCGCACCCCGGCCTACCTGCGCGAAGAGGAAAAGATGCGTGAGGTGGCCCTCGAAAAGCTCTCCTTCTTCGGACCGCGCCTGATGAGCTTCCGCCTGCACCAGCCGGTCTACGTGCTCTCCTACGCCAACCGCCGCCGTACTGAGATGGCGCGCGCGATGGCCACCGGAGCCAAGCTGCTGCTGCTCGACGAGCCCAGCGCGGGCATGAACCCCAAGGAAACCAAGGAGATCACCCAGATCATCCGGCGTTTCCGCGACGAGGGGGGCTACACCATCGTGCTCGTCGAGCACAAGATGAACCTCGTGGGCGAGATCTCGGATCGCGTGGTGGTGCTGGACTACGGCGAGAAGATCGCCGAGGGCAACTACCACGACGTCGTCAACGACCCGAAGGTCATCGAGGCCTACCTGGGCCGGAGGGAGGAGTGATGCCGGAACCGCTTCTCGAGCTCAAGAACGTCAGCGCCTACTACGGCCCGATCCGCGCCCTGAACCAGGTGAACATGGTGCTCTACCCCGGCGAGATGGTCTGCTTGCTGGGCGGTAACGCTTCGGGCAAGAGCACCACCCTCAAGACCATCCTCGGCCTGGTCCAGGTGGGCGAGGGCGAGGTCTACTTCCGGGGCGAGCGCATAGATCCCAAACCCACCTCCTACCGCATCGAACGCGGCATGGCGGTCGTGCCCGAAAACCGCCGCGTCTTCCCCAAGATGACGGTGCGGGAGAACCTCGAGATGGGCGCCTACCTGCGCAACGACCCGACCGGCATCAAGGAAGACCTCGAGTACGTCTTCTCGCTCTTCCCCCGCCTTGAGGAGCGCTTGAACCAGATGGCGGGCACGATGTCGGGCGGCGAACAGCAGATGCTGGCGATGGGCCGCGCCCTCATGAGCCGACCCAAGCTGATCCTGATGGACGAGCCCTCGATGGGGCTCGCGCCCAAGCTGGTGGAGACGATCTTCAAGATCATCAAGTCGGTCAACGAGCGCGGCATCACCGTGTTTGTGGTCGAGCAAAACGCCAACATCGCCCTTTCCATCGCCGACCGCGGTTACGTCCTGCAGACCGGCGAGGTCGTGCTCGAAGGCCCAGCGCGCGATCTGCTCAACAACGAAGCCATGCGCAAGGCCTACCTGGGCGAGGTCTGAACCCCGACCCATCCGCACCGGGCCCACAAGGGCCCGGTGCGTAATTTTGTCGCCGGCAATGGCCCAAACGGCGCGCGCTTTTATCCTGAGAGCACCTTGAGTATACTTGCACTGTAGCGCATGCAAGGCCGCGCTCCGCGCGGACGGAAAGGAGCATTGTATGAAGCGTTGGATCATTGGACTCTTGGCCCTCAGTCTTGCGCTCGGGGTGGCCTCGGCGCAAACCCTGATTTACGGCCAGAGCGACCTCCCCAAAACGCTCGACTCCTCCGACGCCCAGGACGGCAACTCGCTCCGGGTGGCCTACCAGATTACCGAGACCTTGGTGGCCTTCAAGCCCGGAACCGTGGATCCCATTCCCGGTCTGGCGCTTTCCTGGGAAGCCTCCAACAACGCTAAGGAGTGGACCTTCCACCTGCGCAAGGGGGTCAAGTTCCACGACGGCACGCCCTTCAACGCGGAGGCGGTGAAGTTCAACATCGACCGCTGGAACGACCCAAACAACAAGTACCGGGGCAACAAGCAGTTCGTTCCCTTCACCTGGGTCTTCGGTGGCTTCAAGGGTGACGGCTCGATCATCGACCGCGTGGAGGTCGTGGACGAGTACACCGTGAAGTTCTACCTCACCGACTCGGTGGGCTTCTTCCCCAACATGCTGGGTGCGAGCTACTTCGGCATCGACTCGCCCAAGGCCGTGATGGCCAACCCCGAGAAGTACGGCACCCCCGAGGTGGGCGCCGTGGGGACCGGTCCCTTCGTCTTCGACAAGTGGGTCATCGGCGACAAGGTCGTGCTGAAGCGCAACGACAACTACTGGGGCGAGAAGGCCAAGGTGGACACCCTCGTCTTCCGCGGCATCCCCGAGCCCGCTTCGCGTCTCGCCGAGCTCAAGGCCGGCGCGATCCACATCGCCAACAACCTCTCGCCCGAGGACAAGGTGACCATTGACGCCGACCCGAACCTGAGGGCGGTCGTGCAGAAGGGCCTCAACATCGGTTACCTGGCCTTCCACCAGAAGAACAAGCCGCTCGACGACATCCGCGTGCGTAAGGCCATCGCCGCCGCCGTGGACTGGGACGCCATCGTCGACGCCTTCTACGCCGGGCTGGGAGAGCGCGCGACCGAGTTCGTGCCGCCCGCGATGTGGGGCCGTGACGGCAACATCCCCGCCTACACCTACAACCCTGAACTGGCGAAGAAGCTCCTGGCCGAGGCCGGCTACCCCAACGGCTTCGAAACCGAGATCTGGTACATGCCGGTGAGCCGCCCCTACTTCCCCGCCCCGCAGCCGATCGCCGAGACGATCGCCACCTACCTGGCCGACGTAGGCATCAAGGCAACTTTGAAGACCGAGGACTGGGGCACCTACCTCTCGGACTACGACCAGGGCAAGTTCCCCATGTACATGCTGGGCTGGAGCCCCGACTACCCCGACCCCGACAACTACCTCTTCACCTTCTTTGGCCCGACCTCGATCAAGACCAACCTCGGCTGCGAGAGTGCGGCCTGCGAAGAGATCGGCCAGCTGCTGGTCGAGGCCCGCACCGCGCCCGACATGGCCACCCGCCAGGAACTCTACGCCAAGGCGCAGCGGATGGTGCACGAGCTGACGCTCTCCATCCCGGTGGCGCACAACAACCCGCTCCACGCCGTGCGTAAGGGCGTGGAAGGCTGGGTGCCGAGCCCGCTCGGGAGCTCCGAGAACCTCAACTTGGTTACCGTCAAGTAGCCACAACTCCGTGGGACGCGGCCGCGGCCGCGTCCCCTTCTCTTTGGAGGCCCCGTGACCGCCTACGCTATCCGGCGTTTTCTTGGTTTGATCCCCGTACTCTTCGGCGTCAGCCTGTTGGTCTTCACCTTCATCCACATGATTCCGGGAGACCCCGCGGTCGTGATGCTAGGCGAGCGCGCCACCCCCGAGTCCCTGGAAAAACTGAGAAAGCAGCTCAATTTGGACAAGCCCCTCTTTTTCAATCTGGAGGCCGCCCTCGAAACCAAGAATCCTGCGGCCTTGTTTGAAAGCCAGTACTTTTCCTTCGTGGGTCGGGTACTGCACGGCGACCTGGGTCAGTCGATCTTCACCAAGGTGGACGTGGCCACCGAGCTCAGGGCGCGTTTTCCTGCGACCTTCGAGCTCTCGCTGGCAGCGATGCTGATCGCGCTGGTGGTAGCCATACCCGCAGGCATCATGGCCGCAGTGCACAAGAACAGCTGGCTCGACCTCTCGGTGATGACCGCGGCCCTCGTGGGTATTTCCATGCCCATTTTTTGGCTCGGGCTGTTGCTCATCTACCTCTTTGCCGTCAATCTGCATTGGCTTCCGCCCTCGGGACGCCTTGACGTGGGGCTCGAGTTTCACCCCGTTACCGGCTTCTACGTCCTAGACGGACTGCTCACTGGCAACCCAGAGGTCACCAAGAGCGCCATCCGCCACCTCATCCTGCCCGCGCTGGCGCTCGGCAGCATCCCCACGGCGGTGATCGCCCGAATGATGCGCGGCTCGATGCTAGAGGTGCTTAACCAGGACTACATCCGCACCGCCCGCTCGAAGGGGCTTGCGGAACGCGTGGTCATCTGGAAACACGCGCTCCGCAACGCCATGCTGCCGGTTATTACGGTGATCGGGTTAATGTTCGGCACCCTGCTCACCGGCGCGATCCTGACCGAGACGATCTTCAACTGGCCCGGCATCGGCAAGTGGCTCTACGACGGCATCGGCGCCCGTGACTACCCGATCGTGCAGGGGGGCACCCTCTTCATCGCGATCATCTATGTGGTCATCAACGCGCTGGTGGACCTGTCCTACGGCTTCTTCGACCCGCGCATCCAGTACCGGTAAGGAGAGGACATGGCAACCTCCGAAGCCTACATGCGCACGCCCACCCAGCAGGCCTGGCGCCGCTTCATGCGTTCGAGCTCGGGTAAGGCCGGTCTATTGATCGTGGGCTTCTTTGTTCTACTGGCCTTGTTCGCCCCGCTCCTGGCACCTTACGACGCCACAAAGGACCGCAACCTGCGCGAGCGCCTCCAGCCGCCCTCAGTAGAACACGTTATGGGCACCGACGAACTCGGGCGCGACATCTTCGTGCGGGTAATCCATGGCTCGCGCATCTCGCTACGCGTCGGTGTCTTCGCGGTGGCGATCGCCGTGCTCTTCGGCACCATCCTCGGCCTGCTCGCCGGCTACTTTGGCGGTAAGATCGACATGTTCATCAGCTGGCTGATCGACATCATGCTCTCTTTTCCCTCGATCCTGCTGGCCATCGCCATCGTAGCCGTCATCGGACCCGGCATATCGAACGCCATGATCGCCGTCGGCATCGTGCAGATCCCCATCTATGCCCGCCTCACCCGCAGCGTGGTGCTCTCGATCAAGGAGCAAGACTTCGTGGCCGCAGCCGAGGGGCTGGGGGCTAGCCGCAGCCGCATCATCTTCCAGCACATCCTCCCCAACGGCCTCTCTCCCCTCATCGTCCAGGGCACGCTTTCGATCGCTACGGCCATTCTCGACGCCGCCGGGCTGGGCTTTCTGGGCCTGGGGGCACAGCCGCCACAACCCGAGTGGGGGCTGATGATCTCCAAGGGCTTCCTTTATTTCACCCGCGCCCCCTGGATCAGCCTCTTCCCGGGCGTCGCCATCATGATCGCGGTGCTGGGCTTCAACTTGCTAGGCGATGGCCTGCGCGACGCGCTCGACCCGCGCACGCAGCGCTAAGCGTGGAGCCATGGCGACTAATGAGACCATAAGGAACCGCGGGTAAACTGCGGTTATGAAACGGTGGAAACTGTTGCTGGGGCTGCTTGCACTGGGCCTGTCTGCGTGCGTGCCCGTCTTCGTCGAGCGCGGCCCGACCTATTCGGTCACCGAGATCGAGTGGCTTACCCCCGACGCCAGCGAACGCTGGACCTACTTTTACGGCGACCCGCAGCAGGTCTTCATGAACGACGAAGTCCTGAATCTGGAGCCCGCACCCGACTACGCCAACGTATGGGCCTTTCCGGGCGCGCTCTGGGTGAATGGCCAGCCCAACCTGCGCGAGGTACTACCGCCGTTGCGCCTGCCCGCGCACACCCTTCAGGCGCTCCCCAGCTTTAAGTACGTCGTCGAAACCAAGGTTGACCTGCGGGGCGTCTGGGTCTACGACCATCGCTGGTATAAGCTGAGCGGACCGGTCAAAGCCGGCGAGCGCGTGACTGCCGAAGGCATCGTGCAGACCCCGCAGCTGGAAGGGCTGACGATCGAAGAGTCGCGGGTAATCGTCGATGAGGCCCTCAAGCGCAACCCCGCGCGGCCGGTGGTGCTCTACCAGCTGGCCGATCCCGTGTATCCGGACTACCGCTTCAGCCCGCCCCCCGTCGAGTACCAAAAGGTAAGTCTTGCCGTGCAATACGGCGTGGACAAGGAGTTTATCTTGGGTAACACCAATCCCTACACGCCCTGGAAGCTCCTCGCCAGCGGCCCCTACAGCGCCTACGCCGACAGCTCTCCCTACGCAGCCTTAGCCGTGAGCCAGGACTACTTTGCGAACGCGGTCTGGCCCCTGGCGACCAGCCGGCGGGTCCCCAAGCCGGTGCCGCCCGCGATCGACTTCCGCACCGAAAGCGTGGCTGCCTTTTTCTGGGGAACCAAACCCACCGGAGGCTACACCATCAAGGTGCGGGACGTGCGCATGAATGGCTCGGTCCTGCAGGTTTTTCTCGACCTCCTCACGCCACCTCCGGGCAGCCTCACCACCCAGTCGATCACCAGCCCCTACGTGCTGATCAAGGTGGGTGCAAAGCCCAGCAAGGTCGAGTTCTACGACCAGAACAACCAGCTAATCCAGCAGGCCGACGCCAAGTAAGCGCCCCACGAGATAGAGCGAGCCCGTAACCAGCACGGGCTCGCCGTCTTCTTGAGCCCGGGACGCGGCCAGCACGAGGGCGCGCTCTGGCTCTGGCTCGTAGGCCCCTCCGTTCAGGGGGCCCGCCGCGGGCCAGGTAAACACGAGCGAACGCGCCCCGGTGAGTAGCGGCACCAGCACCTCTTCAGGTGCCTTGTGCGGCTGGGCCCCGAAAACAAGATGGTAGCGCGGCAGCTCGGCCGCCAGCGCCCGCGCCGCGTCGAGGTTGTGGGCCCCGTCGAGCACGACCTCCACCCCCCGCCAGCGCCGCCGGTCAAAGCGGCCCGGGAGGTGCGCCTTCTCCAGGGCTGCGGCTACGACCTGCTCGGGAAAGCCGAGCAGGCGCAAGGCGGCGGCCGCGAGCGCGGCGTTCGTTTGCTGGAAGCGCCCGGGGAGCGCGGGCGCACGTGGCAGCCGGAAGAGGGGGTCTGCAGGGTCGTAGCGAAAAAGCGGTGCGCCAACATGCGCCGCCCGCGCCTCGAGCGCCGCGAGCCCGGCGCCGGTGGCGGCGGTGACGACGGGCACGCCTGGGCGCACCGCCCCGGTCTTGTCCCGTGCCAGGGCCTCGAGCGATCCGCCGTAGCTGGCCAGGTGATCACGGCCGACGTTGGTTAGAACCACGAGCTCCACCCCACGGGCCGCCATGGTGGCGTCGCTCGCGCCGCCGACCCCGGCCTCGAGCGCCGCCCAGCCCACCCCCCGGGCGGTAAAGCGCTCGAGCGCGAAGGCGAGCATCCAGTCGAAGAAGGCCCCCCCGAGGCCGCTGCCGCGTGCCCAGTGTACGAAGTCGGTGACCTCCCCGGGCGTGACCGGCTCCCCACCGATGCGTACCCGCTCACGCAGGTCCACGAGGTGAGGGCTGGTGAAAGCCCCAGCACGTACCCCCGCCGCGCGAAAACCTGCCTCTAGGTAGGCGGCGACGCTGCCCTTGCCGTTGGTGCCCACAACGTGCACGAGCCGGGGGCCGCCCTCCAGGCCCAGTGCGGCTAGGATCGAGGTGGCGCGCTGGGGGCCGCGCGCCCGCCCGGCGCGTCGCTGCGCCTCGAGCCACTGCACCGCCTCGAAGTAGCGCACGGCCCCTACCCCAGTACGAGCGGCACGGCCGCGCCCTCAGGCTCCGGCAGGGTGAGCGGATCGTGCCAGCCCACCTCCTCGAGGGCGCGCTTCCAGCCCGCAAACGACTCGCCTTCTTCAAGCCTGAGCGCGGCCAAGCCCACCTCGGGGCCGCCGCGGGCGATGACGGCCTCGATCCAGGCCCACTTGGCGCTGGTGCTGCGCACCTCCACGCGCGGGCGCAACTTGCGCAGAGCCTTCTGGATACGTTTAAGACGTACCTCAATGGTCTTGATGCCGGCAAAGCGATCGCCGAAGTGAGGTGTGTGGCGCTTGGGCACGAAGGGCGAGATGCCCAGGGCCACCGGCGTGATTTCGGCAACACGGCGGGTGAAGTCGAGCATCTCCTCGATGTCCTCGTCGGTCTCGGTGGGCAGACCAATCATCTGATAGAGCTTGAAGCCCTTGAAGCCCACCTCGCGTGCCAGCTCGGCGGAGCGCAGGAGGTGCTCCTCGGTGATCTGTTTCTTGAGTAGGTCGCGCAGGCGCTGGCTGGGGCCGTCGGAGGCGATCGTGAAGGTGCGCAGCCCACCCGCCTTGAGGAGCTCGGCCAGCTCACGGTCGACCCGATCGGCACGAATACTCGAAACCGAAAGCTGGATGCCGCGCTCGAGCAACGCATGGCCCACGCGCTTGACGTGGGGGTAGTCGGAGAGCGCCGCCCCCACCAGACCCACCTTGGCTACCCACTCGGGCACCACCTCGAGCACCCGCTCGGCAGGCACATTGCGTGTGGGGCCGTACATGGCGCGCGCAAGGCAGAAGGTGCAGGGACGCGGACAGCCGCGCTCGGCCTCAACCAAAAAAGCGCCCGGGAACTCGGCGTGCTGGGCGACGATCTGAGAGTAGACCGGCAACCGTTCCAGCGGCGCGGTGGCCCAGTGGGGCTCGCGCAGGTCGCGATCGGGGAGAAAAACCCCAGGCATTCCCTCGATGAGGTCGAGGAAGGCCGCCTTGGAACCGGCCTCTCGGTAGGCCTCGGCCAACCTGGGGACCACCTCCTCGCCATCGCCGATGAGAATCACGTCGGCGAAGGGTACGAGCGGCCAGGGGTTCGAGCTCGTGAGCGGTCCACCCACAAGGACCAGCGGGTCGGCGGGGTCGCGCATCTGGCGTAAGGGCTCGAGCCCCGCCGCGCGCAACAACCGCACGATGTTCACCAGGTCGAGCTCGAAGGCCACCGAGATGCCGAAGATGTGGGCGTCGCCCGCGTAGCGACCCGACTCGTAGGTAACGAGCCGACCCGGCGGCGCGAGCTCGGCGTCTTCCAGGAAGGCGCGCTCGGCGGCGAAGTCGGGCTCAGCATTGAAGAGGCGGTAGATGGTCTGGAACCCCAGCGAAGCCATCGCCACCGCGTAAGTGTTGGGGTAGGCCAGCGTCACCCGAATGGGCGCGTCCTTGAAGATCGTCCCGCGCTCGCCGGCCAGGCGCTCGCGGATGCGCTTGCGCAGCCGCTCGTTCACGAAGCGAACCTCCCGGTTCGCGCGGTTCGGGCCACGGGCCTCACGTGCAGAGGAGCAATCACGCGGCGGCTTGCGGTTTGGATAGGGCGCGAAGGATGAGGAAGAGCAGGCCCGCGATCACCAGCGCGGGAACGAGAAACTTGAGCAGAACCACGATCAACGCGGCAACGGCGAGGAAGGCCTTGCCCAAGAAGACCATGACCCAGCCCACGAGCCAGAGCCCCGCGAGCGTGGCGACGGCGACGAGAAGGCCGATCACGACCCACTCGAGAATGTCTTCCAGCGTGTACGAACCCAATGCGTTCATCCACGACAAGTCTACCACAGGCGCTAAGCCAGCGGACCGACCTCTTCCTCTACGACGCGCACCAGCTCGCCGCTGCGCACGAGCCCCCGCAGGCGCTCGAGTTCGGGCCGCAGGTAGCGGTCGCGGTCCAGATGGGGAATCTCCTCGCGGATGCGCCGCCAGGCGGCCATCACCCCCCGGCCGGGGCGCAGCGGGCGGTGGAAGTCGAGCGCCTGGGCGGCAGAGGCGAGCTCAATAGCCAGGACCCAGAGCACGTTCTCGTAAACCTGACGGGCCTGGCGGGCCGCAGTGGTGCCCATGGAAACGTGGTCCTCCTGGTTGGCGCTGGTGGGGATCGAGTCCACCGAGGCGGGGTGCGCCAGCACCTTGTTCTCGCTTACCAGGCTCGCTGCGATGTACTGGCTGATCATCAACCCGGAGTGCAGCCCGCCCCGCTTGGCCAGGAAGGCAGGCAGGCCGGAAAGGGCGGGGTTGAGCATCTGCTCCACCCGTCGCTCGGAGATGCTGGCGAGCTCCGCCAGCGCCACCGCCGCGGCGTCGGCGGGCAGGGCCAGGGGCTGGCCGTGAAAGTTGCCGGCGCTGATGGCCTCGCCCTCCTTGGGAAGAATGAGGGGGTTGTCGGTCACGCTCTCCAGCTCGACCTCCAGTGCAGATCGCAGGAAGGCGAAGGCGTCGCGGCTGGCTCCGTGCACCTGGGGTACGGCACGCAAAGAGTAGGCGTCCTGAACTTTGTCGCAGTCGGCGTGCGAGGACTCGATCTCGGAGCCGGCCAGCAGGCGGCGCATGTTGGCCGCCACCGCCTGCGCCCCCGGGTGGGGTCGCAGCCGCACCACCGCCTCGGCGAAGGGGCGGTGGCTGCCCTTGAGCGCTTCCACGGTCATGGCCGCAGCCAGGTCGGCCGCTTTGAAGAGTATCTGCGCATCCGCCTCCAGCAAGACCAGCAGCGCGGTCATGGCCTGGGTACCGTTGACCAGCGCCAGCCCCTCCTTGGCCTCGAGCGTCAGGGGCTCGAGTGAGAGCTGCCCGAGCGCTTCGGCCCCGCTCAGGCGCTCACTGCCCACCCGCACCTCGCCCTCACCGATCAGGGGCAGCGCCATATGCGCCAGCGGCGCCAGATCGCCCGAGGCCCCCACCGAGCCTTGCGAGGGCACGATGGGATGAACCCCCTCGCTCAGGAAGAGCAGCAGCCGTTCGACCACCAGTGGCCGCGCGCCGGAGTACCCCCGCGCCAGCGAGGCGGCACGCAAGAGCCACTCTCCAGCACTTGCTCCACCCAGGCGCGGCTGCGGCGCATGCGCTCGCGCGCCTCCTCGGCCAGCGTCCAGTGCTCGGGGGCGCGGGCGACACGCACCACCTGCTCCAAGGTCGGCGGCTCGTTTAGTTCGGGCACGTCCCCCACCCTATCATGGAGGGGTGGAGCGCTACCGCACGCACGAAGGCGTCATCGTGGGCCGCAAGCCCCTCCCCGGGGGCGACGTGCTCCTGCGTGTCGTGGGCCCCGAAGGGGCCATGGACGCCGTGGCCCGCAAGGCCCAGCGGCCCAGCGGGCGCAGCGGGCGGCTGATGCTCTTCCATCACGTGCGCTTCCTGGCCTACCACAAACCCGACCGCGACCTCGCCACCCTCACCCAGGCCGAGCTGGTGGGAAGGCTCGAGCGCCTGGCCGAGCCCGGGCGCTACCCCGCCGCCGCCTACCTGGGAGAGCTCGCCTACCGCCTGGCCGCGCCCGCAGTGGCCGAAAGCCTCTGGCCGCTCTTCACCAGCGGGCTACGCGGTATCGCTCAGCACGACGACCCGCGTGTTCCCCTCGTCTGGAGCGCCTGGCGCATGCTCGCCGCCAGCGGCCTCGCCCCCCGTCTCGCCAGCCGCTGCGGCCACGAACCCACCCACCTCGAACCCGGTGGCGGCCTAGCCTGCGCTAGTTGCGCCGAGGCCTCCGCCGTTTTCCTGGGCACGGAAGGCGCGGCCACGCTCCGCAGCGTGCTCACCCGCCCCGGCGCCGAGGCCGTGGCAACGCTCGAGGACGGCCCGGTGGGGCCGCTGCTGCGCGCGCTGGTGCGCTACGTCGCCTACCAGCTCGAGCCGCTGCGCTCGGAAAACGCGCTGCGCCAGGCGTTCCAGCTGAAGGGCTGAGGCCAAACGCGGCCGCGCAGCCCCAGCTGCCAGCGCCGGACCGTAGCCCACGTCCAGCCCCACGTCCACCGGCAAGAAGCCGAAAATCTCCGCCTCCACGCCCCCGCCCAAACCCAGGCCCGACACCACCCCTACATCAGGGGCGTAGCCGATGTCGACGAAGGCCCAGGCCTCGGGACGCAGCAGGGCCGTCTCGTAGACCGGGGTGCCGTGCGCCGAGGTCCAGGCGAGCTCGAGGTTGGCCACGCCCACCGCGTCCGCGACCCAGGCGTCGCTGGGGTAACCGCGCAAGAAATTGCGGCTGCCCAGGCTAAAGCGCTCCCCCTCCGGCGCACCCGCGCTCGCCCAGCCGGCAAAACCGCGCAGGCGCAGCTCGAAGGGCGCGAGCGCGGTGCGGGCGTCGAGGCTCACGGAGACAAAGTCGCCTCCGAGCGCACCGGCCGCGCGCAGGGCGTAGCCACGCCCCTCGGCCGCCGCGCCCGTGCGCAGCGTGCCGTCGAGCGGTTCGTAGCCTAGCCGCAACCGGCCCCACTCGGGCAGATGCTCGGCGAAGGTGGCCAGCCGCCAGCGCCCGTCCAGCTCCTGGCCCAGCTCCGCCCCCGCGCGCCAGGTGCGCCGAGGCCCGTAGGCCGCGGCCGCGCTCCAGGCGCCGCCCGACCCGTTCAGGTTGAGCGCGTACCAGCCCTCCAGGTAGCCAAAGCCCAGAAAACCGCCCTGGGCCCGCAGGCCGACGCGGAAGAGGCTCCAGGGCGTCAAGCCGTCCGGCCCAGTCCCTCCGAAGTAGCTGGGCGGGTAGAAACCCAGCACCGGCGCGACCGAGAAGCGCCGCTCCATGCGCAGCACCGCGCGGCGTGCCTCGTCCATGCGCTCGCGCCAGCCATGGTTGATCGCACGGGCGGCGTTGGGATCGCCGGGCTCGCGCAGCGGCACGCCCTTTTCCTCGAGCACCGCCAGGATCTCGGGCATCTTCGCCCAGGTTGCCTGGTACCCCTTCTCGATGAAGTCTGCTGCCTTGTCGAACGACATGTACGACTCCAGCGCCAGCCCCGGGTCTACCACCACGTCGGCCAGCGCCAGGTCCTCGGCACTATTGCGGCGAATGATGTCGATGACGAGCTGGGTCACGTTGCTAACCAGACGCTCGGGCTCGAAGGGCACCTCGCGGGTGACATTGACGACGATCACCACATCGGCACCGAGTTCACGCGCCATGCGCACCGGTACCGGCGCCTTGTAGGCGCCGTCGTAGTACCATCGGCCGTCCACCTCCACCGGCTCCATCAGCACCGGCATCGCCATCGAGGCGTGTACCGCGCGCGCCAGCGAGCCCTCGGTAAAGAGGTGGGGTTCGCCCGACTGCAGGTCGGAAGCCACCAGGTAGTAGGGCACCGGCGTCTCGCCGATGCGGGCGTTCTCGGTGAGCACCTCGAGCGCGGTCTCGATGGGCGAGGCGTCGAGCAGCCCCCCGCGGATGGGGAAGCTAAGCCGTACGACCATCCCCGGATCGAGGGCCACGGCCAGCTCCTCGAGCACCTCGGTGGAGTAGCCCGCGGCGTAGGTAGCGCCGATGATCGAACCCATCGAGGTGCCGACGATCAGATCGATGGGTGCCCCTGCCTCATTGAGGGCGCGGATAACCCCGATGTGGGCCATGCCTCGCGCGGCTCCGCCGCCCAGCACGAGGGCCACCTTGGGCCGGGCCAGGACCGGGGCGAGGAGGAGCCCAACGAATAGCAAGACGACCGCACGCTTCATTGTCGTCAGGCTACCACCACCCCAAGTGGTAAATCTCACGTTTTTTCGCCCCTCACGGCCAGACCGTTATAATGCGGACCAAGGAGGCCCGTATGCGCCCAAAGCACGCCTGGATGCGTGAGACCTACCAGAAGAGCACGGAACGCGTGCCCGAGCGCCCGGTGGCGCACCGCACGCTCTCGAACATCGCCCCCGACCCCATCTACACGCCCGAAGACGTCGAGGGGTTCAACTACGACAAGAAGCTCGGCTACCCCGGCGAGTACCCCTACACCCGCGGCGTCTACGGCTCCATGTACCGCTCCAAACTGTGGACGATGCGCATGTTCGCCGGCTTCGGCACCGCCGAGCAGACCAACGAGCGATTCAAGAAGCTGCTAGCCGCCGGCCAGATGGGCCTTTCCACCGCCTTCGACCTGCCCACGCTAATGGGTTACGACTCCGACCACCCGCTATCGGCGGGCGAGGTGGGCAAGTGCGGCGTAGCCGTGAGCAGCCTCGCTGATATGGAGATTCTCTTCGACGGCATCAACCTGGAAGAGGTCACCACCTCGATGACGATTAACTCGCCCGCTAACGCCATCTGGGCAATGTACCTGGCGCTCGCCACGAAGAAAGGCTACCGCTGGGAAAAACTCGGCGGCACGATCCAGAACGACATCCTCAAGGAGTTCATTGCCCAAAAGGAGTTCATCTTCCCCCCCGAGCCCAGCGTCAAGCTGGTGATCGACACCTTCGAATGGGGGCCCAAGAACGTGCCCCGCTGGAACTTCATCTCGGTCTCGGGCTACCACATCCGCGAGGCCGGGGCGACCGCGGTCCAGGAGCTGGCCTTCACCCTGGCCGACGGCTTCGAGTATGTGGAAAAGGCGCTCGAGCGCGGCATGGACGTCGACGAGTTCGCCCCCCGCATCAGCTTCTTCTTCGACGTCCACAACGACTTCTTCGAGGAGATCGCCAAGTTCCGCGCCGCCCGCCGCATCTGGGCCACCCAGATGCGCGAGCGCTACGGTGCCAAGAATCCGCGAAGCTGGATGCTGCGCACCCACGCCCAGACTGCCGGGGTCAGCCTCACCGCCCAGCAGCCGCTCAACAACCTCACCCGCGTCGCCATCCAGGCGCTGGCGGCGGTGCTGGGCGGCACCAACAGCCTCCACACCGACGCCTACGACGAGGCGCTGGCGCTGCCCACCGAGGAGGCGGCCACCCTGGCGCTCAGGCAGCAGCAGATCATCGCCTACGAGTCGGGGGTGACCCACACCATCGATCCGCTCGCCGGCAGCTATTACGTGGAGTGGCTCACCGAGAAGATTGAGGCCGAGGCCATGCGCTACATCGAGGAGATCCGGCGCATGGGCGGGGTGATTCGCGGCATCGAGCAGGGTTACTTCCTGCGCGAGATCGGCGACGCCTCCTACCGCTTCCAGCAGGAGGTCGAGTCGGGCGAGCGCATCATCGTGGGGGTCAACGCCTTCCAGGACGAAAAGGAGATCGAGGTGCCGATCCAGGAGATCGACCCCGAGATCGAGCGCGTCCAGGCCGAGCGGCTGGCGCGGGTGCGGCGCGAACGCGACCCCGAGCGCGTCGAGCAGGCGCTCGAGGGACTGCGCCAGGCGGCCGCCACCGGCCAGAACACCATGCCCCATTTCGTCGAGGCCGCCCTCGCCTACGCCACCCTGGGCGAGATGATGGACGTTCTGCGCGAGGTCTATGGGGTGTACGAAGAGCCGGTGATGGTTTAGTTGGCGCGTAATACGTGGTGGGTAGTACGTAGCGAGAAACAGAAGCCCGTAGCCCGTAGCCTTGTTGCTTTGATTGCGCGGCGACAGAAAAGCCGTTGGTCGGCCCGCGGCGCAATAAGACCCCCTCCCCTTGGGGAGGGGCGGGGTGGGGGTTGTTGGTGTTGGTGGAGCTGAAGGTCGAGCTTCCGTATCGTGCGAAACCTACATCCCACATCTCACCTCCTGTATCCCGCTTCCCGTGTAAACAACCCCCTCCGGCCTGCGGCCACCTCCCCCAAGGGGGAGGCGAGGGGGTGAGTGGTACGTGGTACGTGGTACGTAGTACGTAGTAGGTAGTAGGTAGTACCTGGTAGCGGGGTTGGCCTGTAGCCCGTAGCTTGTGGCTTGTGGTGGGTCAGCCGGTAGCAAGAAACCACGGCTTCACTCACGGCACGGACCACGGTATCCGGTACGTAGTAAGTAGTGCGTAGTGCGTAGCAATGAAGCAGACCCGTGGTATGGGTGGCTTGTGTGGCTTGCGGTGAGCCGATGAACCGCGACAAATCACGGCTTCACCCACGACATGGCGCCCTGAGTCAAGTTCA
>JALSQD010000067.1 GCA_026985615.1 Thermaceae bacterium | reverse complement strand
GGTGATGAAGGGCACGCGCGCCTCGCCGGCGACCGCGCGGGCGATGTGGGTCTTGCCCGATCCCGGCGGCCCCACGAGCAGCACCCCCCGGGGGATGCGGGCGCCCATGCGGTGGAAGCGCTCCGGCGACTTGAGGAACTCGACGATCTCTTCGAGCTCTTCCTTGGCCTCTTCGGCGCCGGCCACGTCGTCGAAGGTGGTCTTGGGCGCCTCGGCCAGCACCCGGGCGCGGCTCTTGGTGAAGTTGAAGGTGCCCGAGCCGTCGCCGCCGCGGCTGCCGCGCGAAAAGTACCAGAACGCCAAGAAGACGAGGCCCACCACGAAGAGGGGCAGCAGGATGCTCGCCAGCGGATTGGCGCTGCGCGGCGGCTGGGCGCGCACCTCGATGCCGCGGGCGATCCACCCCTCCACGGTATCGGCCGTGGGGGGCGCGGGCAGGTAGGTGGTGAAGCGGCTGCCGTCGTCGAGGGTGCCGCGGACGCGGTTGCCCTCCACGACGAGCTCGCGGACCTTACCCGACTGAACCTCGTTCATGAAGGTGGAAAGCTTCAGGTCGGTCGTGGGGCTGGCGGGGCTGGTGAGGGCGATGTTGATGGCCCAAACCGCTCCGATGATGATCAGAAGTACGATCCATACGTTGAGAGGCGGTGTCTTCATCTTGGCTCGGTATTAGCGTACACCCTTTGGGGATGAGGAGTCCGAAAGCCGACCGGGCTCAAATATGATACGATAACACTCAAGTCTGTTGACAGTTATATGCCGTGGTGATATACTTCATGTGGAGTTAAGAAAGGAGCGTGAATTATGGCTAAAGCCGTAGGAATCGACCTGGGAACGACCAACAGCGTGATCGCAACGATGGAGGGCGGCCAGCCCGTCGTCCTTGAAAATGCCGAAGGGGAGCGCATCACCCCTTCCGTGGTGGCCTTCAAAGAAGACGAAACCCTCGTAGGGCGTCTGGCCAAGCGCCAGGCCGTGCTCAACCCCGAGGGCACGATCTTCGAGGTGAAGCGCTTCATCGGCCGCCGCTGGGAGGAGGTGCAGGAAGAGGCGAACCGCGTACCCTACCGGGTGGAGGAGGGTCCGGACGGGGGCGTGCGCATCCGCGTGGGGGACAAGCTCTACACCCCCGAGGAGATCAGCGCCTTCATCCTGCGCAAGCTGGTCGCCGACGCCAGCAAGAAGCTGGGTCAGGAGGTCAAGCAGGCCGTCATCACCGTACCCGCCTACTTCAACAACAGCCAGCGCGAGGCCACGGCCAACGCGGGCAAGATCGCCGGGCTCGAGGTGCTGCGCATCATCAACGAGCCCACCGCCGCGGCGCTGGCCTACGGACTCGACAAGAAGGGCAGCGAGACCGTGCTCGTCTTCGACCTGGGCGGCGGCACCTTCGACGTCACCATCCTCGAGGTGGGCGAGGGCGTCTTCGAGGTCAAGTCGACGGCCGGCGACACCCACCTGGGCGGTTCCGACATGGACCACAAGATCGTCGACTGGCTTGCCGCGGAGTTCAGGCAGGAGCACGGTGTGGACCTGAAGGCCGACCGCCAGGCGCTGCAGCGCCTGATCGAGGCGGCCGAAAAGGCCAAGATCGAGCTCTCCAGCACGCCCGAGACGACGATCAGCCTGCCCTTCATCGCCATCGACCCCACGAGTAAGACCCCGCTGCACCTGGAGAAGAAGCTGACCCGGGCGCAGTTCGAGGAGCTCATTCAGGACCTGCTGAAGCGCGTGCGCGGGCCGGTGGAGCAGGCGCTCAAGGACGCCGGCCTGAGCGCCGGCCAGCTCGACGAGGTGATCCTCGTGGGCGGCGCCACCCGCGTGCCGGCGGTGCAGCGGATC
>JALSQD010000066.1 GCA_026985615.1 Thermaceae bacterium | reverse complement strand
CCTTTCGGTATTTCCGCCGGACGGCTACCACGGCTTCAAGTACGGTGAGGCCATCGTCCTCGAGTTCAGCGAGGCCATGGACGCCGCTTCGGTGGAGCAGGCGTTTGCTCTGCTGGACGGCAACCAGACCCTGCCGGTGAGCTTCAGCTGGTCGGCCGACCACCGCACGGCGACGGTAAGCCCCCAGGCCCCCCTCGTCTACAGCCCCAACGGAAACTACCGCTACTACCGTTACCGCCTGGAGACGGGCGCCCGCGACGAGGCCGGCAACGGCCTGGAGCAGCCGCTCGAGGTCACCTTTTCCACGATGCGGCTGCACCGCGTCACCCTGCCGGCGCAGCCGGACCTGGACGGGATGATCTTTTCGGGCAACACGCACCTGACCTACGCCACGGGCGGCGAGGTGTCGCTGGGCGACCGCGACACCAACCGTTGCGCCCACGACTTCTTCAGCTTCGATCTCGGAGGCCTTCCGGACGGCCTCGACCAGCTAGTCGATGCGCGCGTCTTCGTGTACAACTACGGCGCGGTCGGGTCGCCTTTCGCCGACCTGGGCGACGTCTGGATCGACCACCTCGACTACGGCGAGGCGCTCGATCCCGCCGACTTCGAGCTGGCGGCCCTGCCCGACTACCAGGGGGTGAGCGGCAGCCTGGACGCGACCGGTTCGTGGAGCCCCGGCTGGTTCGCTTTCGCAGGCCTGAGAGCCTGGCTGCAGCAGGACCTGGAGGCGGGACGCCCGCGCTTCCAGGTGCGCCTGCGCTTCGCCGGCTGCAGCGACGGCGACGGCCAGTACGACTACCTGCACCTGGCCCCCGGGGAGGACGCGGCCCGCGCCCCCTACCTGGAGGTGGACGCCTACGCGCCCTAGCGGCGGCGCGCCCGCCGCTCGGCTGCGGCGACGAGGCGCACCCGCCAGCTGGCCGGCAGCACCCGCAAAAGCCGCAGCGGCCAGGCCAGCCGCCGCGGAAAGGCCACCTCGAAACCGGGCCGCTCCAGGCCGCGGGCGATGATGCGGGCCGCCTCCTCGGGCTCGAGCATGAAGGGCATGGGGAATTCGTTGGCGGCGATGATCGGCGTCTTCACGAAGCCGGGGCTGATGAGCTTGAGGTCGATGTTCTCGCGCTGCAGCTCGGCCCAAAGCGCCTCGGCGTAGTAGCCGAGCGCCGCCTTGCTGGTGCCGTAGCCGCTGGTGCGCGGCAGTCCGACGTAGCCGGCCAGCGAGCCCACCAGCGCGATCGTGCCCCCGCCCGCCTCCCGCATGCGCGGCCGCAGGGCGTCGAGGGCGTGGGCCACGCCCATCAGGTTGACGTCGAGGTGCCGCTTCAGGTTCACGGCGGTGTCGTCGCGCCCTTCGCGCTTGAAGGCAGCGCCCGCGTTCAGAACCGCCAGGTCCAGGGGCCCCGCGTCCTCCCAAACGGCGGCCACCGTTCGCTTCACCGCTTCGGCGTCGGTGACGTCGAGCAGGTAGGTCGCCCCGCCGGTCGCGCGCGCCACCTCGTCCAACCGCTCCGCGTTTCTACCCGAGACCAGCACGTACGCCCCCTCGCGGGCGTAGTGGAGCGCCAGGGCCCGGCCGATGCCGCTCGAACCCCCGGTGATCCATACCCGTTGGAACCTTTTTTCGTTCATGTACCCCCGATTGTACCCTCCGGGTGCGCTTCCGTCCGCAACCCCGGGTCGGGCACGGCGCTAGATCTTCTCGCTGCTGTGGGTGATCTTGCTGCCCGGCGGCACGCTCTCGGTGAGCCAGACGTTGCCGCCGATCACGGACCCGCGGCCGATGGTGACCCGCCCCAGGATCGTCGCCCCGGCGTAGACGATCACGCCGTCCTCCAGTATCGGGTGCCGGGGCACG
>JALSQD010000065.1 GCA_026985615.1 Thermaceae bacterium | reverse complement strand
CCGCCGCCCGCTCGGGCGTCCAGGCCGCGGCCGCGGCGCGGAAGGCCTCCACCCCCTCGGCGTGTTCGTTCAGGTAACCCCAGTCCACCAGCCCTTCCTCGAAGAGCACCCGCGCCACCGCGTAGGCGAGCGCCGCGTCGGTGCCGGGGCGGATCTTCAGGTGACGGTCGGCGAAGCGGGCGGTGCGGTTTTCGTAGGGGTCAACGTGCCAGATCTCAGCCCCGCTCCTGCGCGCCTCCTTGAGGAAGGGCACCAGGTGGGTGTTGGTCGAAAGCGGGTTCGTTCCCCAGAGCACGATGAACCCGGCCCCGCCCACGTTCTCGGGGTCGGTGCCGGTCTTGTGCGGGCCGTAGGCCATCTCCCAGGCCTCGCCGCCGGCGCTGGCGCAGATCGTCTCGTCCAGCTCGCAAGCGCCAATGGCGCGAAAGAAGCCCACCGGCCGCCGCCCCTCGCTCAGCCCGGTCGTGCCGGCGTAGTGGTAGCGGGCAACGGCCTGGCCGCCGTGTTCGTCGAGCACCTGCTTTAATCGCTCGGCGATCGCGTCCAGCGCCTCGTCCCAGCTCGCGCGCTCGAAGCGGCCCGCGCCCTTGGGCCCCACCCGGCGCATGGGGTAGAGCGGCCGGTCCGGGTGGTGCTGGCGCTCGCCCCAGCGGTTGGTCTTAACGCAGGCGAAGCCGCGGGTGGTGGGGTGGTCGGGGTCGCCCGCAACGCGGACGACCCGCCCCCCCTCCACGGTCACGAGCAGGCGGCAGCGGTCGGGGCAGTCGAGCGGGCAGGTGACGCGGTGCAGCATGGGCGCATTCTACCCACCGTCAGCGCTCGAGCCGGTTCCAGAACCCCGACAGCACCGCCGGGTCGAGCCGCGAGGTAAGGTTGCGCGGCGGCAACGGCTCTTCGTACATGAAGCGGGGTAACGGCATCACGTCGGGCAGGCCGGCGGCGCGGTTGAACTCGAGCTCCATCGCCAGCACCTCGCGCCCAATGCGGTCAAAGTCGGCGGCGCTGGCTTCGAGCCCCGCCGCCAGGCCGGCGGCGGCCATGATCGCCTCTTTTTGAACGTTGTTTACGCTGCCGCCAAAAGCGCACAGCCCGAGAGCGTCGGCCAGGCCCATGTAGACCTGGGCGGTAAAGCTGAGCTCCATCAGCTCTTCCAGGCTCTTCTCACGCGGGTTTAAGCGGGCAACGTTGCCGGTGGTGTGGTCGGCCCCCTGGGCACTGGTCATAAAGGTCACGCCGGTGCCCTCCACCACCCGCGGGTCGTAAGCGCTCATCGCCTGATCGCGCACCGCCGGCACCCGATCGTGACCGATAGCGCGGCCGAAGCGAGCAGTCCCGGTGGCGTAGCGACGGCCTTCTTTACTTCCCCTGCGCATCTCGTCGGCTACCCGCCGGACGAATTCGAGGCTGCCCCACTCTCCCAGGCCAGCGTCCATCGCCACCCCCAGGGTGGCGCCCCACTCGATGGTGTCGATGCCCAGATCGTTGGCCAGGCGGTTGAGTTCGGCCACCTCGTCGAGGGTTTTTAGGCAAAGGTTGCTGCCGGCCACTCCCAAAGTTTCGTACTCGAGCGGGCTGACGATTACCCGGCCGCTGGCGTCGGGAAACTTGTTGGAACATTTGATGACGCAGCCGGGCATGCAGGCGTGCTCGGTGGCCCCCTGACCGCCGCGCTCCAGAATCGTACGCCGCATAACCTCGCCACCCAGCGGATTTTCCTTCTCGGCAAAACGCCCGCGGCTGAAGTTTTTGGTGGGAAGGCCGCCCAGCATGTTCTCAAAGTCAGCGGTGCCGGCGGTGCCGACCACGGTATAACGGCGCACGCCGTCGTCGCTCATCAGCGCCTTGGCGTAATCGCGCATGGCCCGCTTGAACGCCGGCGTTCTGGCGAACTCGGGGGTCTCCCCTCCCTCCACCACGATCGCCTTGACCCGTTTGGCGGCGAATACCGCTCCGGTGCCGCCGCGCGCCGAAAGGCGGCTGGGTTGGAAATCGGAGTCGGTTATGGAAAAACCACCCAGAAGGCCGCCATACTCCGCCACCGGGCCTATTAGGCCGATGCTGACCGCGGCAGGATAGCGCTCGCGCAGCATTGCCGCCGTTTCGTAAACGCCGCGCCCCAGGTAGCGCTCGGCGCTCTCCAACCGCAGGCCCTCTTCGCCAACGTGGAGCAGCACCCAGCCCCGGGCCGCCCCCAACAACGTCAAACCGGCAATGCCCAACCGCCCCAGCGCGTAAGCCAGGGTACCGCCCGAGTTGGATTCTTTGACCCCGCCGGTGAGCGGGCTCTTGAAACCGATGCTGATCCGGTTGGCGCTGGAAAAGCTGGAGCCTGCAAAAGGTCCGGTGGCGATGATTATCGGGTTCTCGGGGCTTAGCGGATCCACCTCTGCGATGCCACGATCTAGCAGCTCGCGCGCCGTGCGCCAGCGTCCTCCGCGAAGCGCCTCCCGGGGCTTCACTACCCGCGTTTCCACCTGCCCGGTGGCGAGGTCGATGGTCAGCCAGCGACGTTTCATGCCCCATTCTACCGGTGCGCGGGCAAGATGAATTCGTGGAAGCCTTCCGCGGTAGCGAAGGGGGGCGGCTGATGCCCCGCCGCTCGGAAATGCCTAACTGGAACCAGCATCCCAAGGTGCTGCGGGCGCTGGCCCAGAGCCTTGAAGTGCAGTACTATCTGCCGCCAGGAGAAAAAGCTTACTCGCAAAAACCGCCGCTACTGGCGCGGGCGATTCCAGCAGCCGTGCTTGGCAGCGTATTGGCGCTATAATTTATTTTTATTCACCAGGGGGGAGGTATTTTACGATGGAGGTGGCGCTGTCGCTGGTGGCTGCAGCTGAGTTTTGGATCGGGCGCAAACCGGGCAAAGTCAGGCTGGAGTCTCACGAGGATGCGCCTGACCATCTGGTGGGTCCAAAGGCCACTCCGGACGTTGCGGTAGGGAAGGAGGTGTAAGTTGTTGGACGGCAATGAGGGAGTGTTGCGGCTCGAGCCGGGGCCCAAAGTACGAAGGTTCTACCTGCTGAGTCTGTTCGTAGCGGTCGTTTTCATTGCCCTTGCCGTATGGCTATATTTCAATTATTCCCGCTGGCTGGCCGCCCTTGTCTTCCTGGTGTTCTTGGATATACTGCTCGCCTTGCCGCGTTCCTGGAGCTGGGCCCGGCCCCTGGAGGTAAGGGGTGAACAATTGTGCTGTAATGGCGATTGTCGCGATCTAGCCAGTCTGACCGCAGCCGGATTCGATACACGCAACGCGGCTCGCGTAGCCAACATGAGCGAAGGCGCGCTGGTGCTGAAGTGGGAGGATGGTGAAGTCTGGCACGTACCGCTATCGCTTTGTGGCTGGGACGTGCTCTGGGAGCGTATCCGCGAGCTGCTGCCAGGTTTGGAGCTGGGCGACTGGCGGCAAGACACAACGTTGCAACAGATTTTAGCTCGCGCCTGGGACATGCCGATCTGCTTACCTCAGGGGGTGGTGTTTGGTAGCCTACAGAGGTCGAATTTTACCCACTTCGCCTTATTGATACTTTTGCTCGGTGTTATTGACGGCCTGGTGGTAGGCCTGCTAGAAATATTTTTTTCCGGTTACGGCTTTGACTGGGTCGGAGGATTGTTGGCCATGATGGTCGCCGTCTGGTATCTAGGCAGGCGTCGGCGGGGAGGTTAGTTGAGTCGTCCTTGCGCTTACGCCAAAACTCGCGTTACTTCGGCTTGGGAACAGTGGTTTTAACGTTTGCTAGCGGCATTGCTAGCCGCAGCCGACCGCCTGCCGTTGAAAGCTGGCTCAATCTCCCCAGCTCCGGCGGCGCTGATTGTGCTCGGCGGACTGTTGTACGCATAGCAGATAAGCTCCGCAAAAAAAGACACTTGTTATTCACCATCTTGCCAAAAGCAATCTGCGCCAACAGCGATTGCCGCCCGCTGGGCTCCCCGAGTCTCTTCGATCTCGACTGGCGCCGGCCGTGCTTGCTTCACCCCTGGATACCGGTATCGCGCCCGGGGGTTGGTCCCCAAACCTGGCTGGCGCCGCTCAATCTGGAAAGCTGGGATGCTTTTTTGGAATTTTTTGCGTGAGCTGTATCCCGATCGGGCCCCGCCGACTGACATCGCCGCTACGGAATCACTTTGCCGGAGGGCGTACGGGTAAACCGAGCCAGCTTTATCGTCCAGTTGCTGGCCGGTATAGCGATTCTCAAGGCAATCAACTGGCCGTTGCTGCAGCCGCGGGCCGGGAACGCTCCAACTGGTTCAACCTGGCTCAGAGGACGTCGGCCCTCTACACCAATGAATGTCTAGTAAAGACCATCCCGCCACCTCGCATGGTCACCGCGCCATGGCGGGAAGGCGGTAAAAACCCCGTCGCGAATGTGGAGAGGCGGTAAAATACCTCCAGCCCATGCTGGCCCGCGCACATTCCTTTACCCTGCACGGCCTTGACGCCCTACCCGTGGTGGTCGAGGCCGACGTATCGCCCGGATTTCCCGGCTTTACCGTGGTGGGGCTGCCCGACGCGGCAGTGAACGAGTCGCGCGACCGGGTGCGGTCAGCGCTCAAGAACAGCGGTTTTCCATACCCGCAGATGCGGATCGTGGTCAACCTGGCCCCGGCCGAGCTACGCAAGGAGGGGCCGCTTTACGACCTGCCTATCGCCCTGGCGCTCCTGGCGGCTCAGGGGGTCATTCCAGCCGAAAACCTGGAAGGGTGGGCGGTGGCGGGCGAGCTAGCCCTCGACGGCGAACTCCGCCCCATTAGCGGGGCCATCAACCTGGCGCTGGGGGCGCTCGAGAACGGGCAGAAGAGGCTGCTCCTGCCTCCGGGCTCGGCCGAGGAGGCGAGCGTGATCGAAGGGCTCGAGGTCTATGCCCCGCGCACGCTGAGCGAGGCGGTGGCCTTCCTGCTAGGCGACCGGGAGCTCGAGCCGGTGCGCTCGCCTGACCTGGTGGACGAACTGGAGGGGGTGCTCGACCTGGCCGACGTCAAGGGACAGGCCAAGGCCAAGCGGGCGGTGGAGATCGCCGCCGCCGGCTTTCATCACCTGCTGATGGTGGGCACCCCCGGCTCGGGCAAGACGATGCTGGCCCGGCGGCTGCCCTTCCTGCTTCCGGCGCTGAACCACGAAGAGGCGCTAGAGGTGACGCGCATCCACGCCGCCGCCGGGCGCCTGATGCGGGGGCTGGTGCGGCGGCCGCCGTTTCGCAGCCCCCACCACACCACCTCCGACGCCGGCTTAATCGGCGGTGGGGCGGTGCCCAAGCCGGGCGAGATCAGCCTGGCCCACCGCGGAGTGCTCTTCCTCGACGAGCTGCCCGAGTTTCCTCGGCGCACGCTCGAGGTGCTGCGGCAGCCGCTCGAGGACGGGGTGGTGACGGTGAGCCGGGCCCGGGCCAGCTTCACCTTCCCCGCGCGCTTCCTGCTGGTGGCGGCGATGAACCCCTGTCCCTGCGGCTGGTACGGCGATCCGGAGCGGACCTGCACCTGCTCCCTCACAGCCCGCCGGCGATACGTTGGCCGCATCTCCGGCCCATTGCTCGACCGCTTCGACCTGGTGGTGAGCGTGCCCCGCCTGACCGCGGCCGAGCTGGCCCGCGCCCCCGAAGGCGAGCCCACCGCGGCCGTGCGCGAGCGGGTGCTGGCGGCGCGCGAACGGATGCTGGGCCGCCAGGGCAAGACCAACGGTGAGCTGGTGGGTCGCGAGCTGGCGGAGGCGCTGGCGCTCGACGAGGGTGCCCAGGGGTTGCTAGCCGCCGCCGCCCGCAAGCTCCAGCTCACCGGCCGCAGCTTCGACAAGGTGCAGCGGGTGGCGCGCACCATTGCCGACCTGGCGGGCGCGGAGCGCGTGAAGGAAGCGCACGTGGCCGAGGCGCTCGTATTTCGCGAAGCCCTGAATTAGGCCAAAGAACCCCTTGGGCACTCGTTATAATTGGAAAAACAACGGGCTGGAGCGAGCACCCTATGGAATTGAGCGGAAATTTGCGGGAGTTGGAGTTTGCGCAATTGATCACCCTAGTGGCACATCTCGAGGGCGTGCTCGAGCTATGGCACCTCCCGCGCAAACGCACGTCCCAGCTCTACCTCAAACGACGAAAGCTTCGTTGCATTAACGTCAACGGCGACTTCCTCGACCCTCTCCAGGCCAAGGCCTTTCTGGCCGAGTTGGCTACGGGCAACGAGGGCGCTTTTGAGTTCATCGCGCGCCCATTCCGCACCCCTTGCAAGCCACCGCTGAACTGGCCCCTCGACAAGCTGCTGCTGAGTGTCTTCACCCAGTACGACGAACAGCTGCGCTACCTGGACCTCCTGCCCGACCCCGAACGCCGCTTCCGCCTCACCGCGCTCGCCAACCCCGACGGCAGCCTCTTCCTGCGAGCAGCGGGCCCCCTGTTGCAGCGCGAAGAGGGCGCGAGCGCCAAGGAGATCGCAAACAAGCTACGGTTGCCGCTCGACCAGGTGCGTTACTACCTGCACAAGCTGCTGGAGCGCAACAAGGTGGAGCCCGCCCGGTAAGCTGAGGGCATGCGCCCCCTGATCCTGGGCAGCGCGGGATCGCAACCCACCCCCAAGGCGGGCTGCACCTGCCGGCTGTGCACCCTCGCCCGCGAGCAGGGCGGCCGCGCGCGGCGCACCGGGCCCAGCCTCTACCTCCCCGAGGCCGAACTGCTCGTCGACACCCCCGAGGAGGCCAACCTCCAGCTCACCGCCCACGGCCTCACCCCGCGCCACGTCGTCTGGACCCATGCCCACCCCGACCACGCCGCCGGGATGCGGGTGGTGCAGTTCCTGGCCCAATCGGCAAACCGGCCGGTGCAGGGCTGGGTGCCGCGGCCACTCTACCCCGTCCTCGCCGAGCGCTATCCCCTTGAGCGCCTGGTGGACGCCGGCTACCTGGAGCTACACCTGATCGCGCCGAGCCGCCCTTTCGACCTGGGCGGGGTGCGGGTCACACCACTCGCACACGGGCTGGAAGAGCCCGTCTTCGCCTACCTCTTCGAGACCGCTAGCGCCCGCGGCCTCTACGCCCCCGACCATGTCCGCAGCCTGCCCCTGCCCGAAGGGCCCTTCGACTGGGCGGTCGTGCAGATGCCCATTCCGCCGCTGGACGCCCTGCCCTTCGAGCTCCCGCCCAACGACGAAGCCTGGCAAGCCTTTTACACCTTCGACCAGGCCGTCGAGGCCTGGCGCGAGCGGACACGCCAACTCGTCTTCACCCACGTCTACGAGAGCGTGGGGATGACCCCAGAGGAATTAGACGCGGTGGCGGCGCGCGCTGGGGAGTGGGTGGCCTTCGCCCACGATGGGATGGCGGTCGAGTCCGCCGCCGTGCCAACGCCCGAGCTGGACAGGCTCGAGCGCTTCCGCGCGGAGCAGGCGCGGATCGAGCGCGCCTACGCGGACGATCCCAAACGCATGCGCGCCGAGCTGCGGCGGCTCTGGGCGCGCTTCAAAAAAGGCTAGAACTCGCCCCGCGCCAGGTCGTTGAAGCGCACGTGGGCGGCGTGGAACTGCAGCTCCACGGTCCCCACCGGGCCGTTGCGCTGCTTGCCCACGATGATCTCAGCGATACCCGCCTTCTCGGAGTGTTCGTTGTAGTAGTCGTCGCGGTAGATGAAGAGCACCAAGTCGGCGTCCTGCTCGATCGAGCCCGACTCGCGCAGGTCGCTGAGCATGGGGCGTTTGTTGGGCCGGCTTTCGACCGCGCGGCTGAGCTGGCTAAGCGCCACCACCGGCACCTCAAGCTCGCGCGCCAGGCTCTTAAGCCCGCGGCTGATCGCGGCGATCTCCTGTTGGCGGTTCTCGCCGTTGCGGCTCGACTGCCCGCCGCTCATCAGCTGCATATAGTCGATGACGATCAGCCCCACCTTGTGATGCGCAGCCAGGCGACGCGCCCGCGCGCGCAACTCCATCAGGGTCAGGCCCGGGGTGTCGTCGATGAAGACCGGCGCCTCGTAGATGCGCCCGGCCGCGGTGACCAGCCGCTCGTAGTCGCGGTCGGAGAGCTGCGCCTGGCGTATGCGGTTCATGTCCACCCGGGCCTCACTCGAGAGCATGCGCAGCACCAGGTCGAGTGCGGGCATCTCGAGCGAGAAGATGGCTACCGGAACACCGTCACGCAGAGCCACGTTCTGGGCGATGGTGAGGGCAAAGGCAGTCTTACCCATCGAAGGGCGCGCGGCAATGATGTTGAGGCTGCCCGGACCCAGGCCACCAATCATCTGGTCCAGGTCGGCGAAGCCGGTAGGGAGCAGGTCGTCGGCAACCCCGTCCTCCCGCAGGCGCGCGATGCGCTCGTGGGCCTCGGTGACGAGCTCGCGCATCTCCTGAAAATCGTGGCGCGGCCCGTGGGTGGCCACGTCGAGGATGAGCTTGCCCGCCTGGTCCACAATCTCCTCGACACTGCCCGCCTCGTCGTAGGCCAGCCGCATCGCCTCGCCGGCGGCGGCGATGAGGCGCCGGAGCACAGCCTTCTCCGCCACAATGCGGGCATAGTGCTCGGCGTAGGCCGCGGTGGGCGTGGCCTCGCTCAACCCCACCAGGTAGGTGTGCCCGCCCACCTCGTCCAGCTCGCCGTTCTTCTTGAGCTCCTCGGCCAGGGTCACCAAGTCAACCGGCTCGCCGCGGGCGCGCAACGCCTCCATGGCGCGCCAGATCTTGCGGTGCGCTTCCTTGTAGAAGACTTCAGGTGTGATCAAACCCTCAACGCGGTCAATGGCGTCGTTGTCCACGAGCGCCGAGCCCAGCACGCTGGCCTCGGTCTCTAGGTTGTGCGGGGGCACGCGCCCCACGGGCAGGGTCTTCGCCGGCTCCGCCATGCTCGCTTGCCTTTCAACGCCCCGCTGGGGGGACCTCATGCTACCAAGCCTGGCGGCCCGGGTGGTGAGGTGCCACCAAATACGGGGCCGCCCCGGACCGGTCCGGGGCGGCCCCGTATGCGGGCCTAGTCTTCGCTTTCGACCACAACCTTGAGCTGGATGGGTACCTCTGGGTGCGGCTTGTAGACCAGCTCGTAGCTGCCCAACTCCTTGATGGGCTTGGCCAGCTGCAGGCGCTTGGGATCGATGGTGATCTCGTGCTGCTTCTCGAGCGCCTCGGCGATGTCGCGGCTCGTGACCGAGCCGTAGATCTTGGTCTCGCCGGCCTTGACCTTGAGGGTCAAGGTGAGGGGCTCAAGGATCTCCTTCAGGCGCTCGGCCTCGGCCTTGCGCTCGGCGGCCTTCTTGGCCTGGGCGCGGATCTTGGCCTCGAGCGCCTTGAGGTTGGCCTCGGTGGCGAGGGCGGCGAGTCCGCGCGGCAACAGGTAGTTGCGGGCGTAGCCCGGTTTGACGTTCACGACCTGGCCCACGTCACCGAGTTTTTCCACGGGTTCGAGCAGGATGACTTTCACGGTGGCCTCCTACTTGCGGACCAGCTTCTCGGTGAAGGGCACGATCGCCAGGATGCGGGCGCGCTTGATCGTGGTGGCCAGGCGCCGCTGGTGTTTGGCGCAGACGCCGGTGCGGCGACGCGGCAGGATCTTGCCGGTCTCCGAGATGAAACGTCTCAGCATCTTGGCGTCCTTGTAGTCGGTGATCTCGAGCTCACCGGTGCAGAACTGGCAAACCTTCGGTTTGCGAAACCTACGGGGTCGAGTGGGTCGCTTGCTGCTCAAAACGGTAAATCCTCCTCTGGTGGGAAGTCTTCGAGGCCTTCGTCAATATCCACCCCTCCCGCCTGGGCCTGATTAGCAGGGGCACCGGTCCCACCACCATATCCGGGGCCACGAGAGAGGCGTTCGAGCCGGTGCGCTTCCACGCGCGTGGTAAAGCGGCGCTCTCCGGTTTGCGTCGTCCAGGAGTCGTTAACCAGGCGTCCCATGACGAAGAGGCCGTCGCCTTTCTTGAGGCTGGCCGCCCATTCGGCAAGCTCGCGCCAGGCCTGCACATCGAAGAAGTGGGTCTTCTCCTGCTCGGCCCCGCGCGAGACGAAGCGCTCGTTCACGGCCAGGCCGATGCGGATGACCGCGGTCCCCTGCGGCGTGTAACGCAGCTCGGGGTCGCGCGTCAGGTTGCCGATCAGCGTGACCTGGTTGAGCCCCTCGCGCAGGCGCTCCTGCCCGCGCGCGTCCGAGACCGTCTGGGCCTCGCCCTTGCCCGCGCGGTCGAGCAGCTCGATGCGGTCTACCCGCACGTCCACGGCGCTGCGCCGGCCGCCTTCGGTCTCCCAGCTGCGGTAGTCGAGACGGCCGTCCACGAACACCGGGGTGCCCGCGGTCAGCTGCTCGGCCAGCATCTCGGCGTAGCGCGCGAACATCTTGACCCGGTGGTACCAGGCCAGCTCGCGAACCTCGCCGGTCTCGGTGGTCACCTGGTCGTTGCCGGCCACGGTGACCTCGAGCACCGCCAGGCCGCCGGGGGTATACCGCAGCTCCGGGGTCTGGGTCACGGTGCCGATCAGCAGAATGCGGTTCAAGCCTTTCGCCATAGGAACATTCTAGCTTACGCTAGCCCTTTTTGGTCTTCCACTCCGGACGGTCGCGCACGATGAGCACGCGCCGCACGTTGTCACGGATGCGCAACTCGGCTTCCAGGGGCGCCGCTTCCTTGCCCTCCATCTCGACGGTGTAGAAGATGTAGTACCCTTCGGGATCCTTCTCGATGGGGTAGGCGAGGCGGCGGTTGCCCCACTCGTCGATCGCTTTTACCTCGGCCTTGTGATTGTCCAGCGCCGCTTGGATCATGTCCTTCTCCAGCTGGAGCTGGGTAGGCTCGAGGTTGGGGTTCAGGATGATCCCCACATCGTACTGTGGCATGTTCACCCCCTTTCGCTCGTGGGCTGGCCCGGCTCGGGCCGCAAGTTTTGATTATAGCAGCTCGCCGCCGCAGCGTGGGCGGCCCCGCTCAGGTCAGCTCGTGCACCCCAGGTCGTCCACGCTGAGGTGCAGCTCGGCCCAAGGCGGCGCACGTACTATTTGGGCGGAGACAGCCGCGCGGGTAGCGGCTAGGCACGGCCGCGAACCAGTGAGGCGCCCGCTGGGCCGAGCGGTATCCCAGGAAACGTCGTGGAGTGAGGCACGGGGCTGGCCGGGGCCGACGGGGCAGTCGCGGCCGTCACAGGCGTGCTCGCACGGGGGCAGACGGCAGGGCGGCGGGTCGCCAGCGCGCCCGCCCGCACCGGCCGGCTCACAGGAGGGGAGCCACAAGAGCCCCACTACCGCACAGGCTGCATAGACCGAAATCCGGTTCTTGAACATGGGTCCCTCCCGGACTTTCACTGGTCAGGTCATCCTAGCGCGAACGCAGGCCGGCGCGGGGCGCGCCCCGCGCCGGCTGGAGCGTCCGGGATTAGAGGTTGAGGTAGATGTCGCGCATTTCAGCAAGCAGCGCCTCGAGCCTCGCCTGGTCCACCGGCCGATCCTCAGGAAAGTACTCCTCGGGGTCGATCTGGGTGCGCAGCAGCTTGAGCTGCCAGGTGTGGGCCGCAGGCAGGGCACGCTCGGTGCGCTCGAACTCCTCGAGGATGCCAGGCTCGATGAAGTGGGCTATAGAGGGTACCTCGTGGTCCATGAAGACGTGCTCGCCCCCCTCGGCACGGGTATAGCCGCGCACCAGGTAGTCGATGACGACCACGTCGGTGTCGAAGAAGTGGAAGATTTCGTTGAGCGAGCGCAGCGGGCTGATCTCGCCGCAGGTTGAGAGCTCGATGTCCACCCGGAAGCCGAGGATGCCCTCGGGGTGGGCGAAATCGGGATAGGTGTGGGCGGCAATGTGGCTCTTGTCGAGGTGCATGGCCACCCGGTCGGCCCAGGTGGGCGGGGCACCGGAGCCGGCCTCGTCGGAGAGGAGGAGCAGGGCGCTCGCGCCGTAGGGATCGTAGTCTTGCTCGGAGGCGGCGAGGACCTCGGCGTCGATGATCTCGGAGATGCGCTCGAGCAACCCTCGCACCCGCGCGGCGGAGAAGCGCTCGTTGAGGTAGGCGGCGTACTCTCTCTTGTCGCGCTCGTCCTCGGCCACGAAGAAATCGTAGAAACTGAAGCTGAGCAGTTTGCGCAGGTTGTTGAACCCGCTGAGCTTGAGCTTAGCCACCGGCCACCTCCAGCTGCTCGCGCAGATCCTGCGGCAACGCAAAGGCCGCCGCCAGCGCCTCGGGCCCGGTGCGGGCGAGGTCGAGCCCCCGCTCCGCCGCGCGGCTGGCGAAGAGCCCGGCGATTGCGAGCGGGTCGTTCGGCAATGTCTCCGCCGGCCCGGCGACGGCGAAGCCCCAGAGGTTGTAGAAGCTGGGCACGTTCATCCCGTAGCTGTGCACCCCGCCGAAGACCGAAGCGAGCGAGGCGCGCACGCGGCGGTGACCCGCAAGCGCCTGGGGCACGAGCGGCCCCGCCTGGGTGCCGAGCACCGCTCCGGGCGCCAGGGCGGCCGCGAGCTTGCGATAGAAGGGCGCGCCGTAAAGCTGCGCCGCCGGGGCGTCCTCCTCGCTGGCGTCGATGAGGTCGCCCACCACCACGTCGAAACCGCCGGGGGTGTGGTCGAGGTAGGCCACGATGTCCTCGTGGCGCAGCTCAAGCCGGGGGTCGTCCCACGCCTCCCCCGCCCAGTCGGGGATAAGTTCCTTGCAGAGGTTCACGAAGGCCTCGTCCAGGTCCACCATCACCACCCGCTCCACGCTGGGGTGGCGCAGCACCTCGCGCAGCGTCGCCCCCTCACCCCCACCCATGATGAGCACCCTGCGGGGCTCGGGGTGGGCCAGCATGGCGGGGTGGACGAGCGCCTCGTGATAACGCCCCTCGTCGGCCTCGCACGACTGCAGGTCGCCGTCGAGGGCGATGCAGACGCCGTGGGCGCGGCTTTTGAAAAACAAGTAGTGCTGCCAGGCGGTCCTGCCTACGGCCAGCACTTCCTCGATCTCGTGGTGCACCCGATCGCTAGCGTTAAGGATCTGTTTGAGCTCGAGCATTTCACCTCCCGAGAGCCCGCGGGCCCCGTTTGCCTATAGCGTAAGCTGTGAACCGTGAAGCTCGCCACCCTTCGGCTGGAGCGCGCGCTCGAGCCGTCCCTGGCCTCGGGCCACCCCTGGGTCTACCGCAACCACCTGCCCGCCCACCAGCTCCAGACCGGCGACTGGGTGCGACTGGTCGCGGGCCGGGCCGAGGCCGTGGGCGTCTATGACGCCGAGGGCCAGGTGGCCGTGCGCCTCTTCGACTCCGGGCGCGTCCCCACCGCGGCCGACCTGGCGGCGCGGGTGGCCGAGGCGCTGGAGCTGCGCCGCCGGCTGGTTCCGCCCGAGACCGACGCCTACCGCCTCGTCTTTGGCGAGGGCGACTACCTGCCCGGGGTGGTGGCCGACCGCTACGGGCGCTACCTGGTGGTCAAGACCTACAGTGAGGGGGTGCGCCGGGCGGTGCTGCCCGGGGTGGTGAAGGCGCTGGGGCGCGCGCTCGGCCCACGCGGCATCGCCCTGCGTGATGCCGCGGGCCTGCAGCCGCTCTTTGGTGAGCTGCCGCCGCCGGAGCTCACCGTACGCGAGCGGGGGCTGCGCTTCGTGGCCAACCTGCACGCCGGCCAGAAGACCGGCCTCTTCCTTGACCAGCGCGAGAACCGCCAGAAGGTGCGCGAGCTCGCGTCCGGCGCACGGGTGCTCAACCTCTTCGCCTACAACGGCGGCTTCTCGGTCTACGCCCTCGCGGGCGGCGCGGTCTTCGTGCGCAGCGTCGACACCAGCGCCGCCGCGCTGCGCGACGCCGAGCGCAACGCTGCTCAGAACGGCTTCGCCGAGCGCCACGAGGCTGTCGTTGCCGACGTCTTCGAGTTTTTGCCCCGCCACGACGAGCGCTACGACCTGGTGATCGTCGATCCGCCGGCGCTGGCACGCAAGAAGGCCCAGCGCCGCACGGCATTGCGGGCTTATGCGCGGCTGAATGCGCTGGCGCTGGCGCGCCTGCGCCCCGGCGGCCTGCTGGCCACCGCCAGCTGTACCGCCCAGGTAAGCCCCTCAGCCTTCCGCGAGGCGCTGGCCGAGGCGGCGCGCCGCGCCGGGGTGCGCACCCAGATCATTCACGAGGCCGGCCACGCCCCCGACCACCCGCTCCGGCCCGAGTTCCCCGAGGGGCGCTACCTCAAGTTCGTAGTGCTGCGGGTGCTGGAGCCCATCGGGTAAGCTGCAAGATATTCCGCCAGTGGGCGGAACGGGCCCATGGAAGCGATTCGTGAACTCCTCGTGCTGCTGGGCGGCTTCTTCATTCTTGCTCTTGCGGCGAGCTCGATCGGCCGCTACGCCACCCGCTACAGCCTGCCCCTGATCAGCGGCTTCCTCTTTGCCGGCATCCTCATCGGGCCTTACGTCCTGGGGATGATCACCAAGGAGGAGCTCGAGCGCCTGCGCTTCATCGATGAGATGGCCCTGGCCTTTATCGCCTTCGCCGCCGGGGCCGAACTATACCTGGGCGAGGTGCGGCCGCGGCTACGCCCCATCGCCATCATGACCGCGGCCCAGACCTTCACCATCGCCCTCATCGGCGGCTGGGTCGCCTACCACCTCTTCGGCTTCATCCCCGACCTCAGCGATCCGACGCGCCGGGCGCTGGCCCTGCTCACCGGGGTTGTACTCATCGCCCGCTCCCCCTCCTCCACCATCGCCATCATCAACGAGCTGCGCGCCAAGGGCCCCTTCACCCAGCTCGTGCTGGGGGTGACAGTGGTGACCGACGTGGTCGTCATCGTCCTCTTCACCCTGGCCTTCGAACTCGCCCTGGTCTGGGTGCACGGCCGACCGCTGGGACCGGGCTTCTTGCTGCTGCTGGTGGTGGAGATTGCCACCTCGGTGGCGCTGGGCTTCCTGCTGGCCGCCTTCTTCCGCCGCCTCATGGCCACCCGCCTACACGCCTGGTTCAAGGGCGCGGTGGTGCTGGCGGGGGGCTACGCCATCTTCGCCATCAGCCACGCGCTGCGCATCGCTAGCGAGGCCCACCTAGGAGCAGCAATTACGCTCGAGCCCCTGCTCATCGGCATGATCGCGAGCTTCTTGCTGGTCAACTTCTCCGGCTTCCGCGACGAGTTCACCAAAATCCTTGAGGACCTAGGACCCTCGGTCTACATCGCCTTCTTCACCCTTACCGGCGCCGGGCTCGCCCTCGACGTGCTGGGCCGTGCCTGGTCCATTGCGCTGGCCCTCTTCGCCGCGCGCATGGTCGGCATCTACGCCGGCTCCTTCTTGGGGGCGCTGCTCGCGCGCGAGCCACTGCGCCACGCCACCTACTCGGGCCTCGCCTTCGTGACCCAAGCGGGGGTAGCGCTGGGTCTCACCAAGAAGGTGGCCGACGAGTTCGCCGGCTTCGGCGAGGCCTTCGCCGCGGTGATCGTGGGCCTGATCGTGCTCAACCAGCTGGTGGGGCCGCCGCTGTTCAAGTGGTCGCTGCTGGCGGTGGGCGAGGCCCACCCCCGCGGCCAGGGCGAGTTCGACGGCGTGCGCGACGTCATCCTCTTCGGCGACGACGACCAGACCCTCACCCTGGCGCGCCGGCTGCACAAAGACGGCTGGCAGGTACGGCTGGCCACACCCGATGCCGAGCGCGCCAGCGAGCTAATGGGGGCGGGCTTCCCGGTGACGCACTACACCAACCTAGACGAGTCGGCCCTGCGCAAGCTTCAGGCCGAGGCCGCCGACGCCGTGGTCTGCCTGCTCTCCGACGCCGAGAACCACCGCATCTGCGAGACCTTCTACGAGAACTACGGCACCGAGAGCCTGGTGGTGCGGCTCGCCAGCCGCGACTGGGCGCCGCGCTTCGCCGAACTGGGTGCGGTGGTGGTGGACCCCGGCATGGCCACACTCAGCCTGCTCGAGCAGTTCGTGCACGCCCCCCAGGCGGCAAGCCTGCTGCTGGGTCTCGAGGAGGGCAAGCAGGTGGTGGACGTGGAACTGCGCGACCCGGCGCTCCACGGAGCGCTGTTGCGCGAGCTGCGGCTGCCGCCCGACACCCTGGTTCTGGCCATCCACCGCGACGGCCAGGCGATCGTCACACACGGCTACACCCAGCTGCGCCTGGGCGACAAGGTGACCGTGATGGGCGCCCCCGAGAGCCTGCGCGAGGTAGAGCTCAAGTTCGCCGCCACCCCCAGCCCTCCGGGGCGTTCGACCTAAATGCACCGGTATAATCACCCCATAGATGCGGGTATGCTTCTTCGTCACCTGCCTGGCCGACCAGTTTTTCGCTGAAGCCGCCGCCGACGCGGTCCGGCTCTTGCGGGCGTTGGGCGTGGAGGTCAGCTTCCCTCGCGCGCAGACCTGCTGCGGCCAGCCCGCCTTCAACGCCGGGCACTGGGACGAGGCCCGCAGAATGGCCGCCCACACCCAGGACGTCTTCGCGGGGTGTGAGTACGTGGTGCTGCCCTCGGGCTCGTGCACCACGATGCTGCGCGCCTACACCCCCCGCCTCTTCGAGGGCGATCGCCACCGCTACGACGCGGCGCTGGACCTGGCAGGACGTAGCTACGAACTGGTGGAGTTTTTGGTGCGGGTGCTGAACACAGAAAGCGTGGGTCGGGGGCTCACGGGCCGGAGGCTGGCCTACCACCACGGCTGCCACGTCAGCCGCGAGCTGGGCATCAAGGAAGAGCCGGTGCGCCTGCTCGAGGCGGCCGGGGCCAAGGTCGTGCCCTGGGAGGCCGACCAGGAGTGCTGCGGCTTCGGCGGCGTCTTCTCAGTCAAGAACGCACCTGTCAGCCTGGCCATGGCCGACCGCAAACTCGACACCCTGCCCGAGGTGGACGCGCTCACCTCAGCCGACGGCGCCTGCTTGCTGCACCTGGCCGGGCGCGCGAAGAAGCGCGGGCTCGCCGTGCCGGTGCGGCACGTCGCCAGCCTGCTTTGGGAGGCCCACCGTGGCGGCTAAGGGGTACAAGGCAGCAGCCCGGCGCACGCTCGAGCACGCGCCCGAGGTGCGCGAGGCCGTCACCCGCGCCACCCTCCACTTCGACCGCAACCGCGAGCGCGCCTACGGCGAGGTCGAGGCCGAGGCCTGGCGCGACTGGGCCGCGGCGACGAAGCGCCACACCCTGAGCCGGCTCGACCGCTACCTGCTCGAGGCCGAACGAAACCTCACCGCCCCCGGCACCGAGGTCCACTGGGCCGAGGACGCCAAGGACGCGCAGCGGATTTTGCAGGAGCTGGTGGAGCGCTACGGCGTGCGGCGGGTGGTCAAGGGCAAGAGCATGCTCAGCGAGGAGCTGGGGGTGAACGAGCATCTGGAGCGCTTGGGGGTGGAGGTCTTCGAGACCGACCTGGGCGAGTACATCATCCAGCTCGCGGGCGAGCCGCCAAGCCACATCGTCGGCCCGGCGATCCACAAGGGGCTCGAGGAGATCCGCGCCCTCTTCCACGAGCGTCTGGGCACGCCGCCGGACGCCAGCCCAGAGACGCTCGCCGCTGTCGCCCGCCGGGTGCTGCGCGAAGCCTTCCTAACTGCCGATATGGGCATCAGCGGCGCCAACTTCGTGGTGGCGGAAACAGGAACGGTGGTGTTGGTGGAAAACGAGGGCAACATCCGCCTCACCACCAGCACGCCGCGGGTACACGTAGTGTTCGTGGGCATCGAGAAGCTGCTTCCACGCGCGCGCGACCTGGAGGTCTTCTTGCAGCTTCTCGCACGCGCCGCCACCGGCCAGAAGATCGGTACCTTCGTGAGCCTGATCAACGGGCCGCGGCGCGAGGGCGAGCCCGACGGGCCCGAGCACCTGCACGTCATCTTCGTGGACAATGGCCGCACCAGTGTCCTCGCCGACCGCGAGATGCACGAGGCGCTTTCCTGCATCCGCTGCGGCGCTTGCCTCAACGCCTGCCCCGTCTACCGCCAGACCGGCGGACACGCCTACGGCCAGGTCTACTCTGGGCCCATCGGTATCGTGCTCACCCCTGGGCTCAAGGATCCCCGTCTGGCCGAAGACCTCGGCTACGCCTGCAGCCTCTGCACCGCCTGCGCCGACGTCTGCCCGGTACGCATCCCCCTGCCCAAACAGATCCTCACCTGGCGGGTGCGCAGCACAAAGCATGCCCCCGCCACCGAGCGGCTCGCCTTCGAGGGCTACGCCGAGGTGATGACGCGGCCACGCTTCTACCGGCTTTCAAGCAAGCTGCTCCGCCTCACCGCGCCCCTCACCGGCGCGCCCTGGCTGCCTGTTCTGGGCGCTTGGGCCGCGGGTCACGGGGCGCTCGAGCCCAGCCCCAAAAGCTTCCGCGAGATCTGGGAGGAGGAACTGGACGGTGCCTGACGCCAGGAGCCGCATCCTCCAACGCGTACGCCGCGCCCTCGAGGGCCGCTGGCCGGTAGAGGCACCCACGAGGCCCTGGCGTCCCGCTGTAGAGGAAACGGGTGCAGTAGCGCGTTTCCTCGCCCACGCAAAGGCCAGCGGCGTGGAGGCGCATCGGTTCGAAGGCCCGGCCGCCGCCCGCAACTGGCTAGAGGACTGGGCCGCGGGCTTCAAAAACGCGGCGGTGAGCCCGCTCATTCCCGAAGCGCTGCGGCCGTCGCTGCCGGCTGCGCCGCCCGAAAAGGCCGAGCTGGGCGTGAGCCGCGCCCTTGCGGCCGTGGCCGACACCGGAAGCGTACTGCTTTCGAGCACCGAGGGCCGAAGGCTTCAGCTCCTACCCCCGGCGCACCTTGTCTGGGTGGACGAGTCCGAGGTGGTCCAGCACCTGGGCGAGGTGCTGGGGCGACTCGCAGACGACCCACCCAGCGCCCTGGCACTGCACTCGGGCCCCAGCAAGTCGGCCGATATCGGCCAGATAATGGTGCAGGGGGTGCACGGCCCCGGACGACTGGTCGTGGCGGTTGTGCGCGGCCTGGCGGAGCTGGAGGCCGACCCCACGGAGCCAGCCTCCACACGCGAGGCCCCTTCTCACACCCCTAAGACTACACCCCCCGCCGCGCTCGACTGGGAGGCCGTGCACGCTCTCGAGGATCACCGCCTTGCCACCAAGCGCGGCGACGCCTTCACCGTGGAAAAGGTCACTGAAAACACCGCGGTGGTGCGCGTGAGCTCAAGCAACAAGACCTACACCCTGCGCCGCCGCTGCCTGGAAAAGGCCGCCCGCCTGGCCTCGGCCGGCACCCCCATCCCCGGCCCGGCAGCCTACCGTAAGCTCGCCTGCAACGAAGCCCCCGCCTACGCCTGGGCCATCCTGCATACCCTCGACCTCATCTAACCGTGCGCCTCGACTGGCAGACCTACACCCTCGAGCTAGCCCACCCTTTCCGCATCGCCCACGGCACCAGCCAAACGCGGACCGCAGTCTTCGTGGACCTGGAGGGCGGCCTCGGCGAGGCCGCGGTGGTAAACTACCATGGCGAGAGCGTGGAGGCGGTGGCCGCCTACCTGGAGGCTGCCCGCGCCCGGCTCGAGGATGCGCCCAACAGCTTGCAGGGCAGGCTCGCGCGCCTGCCTGCCGGGGGCTCGCGCGCGGCGCGGGCCGCGCTGGAGATGGCGCTCTTTGACCTCTGGGGCCAGGCGCTGGGCGCACCGCTGTGGCGACTCTTGGGCCTCGACGCCGGGCGCGCCCCGCCCACCTCGTTCACCGTCGCCATGGGCGACCCCGAGGAGATGGCCAGCCTGGCCCGCGCCGCGAAGATGCCCGTCCTCAAACTCAAGCTGGGCTCCGCAGGCGACCTGGCGCGGCTCGAGGCGGTGCGCGCCGCCCGCCCCGACGCCCGCATCCGCGTTGACGCCAACGGCGGCTGGACGCTCGAGACCGCCCGCCGCCTTCTCCCCGAGCTCGTGCGCCTGGGCGTCGAGTTCCTGGAGCAACCCCTCCCGCCCGAAGAGCGCGCGGCTTACGCCGAGTTGAAAGGTAGTCTCCCCCTTTTCGCCGACGAGCCCATCAAGACCGTCCGCGACGTGGTGGACTGGGCCCCCTACGTGGACGGGGTGGTGATCAAACTGGCCAAGAGCGGCGGCCTCGCCCCGGCGCGGGCGATGATCGAGGCCGCCCGAGGCCTCGGCCTGCAGGTGATGCTGGGCTGCATGGTCGAGACCCGACTCGCCGTGGGCGCGGCCGCCCACCTGGCGCCACTAGCCGACCACGCCGACCTCGACGGACCCTTGTTGATAAAGAACGACCCCTTCGAGGGCCTGGGTTACGACGGCGCCCGCCTTGTCCTCCCGCGCAGGCCTGGACTCGGCATCACCCGGCGCTAAAAGGCGCGGCCCCCGCGAACGCGGGGGCCGGTCTGGCGGAGAGGGCGGGATTCGAACCCGCGGTACCCCGGTAGGGGTACAACACCTTAGCAGGGTGCCGCCTTCAACCACTCGGCCACCTCTCCACGCTGTGTTTTGGCGGAGGGTGAGGGATTCGAACCCCCGGTGGGCGTGAGCCCACAGCGGTTTTCAAGACCGCCGCCTTCAACCGCTCGGCCAACCCTCCACGGGCCGCATAGTTCATCTTGAGACGCCGCCCCGCGTTTGTCAAGAAACTCATGCCAGGTCGTCGAGCAGCTCGCGCACCGGCTTCTTCTTGCAGGTGAACATCGGGGTGTCGCGCAGGGTGTACAGGCTGGCCTCGGTGAAGCGCAGGCGGTGCACCAGGTCCACGAACTCTTGGGGGTGGTTGGCGTCGAAGGCGACGACGAACTCCTGGTCGTCGATGCCGTAGGAGTAGCTGGTGTTGAGGCGCACCCCGTCGAAAGGGGCAGAGACGTAGATGTGCTCGTCCATCATCCCCTGGCGGGTGTGGGGCGTGAGCTTGTACCACTCGCGCTTCTTCACGAAGGGGTAGACGAAGAGGTAGTCCCCCTCGCCGGGCATCAGCTCCACCCCCTCGCCTTCGGGGTTGTAGCGGTCGACGTAGATCGAGCGCTTCTGCATCGAGAGGTAGCTGTAGGGCTGGGTCAGGTAACCGGCCAAGCGGGTGCGGTTGAGCTCGCGCTGCATGGCCTGGAACTCGGCGGGGTCGAAGGCGATGCGCCAGATCATGAAGTCGGTGTCGGCCCGCAGGCCCACGAGCGAGTAGGTGCGCACGATGAAGCCCTCGCGGCCCGCCCACTTGTCCACGGCCGCGGCGAACTCGTCCTTGGCGGCCTCGATCTCGCTGGGCTCGAGCCTGCGGAAGGCGGGGTCGAGCTTGAAGAAGGCGTAGTTCATGAACTGCCGCCGGGCGCGGTCGGGGGCCTTGTCGAGCACCAGCCCGGCGGGGTCCAGGTCGGTCATGCGGCGGGTCGTCTTCTCGCTGTACTCGCGCAGCTTCTTTTCGGGTCGCTTGGGGCGTTCGGCCATGCCCGTATTTTAGAGGCCGGCCACAAAAAGAACGTGAGCCGGATTGCAGCGGCCCACGTTCGCGTCGGATTGAACACCCACTAGTAGGGGCAACCCGGGCTCGCGCCCCACTCGTTGATCAGGTAGTCCTCGAGCGAGGTGCTGCGGTCGGCGAAGTTGAGGGTCACGTTCTCTCCAGGCACGCAGTTGTGGTTGCTGTCGTCGAGGGTGCCCGAGAAGGTGACAGCCACGCTGCCGTCCACCATGACGAAGCCGTTCGAAAGCACGGCCGAGTCGAGGCCACCGAAGGCGTTGAAGTTGAGGCTAAAGTCGGTGTTGAAGTCGAAGCTGCTGGTGTCGCCGCCCACGGTCTCGGAGGTGTAGAAGTTGATGTGGCCGGAGTCGGCGTCGAAGTCCTCGAAAAAGCAGTCGGTCCCGCGGGTGAACTGGCCGCCGGCCGAGACTTCCCAGGAAAGGTCGGCGCGGTTGCCCCCCGCGGTCACCTCGATGCTGCCGCTCGATTCGATGAGGGTGTCGCTGGCTCTCAGGTCAAAGTTGAACCCGACGCGGTCGCTCACGCCCGCGCTGCCGCTCAGCACCACGCTCGTGGGTTCGGCGATCAGGGTGCCGTCGCAGCTGTACCAGGCGAACAGTCCGCGCAGGCTGCCAACCTCATCGCCATCGACCTCCAGCGTGACCTGCATGCCCTGGGGCACCTCACTGGTGGTGCCGTCGGGTCCACGGACGTCCACGGTTGGGGCTTCGGCGTTCCAATCGAGGGTCAGCTCAGCCACGTGGCCGACTCTGTCGGTGTCGGTGAAAGGCCAGCTGAGGACGAGGTCGTCACCGGTGTAGTCGTTGTCCTCGACCCAGCCGGGAATGTTCGGATCGTAGTCCCACTTGCCGCGCTCGAGGTTCTGGTCGGCGAGCGGAACCAGCCCGCCCAGCAGCTTGAGGGCGCCGTCAGGCGTAAGCGGCGGGGCGCCGAGCTGCATCAGATTCGCGGCCAGGGCGCCGACGGGCAGACCGGGAGCGCCGGGGGGGGTAGCCTTCAGCGCCTGCAGCGCCAGGTCCTGGCTTGCGGCAGCGGCCACGGTACCGAGGCCGGCCTGGAAGTCCTGCACCGATTGACCAAAGTCGGCCTGCGTAGTCTGCGGCTCCAGCGGCGTAGTGGACGTGCTGCAAGCGACTAAAGCAAGAAGCAATACAAAACTTCCCAACCACCCTCTCGAAAATTTCATCGTGGACACCTCCAGTTCCAGTCTATTGACCGGGGCCAGTACCGGCAACCCTCAAACGTATGGGGCATAATGTCCCTGTGCCGCACGCGCTCCGCTTCGAACCCGCCCCCGGTACCCGCCCCCTCACCGAGCTTCCCCTGCTGATCGTCGTGGGCCTTACCGGCGTGGGCAAGACCAGCTTCACCCGCGCCCTGGGCTGGCCCACGCTGCTGGGCCGCCGCGAACTGGTGAACCGCTACGTCTTGCCGCAACTAGGCGCCTTACCCGAGGGCCTCAACCGCACAGAACGCTTTCGCTTAACAGCCCGCTGGCGCATGGAGCACCCCGGCGGCCTGGCGGAAGCGCTGGCAGCCGCCCACACCGAACCCGTCTGGCCGCTCGTCTTCGACGGGCTGCGCGGCGAGGCCGAGGCGCGTTACGCCCGCGAGCACTTCGACCGGGCCTACTTCGTGGTGCTCGAGGCCCCTGCGGCGGTGCGGCTCGAGCGCCTGCTGGGCCGCGGCGAACGCTTCGACCACGCGGCCGTCAGCCGCGAGGAGATCGCCCGCTTTCGCGAACTCGCCGAAGGGATGCTCGCGCAGAGCGAGCTGGACCGGCTGCTCGGCCGCGGCTACCCACTCGAAGATCTGATCGCCAAGCTAAAGATCGTGGTCGAGGAGCAGAAGAACTATCGCCCAGAGGGCCCCCGGCGCGCGCTCGCGAGATGCCGGCGCGCGCTCTTTCTCGACGCCACCCGTATCGACCCCGAGGCGGCGGCCCGGCGCACCCGCGCCTGGCTGCAGGAGGTTGGGCGATGAAGCTCAAGGAAATCCGCCTGCGCCCGTTTCGCATCCCGCTGGCCGCCGAGCTGCGCTGGGGCGTGGGCAAGCGCCTGACCGCGCTCGAACACGTGCTCGTTGAGGTGCACCTGGAGGGCGGCTTCGTGGGGCGCGCCGAGGCGGCGCTGCGCCCCACCATCTACGGCGAGACCGCCGAGAGCCTGCGCGGCGCGGTGCGCTGGCTCGAGCCGCTCCTACACGAGGTCGACCTCGACGCCCCGGCCCAGGTACGCCGCACCCTGGACCGGCTCCCTTTCAACTACGGAGCCAAGGCGGCCCTGGAGATGGCGCTGTGGGACGCCCGCGCAGCGGCGCAGAGCAAGCGGCTCGCCGACCTCCTGCCCCACGAGCACGAGCGGGTGCGCGTCAGCTTCATCGTGGGCCAGGGCGACGTGAACACCGTGCTCCAAAGTGCAGCCTTCGCCCACGAGCGCGGCGTCCGCGTCTTCAAGCTCAAAGTCGATGGCAGCGACGGCGACCTCACCCGTATCCGCGCCCTGCGCGAGGCCTTCCCCGACGTCGAGGTCTACGTGGACGCCAACGAAACACTGCCGCTGAAGAAAGCCGCGCGCATGCTCGAGCGCTGGCACGCGCTGGGAGTGACGATGGTGGAAGAGCCCCTGCCAGCAGAGTTCGTACACGAGCGGCAGGCACTGCGTGCCGCCGGGGTGTTGCCACTCATCGCCGACGACTCGATCTTCACCCTGCGCGAGCTCTGGCGCGAGCTCGAGCTCGACACCTTCGACATCGCCAACGTCAAGCCGGCGCGTACCGGCTTTTGCTGGAGCATCGGGCAACTCGAACGCAGTCGCGTGCGCGGGAAGGAAGCCATGATCGGCTCCCAGGCGATGAGCAGCTTCGGTGCCGCTCGGGCCGCGTTGCTGGCCTTTCACCCGGCGATTACCCGCCCCAGCGAGCTCGCCTTCCACCTCCTCGCCGAAGGGGGCTTCGCGCCGTTCCCCAAGCTACGCGACGGCTGGCTCTACCGCGAGGACCTGCTCGAGGTCGCCTTCGACCCCCGCGCCTTCGAGCACTATGCCCTCTAACTCAAGCCCGGCGCTCGGCGTGGGCCACACTCGCGAACAAGAGTCCACCCAAAAACAAAAAGCCGAGCGGTATCCAGCGTGGATCGGGCAACCAGGCAAACAGCGAGGGCGCCAGCGTGCTCCCCAGCGCTGCAGCGTAGAACATCCCCGCCGTCCATTCCTGCCCGTAGCGGCCCTGAATGTAGGCGAAGCTGGTCCCGAAAATCGGGCCAAAAAAGATCGCCGCTAGCGGAAAGAGTGGAGCCAGGGGCGGCCAAAAAAGGGCGGCTAGCACCCCCAGGCTGGCGGCGGTGAGCTGGCGCAGCCGCTGCAACGGCGCCGCCGCCACCCAGTGGGCGAGCCCCAGCCGGCTCAACGTGAGCAGGAACCAGTAAACCGAAAGCAGCAGCCCAGCCAGGCGCAGCGGGTACCCAAGCTCGGCCAGGTAGGCCCCGCTCCAGGCCGAGATTGAGGCCTCCACGCCCACGTAAAGCCCCACGGCCAGCAACAGCGGCAGCGCTGCCCGCAGACTCGACCAGGAAACACGGCTACTTGCCGAAGCTGTGGGCGGCGCGCCCCAGGCCAGCACCGCGGAGGCGAAGAAGGCCAGCGCAAACCCCCAAAACGCAGCCCGCCAGGGCAAAAGCGTCATCAAAAGCGGCGCGGATACCGCCCCCAGCCCGAAGGCCGCGTTCACGCGGTTGAGCATCAGAACCCTGCGCTCGGGATGCAGCTCACCTACCAAGCCGTTGGCGTGGACATTCAGCACCCCCTGGGCCAGGCCCGCCACCCCCGCCGCCAGCACCACCCAGCCGAAGGCCGGGGCCAGCGCCATCGCGGCGTAGCCCATCCCAAGCGCCACCGCCGCCAAGGGCACGAGCGGGTGACGGCGGCGCAGCCGGATGGCGAGGCTCACCCCGAGCAAAAGCCCCAGGAGTTGGGCATGGAAAAAGGCTGCCATGGCCTCCTGCACGCCAAACTCCAGCCGCCACGCGGGCAGTACGGCCCCGGGCGTGGCCACGAAGGCCCCTAGGAGGAAGAGAAGAAAGAAGCTGGCAAGGGTGTAGCGCGTCGTAGAGTTCATGTAGCAGGCCTCCATCAAGCCTATCCAGTCTATCGGCCCAGCAATCCCACAGACCAGCCAGGCGGCGCCGGCGCCGCCTGGCTGGTCGCGATTCGGCCGCAGTCTACTTGACTCGCTGGAGCGAGACGCTCGAGGGGAGGGGAGGGGTGGTGCTTAGCAGGTCCTTGGAGGTCACCACGCCGTTTTCGAGATCAAAGACGTACCACCAGCTGTCTTCGCCGTAAGTGGAGTCATTCGGAGCAGAAAATTCCCGCACCAACCCGCCGGCATCGTAAAGGCGAACAACCGCCTCCGAGCCAGCCCAGGTGCCCGTACCCGAGTACCAGTGAACCGCATAGCTGTAAACACCGCCTTGCATCTGGGCGATGGTGATGGTCTCCGGACCGTAACCGTCGGTGTCGTCTACATCGAGACATGCCCACGGATCGCTGCTACAGGTACCCTCATCATCAAAGTAAACCTCGTAGTACGTGCCATCCGCGAGTGGAACCCACAAATGGGAGTCCAGGCCCTCGGGGTTACTGCCCCAGCTCAGCACGACGCGGTATTCGCCTTGGGCAAGCGAGGGGTTCAGCATGAAGGTCGCCTCCGCGGTCTCGCCGTTGACGAGGCTTACGCTCTGACGCAAAGTAGTGTAGCCGGTAGCGCTAACCTCGATGGTCTGGCTACCCTCCGGCAAGCCGCTTAACGTAAAAGCGCCCTCGACATCCGTTAAGGCACACTCGCCCGTAGCCACCAAACAGGCCTGCGCGCCACTTATCCCCTCGCCCGTGGTGGCGTCCACCACAGTTCCGGACAGGGTCGCGTCATCTAGCAACGAAACCAGGTCGTCGCACGCCGAGAGCACACCAACGAGGAGCGCCGCAGTCAATAAAAAATATAAATGCTTTTTTATTTACCCCCATTTTGGGGCCCTCATTTAGGGGTGTTGCGGCTGCGACAAGCTCTCTAGTCTTGAGTTGAGCAAGGGAGGATGCCATGCAGCAAGAGAGCAAAACCTATCCAGATTTCGGGCAAAGCGAAGCAAACCAGTTTTTCGAAATCGACTTTGATAACAACCATAGCCCACCCCTAGACGACGACAAAAAACGCCGCATCCACCAGGAGCTAATGAGCCTCGAGTGGTAGCCCGCTCTCATACATCCATACCCGACCGGCCGCCCTGCGGCCGGTCATTTTTGGGTAGCCTGAGGTATGCGCATCGCCATTCAGGACACCTACCCCGACGACGTAGCCCACTGCTACGGCTGCGGACGCCTGAATCCCCACGGTTACCAGCTCAAGACCTATCCCGCGGGCGAGCACACCGAGAGTCGCTTCATCCCCGAGCCCTACCACACCGCCATCCCCGGCTTCGTCTACGGCGGCCTGATCGCCAGTCTGATCGACTGCCACTCCACCGGCTCGGCAGCCATCTTCAAAATGCGGTCCGAGGGCAAGGAACCCGGCAGCGAAGAGGCTCCCCGCTTCGTCACCGCCCACCTGGAGGTCGACTACCTGGCCCCCACGCCGCTGGGCGCGGAGCTGCGGCTGGTGGGCCACGAGGTCGAGGTGAAGGCACGCAAGGTGGTCGTCGACACCGAGATGTTTGCCGGTGATAAACTCGTCGCCAAGGGACACGCGGTGCTCGTCTTGATGCCGGAAACGATGGCTGCGAAATGAAGCGATTCATCTGGCTTTTCCTGACCATCGGCCTTGCGCTGGCCGCAGCGCCGGTGCACGTAGTCCAACCGGGCGAGACCCTCTACCGCATCGCCGAGACCTACGGGGTGCCACTCGAGGCCCTAGCTGCAGCCAACGGCATCGAAGACGTCAACCTGATCCGCGCCGGCCAGAGGCTTGTGGTTCCCTCAGACCCCTCTTGGCCGGAAGGGTGGGGGCTCTCGGTCACACCCTGGCCGCCTGTGCAGGGCGAGCCGGCGGTCTTTCGCGTTCCCGAAGGCGTGGGAACGGTGCAGGTTTTCAATTTGAAAGTGCCGGTTGCTAGCGATGTGGCGCTGGTCCCGGTGCCCGCAGACACCAATCCGGGGCTCTACCCCTTCGTGCTCAAGGGTCCTGATTTAAAAGGTGAGCTTTTAGTGGTTGCCGGTGGTTACGGGCACGAGAACATCATGCTCAGCGAGGAGAAGAACGCCCTCCTCGACCGCGAGAAGATCCGCGCCGAGAAGGCGCGGCTTCTCGAGGCCTGCGGCCCCTGGACGCCGGAGGTGCGCTGGCAGGGCCCCTGGCGCTGGCCGCTGGAGCAGGTCGAGGTGACCTCCGAGTTTGGGACGCGTCGCAGCTACAACGGCCGACCCGGTGGCTGGCACGGCGGGGTGGATCTGCGCGGCAAGGAGGGCACACCCGTCTACGCTCCTGCCGCGGGGGTGGTGGGGCTTTCGGACGAGCTCTACGTGCGCGGCAACGCGGTAATTCTGCGCCACGGTCTGGGGGTGTGCAGCGGTTACTACCACCTCTCACAGCGAGTGGTGGAGTCGGGGCAAACGGTGGAGCGGGGCGACCTGATCGGCTATATAGGCATGACCGGCCTTTCAACCGGCCCCCATCTCCACTGGGAGGTGCGCATTCTGGGGCAGACGACCGACCCGGCCGCCTTCACCCGCTCCGAGCTTTGGCACCGGCTAGCGCCCGCCCGAGCAGCAGGGCCATAAGCAGCAACAGGGCTACCTAGAACGCTATCGCCCAGGCATGCCGCGATCGAGGAAGAACGGATAGACCCAGTCCGCGAGCGCTCCACCCAGGTAGTAGGCGCTCACGTAGGCCCCGCCTACCCCCGCGCCCCAGCGACCGGCGGCGACCTCGGCCAAGGCGTGTAGCCCAAAGGCCCCGGCGAGTAGAAGGGTAAAATCGATCAGCAACGCGGCCGCGGTCAGGAGCCCCCAAAGCCGCCAGCAGCAACATCCAGCCGCCGGCGCCCCCAAGGCCGCGCAGGCGGGCGAGCCGTCCGGCCAGCAGCGCTCCGCGGTGCCGCCGAGGTAGACAAGATAGAAGGTCCCGAGTGCCGCCAGACCGTACCCGGCCGCCTCCAGACAGCAGGGCAACAGGTTGGCTACGAAGAGGCTAACGAGCAGGTACCCCGACCCAGCGCCAAAGGGGGCCGGGCGGCCGGGTCCGGCCACGCCTCGCGCGGCGTGCGCTACCCCGCCAGCGCCCGCTCGACCGCAGCCCTGGCGTGGATCTCGGTGGTGTCGAAGACCGGCACCGGGGCGTCTTCCGGCCCCACCAGCAGCCCGATCTCGGTACAACCGAGGATGATGCCCTCGGCCCCACGCTCCGCCAGCCGCGCCATCACCTCGCGGTAGGCCTGGCGCGACTCCTGGCGTATCACGCCCTGGACCAGTTCATCGTAAATGATGCGGTGAACGGTCTGGCGGTCTTCTTCGTCGGGAACGACCACCTCCA
>JALSQD010000064.1 GCA_026985615.1 Thermaceae bacterium | reverse complement strand
AGCGCGGCCACGACCGCCCGCAGCCGCGACTCGGAGTCGAACGAAAGCTGGAGCGAGAGCCCGTAGTTCCAATCCTCCCCGTAACCTACGCTCGCCGAGCCAGCAAAACCGGTACGGGCGAACGCTTCCTCCCAACCCGCAAGCTCGGCGTCCAGGAACGCCGCCGAATACCCGAGGGGCTTCTGCTCCAGCGCCGCCTCGGGCCCGAAGGCCAGCGCCGCACCCAGCAGCCAGAAGGTCCAGAGCCAGCGCTTCTTCATCCACCCAACCGTACGTTCCCCAGCAAGTACAAACCCAGCTGCAGCAACAGGTACACCCCGGCGCCGAGCGCCGCCCTGGCGCGGGCGAAAACCCCCAACCCGGCGTAAACGATCCAGGACGACCACAAAAGAGCCAGCAAAGCCAGAGTACGGCTGATTTGCGTAAAGGTGCTCGCTTGCACGACCGCCTGATACGACTTCATCCATTCAGCCAGCTGCGCCGGGTCGCTGGGGGCCGGCGGCACCGTACCCTGAACCGGAAACAGCGCGCCCGCCGCCAGCAGCACCAGCCCTAAGACGAGCGAGGGCGCCGCTGCCCAGCCCACCACCTCGAAGGCCCGCGCGCCGCTGCCACTGGCCAGCATGACCACGAACCCAAACAGGCCCCACATCACGAAAGCGGCTGGCAACGACCCCACCACCGCCCACAGCCAGGGGCTGCCAAAGGCGACGGGGGACGCCAGGTTGCGGAGCGCTAGCTGCGAGCCCACAGCGGTGACCAGCAAAGCCAGGAAGTATACCCCGAACGCAGGCCAGACCCGCGGCGCTTTCTCTGCAAGCCGGCTAAAAAACGCTTTAGGCTGAAACAAAACCTCGATCATGGTATCCCCCTGTGTCTTCCAGAATACTGTATGGAGATCAAACCCACCCGAGCGAAGGAAGGTTGCGCAGTAGCCAGAATCCCAACATGAAAGTACCGAACACCGCGGCTCCTACAACAGCTTTGTGCGGCCTCCAAACCTTCAAAGCCACCCAGAGCAGGTAACTGCCCCAAAAGACTGCAACGAGTTCCATGACGGTGAAGATGCGAAATGTAAGCGACTTTTGGGCCAGTGTCTGTACCTCGGCCGACCATAGCAATACCTGTATCAGGCCTTCGGGATGGGGCGGCGCTTGAACCCTGGCTGGCCACCAAGCGGCTACGAGCACCTCGACGAGACCAAGGATTACGAACGGCACAAACGCCCAACCTACCAGCTGCGCGGTCCGGGCAGAGTCGCCCAGCACCAGGCTAAGGCCAAACGTCAATGCACCCCAGAGGAACAGCGCGCCAAAAAAACCGACCGTGGGAGCAATCACCCACACAGGCACGCGTAACGTAAGCGTTGCCGCCGCCGGCAGTGTTCGCATGGCCACCTGCTTGGCCAAGGCCAAGAGAAAAAGAGCCAGTCCGGCCACTAAGAAGCCAGCCAATGGGTTGGGCTTGCCGCGTACTGTGCTGGAAAAGGCTTTCTGGGGAGAGGTAATCAGTTCAATCACGGTGCTCCTCCAGTCCTTCGAGGGCAACTAGGATCGCGTCACCGTCGCTGACCCTCTCTAACATCCTCAATCTTCCGTTTTTAATGATTACTACGCGGTCCGCCGTACGCGCGGCCAGATGCACGTCGTGAGTGGCCCAAAGCACCGCTTTGCCTGTGTCAATGCTCAGGCTGTGCAGCCGCTTCTCCAGGCGGTTGCGGGAAATGGCGTCCAGGTGGGCTTCAGGCTCATCGAGAAGGTACAGCTCCGCCCTGCGACTAAACACCAAGGCCAGAGATAGTTTTTCTTTGTTACCCTGCGAAAGCGCGCTCACGGGCAAGTCCATGGCGTCCCTGTCCAGCCCTAACCGCTCAGCCTCCTTGCAAAAGCGCTCCTGCAACCCCGGTTGCATCCAGAGCTGCTCCGCCAGCCGGACGGTCAGTCTCGGCGAGAGGTACGATGGGTACCCCCGCTGCTCAGGTAGATAGGCCAAACGGGATTTGTATGTCCTTTCATGGAAAAGCGGCTCGCCCATCAGCTCCACGGTCCCCGACTTGGGTTTCGCCACCCCCGCCAGCACCTCCAAGAGGGTGGTTTTTCCCGCGCCGTTCGGCCCAACGAGCGCCACCCTTTCGCCTTGCCCGATTGAAAAAGAAACGTCGAAAACGCCCTTTTCGGTAAGGTACGTGCGGGTAACCCCTGCAACTCGCAGAACAACCCTGCGGATGGTCACAAACCCCTCCCTTCCAGATAGGCGGCCAAGCCCAGCAAACTCAACCATGCAAGCATGCCTAGCAACCAAGTGAGCTTTGGCCAAACAACTTTGTTTTCTAAAAACAAAGCTACCCCCGGGCTCAGACCAAAGGTTGCCGCTAGAAGAATCGAGGCGATTTCCAGAAGGCCGTGCCGCCAAATTTTGGCCAGCGCCAGAGCAACCGGAAGTCCGGCATGTCCAACCGCGAATCCATGCGCCAAACCCTGAAAGGCCAGCCAGAGCATAGTTAGAGCACCGAAGCTCAGCGCACCCAGCCATAGAGGAGCTAGGGAGGCGACGTTGTGTAGCCAAGTATCGAGGAACCTTGGCTCCGCCCGGGTAACGACGCCGCCCAAAGCCGCTGGCTGCGGCACAAGGACCCCCAAGAAGAACGTTGCCGAGTAGACCGCGGTAGCGATTAGCGCAGAAAGATAGAGGTTGCGCCTCATATCACCCACAGCGTACCCGCCCCGCCCAGGACCACCACGAGCAAAACCAGCTGCGGCGGCCACTTCTGCATAATCGGCGAGAATCCCCATACGGCCGCCAGCCATACAACCAGTACCGCTGCGGCAGGCCATAGCGAAGGCATGAACACGAAGGGAAACAAACCGACACCCATCAACTCCAACCCCCCTCTCATGACAAGTACGCGCAGGTATTCCTTGGCGCTAAGGTTGTTTTCGATGACAGAGCCCACTTCAGAGCGGTCGGACTCGACAAAGACAGGCAACATAGCTGCGTTAAACAGCGGCGACACCGCCACCGCAACGAGAATCCACATCGTCAACCCGAGCGGAGGCCTGGGGATCGGAAACCAGCGAGAGGCCAATAAGTAGGCCCCGTAGGCGGCCGCGCCAGCCAGGCTGGCCTGGTACCGGCTGAGCAGACGCACCAGGGCCAGAGCCAGCTTGGTGTTCTGCATGTGCCCTATGTAGCGGAGCAGCCGCGCGTAAACCCTCGTGACCCGAGCGCCCAAGCGCGGCTGGATGCGTACCGCAGCAAAAGCCGCGCCCACCACCCAAGCAGCGTGGACCGGACCTGGCAGATTCAAGAAGGCGGCGAGCCCGGCGGGCATAGGGAACATTAAGATGAGTGGCTTGAAAAGCGCCCAAATGCCTTCGAAGCCGCCGGCGTCTGCGGAGGAGAGTAGGTTACCGGACAACACCTGTGAAAACGTATAGGCCGCGAACCAACCGAACAAAAAACCCAATCCGCCGGAGAGCAGTATTCCCAGAATCGGGCTGCGCCGGGTCTGCATGGCGAAATACACCATCCACGCGAACAGCGACAACCCGCCCCATAGCGGGTATCCCGCCGCATGCACCGCCGCAAGGAACAGCGGAAGTCCGGTAAAGGCCGCAAACGTGTACGTGGAAACCGCCCGGTCCAGCGAGCGCCAGCTCGCTGGTGCCGGGCTGGATTCGATAACCCAAAAACGCGCTACGCCAGGCCGGAACTCCACGGCCCCAAAAATCAGAGTGAACGCCGACGCCCACAAGAAAAGCGGTGTGCTGTACAGCCTGGCCGCGCCGGGACCCATCGTCGCCACGATGTTGCTGGCGTAGTCGCCGAAAAACCACACGAAAACGACCACTTGGCCCAAGGTGATAAATACGAGAACAAAAATAACGAAACCCGTCCAGGGCCGGCTGGTCAACAGGGCCCGGAGGGATACGACCCGCCAGTAGGCGTTGGCTTTCACCCAACGAAAAATCTCAGACAATGGACCCTGCCTCCAAAAGAACCATGGGGAGGTGGTGGTGCGTCGGTTCGAACCGCCTTTAACCCCGCTACCAGGCCACGATCGTGGCGAAGTTCACGCCCTCAGCGAGCATAGCCAACACTTCTGCAACTACCCAAGCAGCAACAATAAAAGCAACGATCCACGCGCCAGCAATAATCAAGCCCAAAATCCATGCGGCAGTGGATTCAGAGACTCCAAGGACGGCCGCCAGCCGCGAGCTCCCTTGGGAGCCGCCCGCCGGCGCGGCCAAGGCGAGGCCTGCAGGCAGCGCAACGAAGCCCGTTGCGGCCATTAGCGCCTTCAGGTACTCAATGAAGAACCGTATCATTTAGGTGGCTCCTTTCTTCCCCTCCCCATGGTTCAATAATAGTTTGCCCCCCCCCCCCCTTGCTTTTTGTCAATATCCTGGTAAATATTATTGCACTTGGTATATATTAGCTATTGCAACACGTTGTACCATTGCCTCCGCCTTGACGGTGTTGCAGCGTAAGCGATAGAGCTGCTGGCTGTATCCAAAAGGAGCAGCGTCAGCGGCCTGGAGCCGCTTCTTCCAGTTTGCGCAAATCCAGCAGGAAGTTGCCGTCGGTGGGCAGCATGATCGTCTTGATGTTGGGCGAAAGCTTTTCGGCCACGGTCAGCTGAATGACCTGAGGGTAACGCTTGAGGGCGTCCCCCCGCAGCTCGAGCGCCTTGGCCTCGCCCTCGGCCTTGAGGATGGCCGCATCACGCTCGGCCTGGGCTTCGATGACCCGCCGCTGGGCGGCGATCTCGGCCTGGCGGCGACGGTTTTCTTCGATCTGCACCTGCTGCTCGGCGGTCTGCTTCTCTTCGATGACCCGCGCCACCGTGTCGGGAATGCGGATCTCGCGCAGCAACACCGACTCGAGGACGATGTGCTTCTGCGCCAGCGCTTCGCGCAGGGCGGTGGTGACCGAGCGCTCCAGGTCGCCGCGGCGGGTGCTGATCAGCTCCGCAGCGTTGAAGAGGCCGACGGCGTCGCGCACCTTGCTGCGGATCTGCGGCACGATCATCGTCTCGCGGTAGGCCGGGCCCACCTCCTTGTGCAAAAGCGGCGCCTTCGCCTTCTCGATGCGGTACTGCACGGTCACGTCCACGCCGATGTCCAGCCCCTCCTTGCTGCGGGCCTGGATGGGGCCGAAGCCGACCCGGCGGGCGTTGGCCTGGGAAAGGGTCACTTCCTGCAAACGCGCGTCGTAGAGCACGACCTCCTGCACCAGGGGCAGAACGAAATGCAGGCCCTCGTCCAGCGCATCGGGCTGCACCCCCGAGAAGACGTTGAAGACCACACCCACGTGCCCCGCGGGCACCACCACGAAGCTGCGCGACACCACGCCGAGCAGTACGCCGGTCAGGATCAGAGCGGTTCCCAGACCCCGACGCCCGGGCTGGGCCAGCAAGCCGATACCGATCACCACGGCCACGAGCGCCACAATCAACAGCAGTCCCATAGGACCACTCTACTTCACGCGCGCGGTTGACATACCTATGCCAAACGCCGTTTAATTTGTCTTACAGCTTTATCATCATGCTCGGAGGTGGAGACTGAACAAGTTGAACCAAAACCCTACCTAAAGCGCAAGCGCGTAAAGGAAAGAGGTGAATCGATGAGGTTGAAACCATTCGTTATTCGTTGGCGCATTGTTGCTCGTGGCGCTGTCCGCCTGCGGTGTCTTCCAGACACCGACCACCACGATCAGCGGCTACGTGGTGGACATGAAGGCCGGCGAGCCCGTGGCCGGGGTAAAGGTAACGGTTGCGCCGACCGGCGAGACCGCCACGACGAACGAAAAGGGATACTACTCGGTCGAAACCAAGTGGGGACGGTACACCCTCACGTTCAGCAAAGCCGGTTACGCGACGTCGCGGGTGACGGGTCTGATGACCCTCGAAGAGAAAACGCTGTACAGCACCATCCTTCGGCCGGCCTTCGACCCCGCGGCCACCGTCGAGCCCCCGGAAGTGAACCTGGACATCCCCGACTGGTACGAACCCGGTGACGAGATCACGGTCACCGTGAGCGGCCAGGTTGCAGACCCCGAAACCAACGGTTTCCAATTCCTGGACGTGGGCCTGGGCCAGCCGGGAGGCAGCTCGGGCTACCTGAACGGCTACGTGCGGCACGAGCGCTTCTTCGACTTCGACGGCAGCAGCAAAGAGGTTACCTTTGACACCTCCGGCTACAGCGAATTCGTGACCGTGCACGCCGTCGCCTACGATGCCAACGGCAACCGCACCGAGGCCATCGGCTACGTCTACCGCAGCCCCGACGCCGGGGCTCCCGCTCCGGCCGCCCTCACCGGTTTGAAGGCCCAGGCGGTCACCTTCGGCGACGTCGCGGTCTTCGGTACCCTCGGCGTACCCGGCTTGACCGGTGACGCCGTGATCGTCGCCCTGAAGTCGGGCGACCTCGACGCACTCAGGGCGCTGGGACAGAAGGCGCACACCGGCACGGGCCGGCAAGGCGGGATCGCACCCCAGGACAGCAGCCTCGACAAGGCCATCACCTGGGTGGACCTCAGCTGGAGCTACGACCCGGAAGCTGCCGCTCCCGAAGCCTTTGAAATCCTTCGCAAGAACGACGACGGCGACTTTTACCGGATCGGGCGCATTGCCGCAGGCGACGCTCAGGACGTCGACGCCAACGGCGACCCCGTCCCTGGTTCGTACAGCTTCCGCGACGCCACCCCCGGCACCCTGCCCGGCGTGCTGCTCACCTACCGGGTGGAGGCCGTGAACGGCGATCACCGGGCTGCTTCCAACGAGTACGGGGTCACGCCGCTGCCGGCCTTCCAGGTGGAGGCCGTAGCCCCGGGCGACAACGTGACCGACGTCGACCTGCAGCCGGGTTACGTCATCTCGGTGCAGAACTCTTCGACGGTCAACTTCTTGATGGCCATCGTCCTCGACCGCGTGCAGGTGGACGGCTTCAACGTCGAGTACATGTCGCCCCTCTTCGTGGTGTCCGGCGCCGACGGCGAGTTCCACCCCTTCAACGGATTCGCGGGGATTCCGCACGGCGTGATCGAGACGGAAAACGGCTACGGGCTGACCGGCGCTTCGCTGCAACCCTTCCACACCTACGACTGGCAGCCGTTCGCCGTGACCGCCCACCTCAACGACGACGGTGAAATGGACGCGGTCTCGATCGGGTCCGACTTCTTTGGCCTCTGGGGCCCCTTCGGCGTCGAGGACGGCCCCGTCAACACCTTCGTCACCGGCAGCGGCGTCGCCACTACCGGCAACGCGGAGGGGAGGTAGACCATGAAAAGGCTTCTTTTCCTGGCCGGCTTGATCGCGCTGCTGGCCGCCTGCAGCACCGGCACCGTCCCTCCGGGCAACCGCGCACCCGCCGGCGGCGACCATGCGCCAACCGTGGACCTGGACAAGCGGTACGTGCTGGGGCAGGTGATCGTCGGTTACCGTGACGCCGCCGACCTCGACGCGATCCTCAGCGCCCTCGGCGGAAGCCTGATCGACGACTGGGCCCCGATCAAGGCGGCGCTGGTCGCGCTTCCGAAAGGTCTGCCCGTAGCGAAAGCGCTCGGCCTTCTGGAGCACCGTGGCGACGTGCGCTACGCCGTTCCCAACCGCCTGATCCAGAAACCCGAGCCGGTAAGTACGGTCGCCACCACCGGCATCGGCATCGCCGCGCTGGACGTTCCGGACGTTTCCGATCCCGACTTCGGCCGGCAGTGGATGCACCGGCAGATGAACACGCAGGCCGCCTGGGCCGAAGGCATCACCGGTGCCGGCGTGCGGATCGGGATCCACGACGACTTCATCGACCACACCCACCCCGACCTGGCGGCCAACGTCGCCTACCCGGGCTTCTACGGCACCACGCAGGAACTGATCTGCCCCGACACCCCCCATAACGGGGTGGGTACCCACGGCTCGAGTGTCGCGGGGACCGCGGCTGCCGTGGCCAACGACATCGGCGGCCGCGGCATCGCTTACGGCGCCAGCATCGTGCCCATCGCCATCGACCACCCTACCGAGGGCTACCTCACCCTGGCCGGCATCGTCTACGGCGGCCTCTTCACCGCCTACGGGCCCGACTTCTTCGGCATCACGGTGCCCGCCGGTTGCGGCGGTTACACTCCGCCGACAGGCCGTCCCTACGTGGACGTCGTCAACATGTCCTGGGGCGGCGGGGCCTACGACCAGGTGATCAAGGACGTGATGGACATCATGCTCGAGTCCGGCATCGTTCTGGTCACGTCGGCGGGCAACACCCCCACCACCGGCTTCGCCGAGCCCGCCTGGCACCCCGGCCTGATCACCGTGGCCGCCACCAAGCCCGATCCCGGCGGTGACGATCCCAGGGACGGCATGCGCACCGACTTCTCGAACCGCGGCGTCCACCTCGACGTGGCCGCGCCCGGCCAGAACATCTGGGTGCCCACGACCCGCGGCTGTATCCTCAACGATCCCACGGGCGCGAGCTGCACGGGCGACGAGAACGACTACACCTACATCGCCGGCACCTCGTTCTCCAGCCCGGGCCACGGCCGGCGTCGTCGCCCTCATCCTGGAGGCCGCGGGCGGCCCCGGGAACCTGGACGCGCGCCAGGTGCGCACCATCCTGACCCAGACCGCCTGGGACGCCAACGCCGACACCCTGCCGGGCTTTGACGAGGACCTGGGCTGGGGCATCGTGGACGCCGGCGCGGCGGTCGCCAAGGCGCTCGCCATCGCCGCCGGCACCGAGCCCGCTCCGGACCCCGGCGCGAGCCTCTACGTGAACGTCACCGACCTCAACACCGGCACCCCGCTGCCAATGACCAGCGTGACGCTCGTCCCCGTGGACGCGAACGGCGACCCCCTACCCGACCGCCCCACCCTGCCCACGCAGACCACGGGCACCGGCCTCTTCGGTGACGGCACCGCGATGTTCCTGCAGATAGACCCCGGCTGCTACCGCGTGCTCGTGGGCGGCCCACACAAGCAAAGCGGCATCGCACCCGCAACCAGCGAAACCACGGCATGCATCACTGGCCCGTCCATGCTCGACGTACAACTCGACGTCGCCCTGCCCACCGACCCCTACGAGCCCAACGACGATACCGCCTCGGCCACACCCGTAACCGCAGGCACAACCTACAAGGGCATCATCTACTCCGACACCGGCAGCGACGTGGACGTCTACGCCCTGACCGCGACCACCGGCGACGAGTTCGTGATCAACACCGAATCGCTCTCGGGCCAGTTGGACCTGGCGCTCACCGTTTTCGACTCGGCCGGGAACGTGGTGGCCCAGAACGACAACAACCAGGATTTCACCGACGACGCCTGGGTGAGCTTCACCGCCCCCGCTGACGGCACCTACTATATCCTGGTCGAGGACCTCAACGGCTCCTCGAGCCCCTTCAACAGCTACGCGCTCGACATCGCCAGCCCGGTCGTTGCCGAGCAGGAGCCCAACGGCTCGGCCGCCGTCAACGGCACCTCCATCAGCGCGGTAGACACCGCGAACGCCCAGGCGGTGGCGCTCGGCAGCGCGGTGAGCGCGAGCATTGACCCGCTCGGTGACGACGATATCTTCGCGGTGACCCTCACCGCCGGCGTCACCGTGGAGGTGGACGCCGAGACCGCTTCCAGCGGCGTACCCGACACCATGATCGCCGTTTACGACAGCGCCGGTAACCAGGTGGCCTTTAACGACGACTTCACCGGGCGCGAGTCCCGCGTGGAGTTCACCCCCGACGCCGACGGCACCTACTACATCCTGGTCACCTCCTGGGACGGCGACGGACCCGACGGCACCACCGGCCACTACGACCTCACCATCACCCAGCTCGACACGCCCTAGTTCGCGCGGGCGACGAGACGGGCGGCCACCAGCCGCCCGTCTTTTTTCACGCATCTCTTGCTCCCGGTGATACAATCCTAAGGATGGCGCAAGACCTGGGCCCTTACGAGGTAACCAGCGAGGAACAGGCGCACGGCTACCTGCACGTTTACCGCGTGCGCGGCCCCGCTGGCGCGGGGCGCCTCTACTGGTTCGAGGTCAAGAACCCCGAGGCCCGCGCGGCCTTCTTCCGCTTCCGCAAGGCGCTCAAGGCCCTATCGGGGCTGGGGGCGCTGCCGGCCGGCGTCGAGATCAGCGCCAAGCCGGGCCGCTACTACGTCTTCTGGCCCGAGCTCGAGGCCCCCTCGGCCCTGCCCGCCAAGGGCCGGCGGGTGGTGCGCGAGGTCGGTCGCATCGTCGCGGCGCTGGCGCCGCTGGGCTACGCCCTGCCGGATGCCGACCTGCGCCTCACCGAGGAGGGGGTGCGCGTCACCGCCCTCGACCCGCTGGCCGAGCACGACGAGGCCGAGGCGGAGCGCTTGGGCGGCCGTTTCCTCAAGTCGCTCCCCCACGCCCGCAGCCGCGTGCGCCGACCCTGGCAGGCCTGGGTACCGGGGCTGGTCGCCCTGGTGGTCGGCTTCATGCTCTTGGGCTTCGGGGTCGACCGCTACCTCAATCCCCCCGAGTACGTGCTCCCCGACCTGCGCGGCCAGGACCCGCGCGGCGCGCTCGAAGCCGTGCGCGACATGGGTCTGAAGGTGGTCTTCGTCGAGGCCAGCAACCCCGAGGAGCCCCGCGACGTCATCCTCGAGCAGAACCCGCCCCCGGGCACGCGGGTGAAACCCGGACGCAAGCTCGAGCTGACCCTGAACCGCCCCAAGACGGGCACCGTGCCCGACCTGACCGACCTCCCCGCGGGCGAAGCCCTGCGCAAACTGGAAGAATCCGGCTACGTTCCCGCAGCCGGCGCCGAAGGCCCCAGCGACCTGCCGGAAGGCCGGGTGCTGGCCACCGCACCGCCCGCCGAGGCTCCGCTGCCCCAGGGGGCGAGCGTACGCGTGCTCACCTCGGCCGGAACGCCGCCTCAACGCACCGTTCTACCCGACCTTACGGGCCTCAGCCTCGACGACGCCCGCTACCTGCTCTCGGTGGCCGATCTGCGCCTCGGCGACGTCCAGGAGGTGCCCTCACCAGAGCCCGAGGGCACCGTGCTCTCGCAGTCGCCCCCGGCAGGGGTGGCTCTCGACGTGGGCAGCCCCGTCACGGTCACCGTTGCAACCCGCGGCAAGGTGCTCCTGCCCGAAAACGCCACCTTCGCCCCGCCGCCCCCCGAGACGACGCCCGAAGCACCCACGCCTACGGACGCGCTGGAAAATCCGCCGGTCGAGCTCGGGCCGGGTGAGCGGATCGTGCCCATCCGGGTACCGCTGCCCCAGGGCACGGGCGGGCCGGTGCACGTCCGCCTGGTCGTGGAGGACGAGGCGGGCCGGCGTGTCCCCATCGACACCTACGCCCCCGGCGGCATGACCCTGGAGGGCAGTGTGAAGGTGAAGGGCACCGCCCGCTTCCAGCTCTTCCTGGATGAGTTCCTCTACCAGCAGTGGACCAGCCAGGCACCCTAGGCCCTTAGTCCGCGCGGGCTTCCCCTAGACTAATGGCATGACGGACGAACACGGGGTCATCGACCGGCTGCACCATACGGATTCTTGGCGCCTCTTCCGCATCCTGGCCGAGTTCGTTGACGGCTTCGAGGTGCTCTCGCAGATCGAGGTGCCCCTCGTCTCCGTCTTCGGCTCCGCCCGCTTCGGCCCCGGTCACCCGGCCTACGCCCTGGGCGAGCGGCTGGGGCGCACCCTGGTCGAGGCTGGCTACGGCGTCGTCACCGGCGGCGGGCCGGGCGTCATGGAAGCCGTCAACAAGGGCGCTTACGAGGCAGGCGGGGTTTCGGTGGGGCTCAACATCGGGCTGCCCCACGAGCAGCGTCCCAACCCCTACCAGACCCACAGCCTGCAGTTCCGCTACTTCTTCGTGCGCAAGGTGATGTTCGTGCGCTACGCGGTGGGCTTCGTGGTCCTGCCCGGCGGCTTCGGCACCCTGGACGAGCTCACCGAGGTGCTGGTGCTGCTCCAGACCGGCAAGGTCCACCCCTTCCCCCTCTTCGCTATGGACCGGGCCTACTGGGAGGGGCTCGAGCGCTGGATCCACGACACCCTCGCCGCCCAGCAGGCCATCGGCGAACACGACGCCGAGCTCCTCAAGCTAGTGGACGACCCCGAGGAGGTCGTGGCCGCACTTGCGCGCGAGCGCGGCGAGGTCTAGCCGTGCTCGAGGAACCCTACTGGCGCGACGGGCTGCGCGTGGCCGGCGTGGACGAGGCGGGCCGCGGCGCCCTGGCCGGTCCTCTGGTGGCCGCAGCGGTGGTGCTCACCCCCGGGCGTTACCCCTACCGCGACTCCAAGCGGCTCACGCCCCGCCAGCGCGAGCGGCTGCTCGACCACCTGCTGACCCACGCGCTCGCCTGGGCGGTGGGAGCCTGCAGCGCCCGCGAGGTGGACCGGCTGGGGGTACTCGGTGCCACCCACTGCGCTGCCGAGCGCGCCCTCGTCCGCCTGCGCGTCGAGCCCCAGGCGCTCGTGACCGACTACCTCTTCCTGGACACCGAGCTCCCCCTCCAGGCCCCTGCCCGCGCCGAGGCCCAGAGCCCGAGTGTGGCCGCCGCCTCCATCCTCGCCAAGGTGGTGCGCGACCGCATCATGTTGGGATTGGACCGGCGCTACCCTGGCTACGGCTTCGCCGAGCACAAGGGCTACGGCACCGTCCGCCACCTCGAGCGGCTCGCCCGCCTGGGCCCCTGCCCCGAACACCGCCGCCGCTTCGCTCCCGTGGCCCAGGCGCGTTTGTGGGACGGGGCTTAACCGGGTTTCATCGTTCTTTTATTCCCTTCCCAGCAGACCGGGGTAGACTCAGGCTGGAGGGAGCCATGAAACGAACCTTGCTGCTTCTGGGCCTGGCCCTGGGGCTTTCGGCCTGTACCATCACCCTCGAACCCGGGGACGTGAGCTTCGGCATCTCGGTCGACTTCGAGCTGAGCAACGTCATCACCCGCTTCGAGCCCGACCGGGGCGAGGGCGCGGTCTACTACCCGGGCGAGGAAGTGCGCTTCGTGATCACGCTACGCCAGCCCGGCTACGTGAGCCTGGTCGCCATCGACCCCGACGGGCGCACCTACGAGTTCGAGCACGGCGTCTACCTCCCCGCGGGCACCCACGTGCTGCCGCTGCCGCAGATGCGCCACCGCTACGTGGTCGAGCCGCCCACCGGAAAGCAACGGGTGCGGGCGGTCTACACCGACACCCGGCCAGGCGAGGTCTACTTCCGCGGCGTCTACACCACGAACGGCTTCAACGACCGTTTGCGGCTCTACTTCCGCCAGAGCTACGCCCAGGTGCGGGACGTGAACGAAACCTATTTCTACATTGCCGCATACTAATTCCATCGTTCCCGAGGGGCTTCCCCTTGCGTCCGCTTCGCTCGTGAACGTATAATCGAGCCGTAACAACGCTGTTTGCAAAGGAGGGCATTTGATGAAGCGTCGTGATTTTATGAAAAAGGCAGCGGCCGGCGTTGCCGCGAGTTCGGTGTTCGGCCCGGTCTTCGCCCAGACCACCAAGAAGGTGCGCTGGCGCATGGCCACCAGCTGGCCTAAGTCGCTGGACACCATCTATGGCGGTGCGGAAACGATCGCCAAGCGCGTGCGCGAGATGACCGACGGCAACTTCGACATCCGCGTTTACGCGGGCGGCGAGATCGTGCACGGCCTCAAGGTCGTCGACGCCGTCCAGCAGGGTACGGTACAAGCGGGCCACACCGCAGCGTACTACTACATCGGCAAGCACCCGGCCTTCGCCTTCGCAACCGCGCTGCCCTTCGGCCTCAACTTCCGTCAGCAGAACGCCTGGCTCTACGACGGCAACGGCAACAAGCTGCTCAACGAGCTCTTCGCCGACTTCAACATGATCGGCTTCCCCGCCGGCAACACCGGCGTGCAGATGGGCGGCTGGTTCCGCAAGGAGATCAACAGCGTCGCCGACCTCAAGGGCCTCAAGATGCGCATCCCCGGCTTGGGCGGCAAGGTGATGGCGCGTTTGGGCGTGACCGTGCAGGTGCTCGCCGGCGGTGAGATCTACCCCGCGCTCGAGCGCGGCGCCATCGACGCCACCGAGTGGGTCGGCCCCTACGACGACGAAAAGCAGGGCTTCTACAAGGTCGCCAAGTACTACTACTACCCCGGCTGGTGGGAACCGGGCCCCACACTCCACACCTTTGTGAACCTGAAGGCGTGGGAGGCCCTGCCCAAGGCCTACCAGCAGATCTACATGACCGCCGCCGCCGAGGCCAACCAGCAGATGATGGTCGACTACGACTTCAAGAACCCGCCGGCCTTCAAGCGCCTGCTGGCCAAGGGCGTGAAGCTGCGCCGCTTCTCCAACGAAATCATGGACGCGGCCCGCAAGGAATCCTTCGCCCTCTTCGACGAGCTGGCCGCCTCCGACAAATTCTACGAGAAGGTCTACAACGACTGGAAGGCCTTCCGCGAGGACATCTACCGCTGGTACGGCACCGCCGAGTCGGCCTACCTGCAGTACGTGGCTTCGCGCTCGTAGTCCCGAGACCCAACACGCCGCGGCCCTTCGGGCCGCGGCGCTCGCTATTTATGGCCGTAAAGGCGTCGCCCCGCTCGGGCGAGCGGGGCGACGCGGCGGGCGCGAAGCCCGGCTAGTAACCCGAAGACGTCACCGAGAGCAGCCAGGTGGCGATCTCGGGGAAGACGATCATCAGCGTCAACCCGATGATCTGAATAATGATGAAGGGCACCGCACCGCGGTAGATGTGCATCGTCGTGACCTCGGGCGGCGCCACCCCGCGCAGGTAGAAGAGCGAGAAGCCAAAGGGCGGGGTGAGGAACGAGGTCTGCAGGTTCATGCCAATCATGATGCCGAACCAGACCAGCGCCAGCCGCACCGGCTCGACCGCGTCGGGGAACATGGGCGCGAGCAGCGTGGCCGCGGGCGAGACGACGAGCGGAATGATAATGAAGGCGATCTCGAAAAAGTCGATGAAGAAGCCGAGGATGAAGATGATCAGGTTGACCGTGACCAAAAAGCCCACCTCGGCCCCGGGCAGGTTGAGCAGCAGGTCCTCTACCCAGATGTCGCCGTAGAGGCCACGGAAGACCAGCGAGAAGGCGGTGGAGCCCACCAGAATCATCATCACCATGCTGGTGAGCTTGGCCGTGGCGTCCATGGTGTCCACCAGCGCCTTCTTGGTGAAGCTGCGGTAGAAGAAGGCGAGGATGATCGAGCCGAGCGCGCCGAAGGCCCCCGCCTCGGTGGGCGTGGCCCAGCCGGTGAAGATGCTGCCCAGCACCAGCAAAATGAGCACCAAGGGCGGCATCATCACCAGCATGATTTCCTTGAAGAGCGCCCAGCCGTGCAGATCGCGCTCCTCGGGCGGCAGCGACGGCGCCGACTTGGGGCTGAAGATGGCCACCAGGATGACGTAGAGGATGTACATGGCCGAGAGGCTGAGGCCGGGGATGAGCGAGCCGATGAAGAGGTCGCCCACCGAGACGCCCAGCTGGTCGGCCAGCACGATGAGCACGATCGAAGGCGGGATCACCTGCCCCAGCGTACCCGAGGCGGCGATCACGCCGGTGGCGAGCTCCTTGGAGTAGCCGTAGCGGAGCATCACCGGCAGGCTGATGAGGCCCATGGCCACCACGGTTGCGCCCACCACGCCGGTGGCCGCGGCCAGCAACGTGCCCACGACGACCACGGAGATGGCCAGACCGCCGCGCAGGGGCCCAAAGAGGATGCCCATGGTCTTGAGCAGGTTCTCGGCCATGCCCGAGCGCTCGAGCATCGTGCCCATGAAAATGAAGAAGGGCACGGCCAGGAGGGTGTAGTTCTCGTAGATCGCGAAGATGCGCTCCGGCAGCGCCGACATCAGGTTGAAGGACATCACGTCCTGCGAAACGCCCACGAGCATGAAGACCAGCGCCGTACCCGCCAGCGAAAACGCCACCGGGAAGCCGGTGAAAATGAAGACGAAGGCGGCGGCGAACATCAGGGGGCCGAGGATGTCGGGATTCATAGCGCCAGCTCCTCCTCTTCGGTCGCGATCTCGACGTCGACGCCTTTAAGGAAGGCGATGCGCTTGATCAGCTCGCTGATCCCCTGGAAGAAGAGCAGCACGAAGCCCACGATCAGTGCCGCCTTAATAGGGTAGCGCGGCAGGCCGCCAGGATCGGGCGAGACCTCGCGGATCCTCCAGGAGTCGTAGACGATGGGCACCGCGGTGTAGAGCACCAGGGCCACGAAAGGCAGCAGAAAGAAGATCGCACCGAGGATGTCCACCCAGGCCTTCCCCCGGGGCGGAAGCCGCGAGTAGAGCACGTCCACGCGCACGTGGGCGTTGGCCTTGAGGGTGTAGGCCGCACCCCACAGGAAGACGAGCGCGAACATGTACCACTGCATCTCGATGTAGGTGTTCTTGCTGAGGTCGATACCGATGGTTTGGGATAATTTACGGGTTACCGCGTTGTATACCCCCAGCAGCACCATGAAGAGCGTCAACCAGGAGACCATACGGCCAACGAACTCGTTGACGGCGTCGATAGCGCGCGCGAAGCGTAATAGGACTTCCAAGTGGGGCCTCCTTCCGCGTCAGCCACCTAATGCTACCCGGCGCGTGCATGGATATTCAACCTAACGAACGCCCCGCACCTGACGGACGAGCACGGTGCCCAGGAGGAAGCCCGCCGCGGCCAGCAAGAAGAGCGCGGTGTACCCCGAACCGGGGCTCGAGCGGTTCATCGCGTCCACCATGCCGCCCAATGAGCCTGCAAGAATCTGCGGCAGCACGATCGAGGTCTGCCAGATGCCCATGTCGGTGGCGTGGGCATCTGGCGCGCGCAGCACGTCGGTGGCCAACGCCCAGTCCACCGCGGTGTAGGCCCCGTAACCGAGGCCGAAGACGAGGGCCACCCCGAGCAGCACGTCGAAGCGGGGCCAGGCGAGGAGCGGGATCAGCACCAGCGCCATCAGCACACCCGAGATGTAGATGGGCAGCTTCCGCCCCACCCGGTCCGACCAGCGCCCGGCTGGAATCGAGCTCACCGCCGCGCCCAGCGAGATCACCAACCCCAAGAGGGCCACTGCCTGGAAGGCCTCGCGCACCAGCGTCCGGCCCCAGAGGGTGAAGACCCGCACCACGTCAGCAAGGTAGTACTGCAGGTAGGTCTGCACCACGTACTGGCCGAACATCACCAGAAAGCGCGTCGCCCAGACCCAGCGGAAGTCGGGGTTCGACCAGGGCGCGAGCATGCTCTCGAGGAAGCCCTCGCGGCGGGCGGGCACCCCGCGCGGCTCGCGGATGACCGCCAGCGTCCAGGCCGCGGCGGCGAGGTTGAGGCCGGCGGTGAGATAGAAGAGCAGCGTCAGGTTGGCCAGCAGGAAGCCCACCGCCCCCGCGGCGATCTGCGCCAGCACCTGCAGCGCGCCCATCCAGCCCGAGGCGGTGCCGCGGTGCTCCCGCGCCACCAGGTCGGGAATGAGGGCCGAGTAGGGACCGGTGGCCAGGTCGTCGGCGAGCTGGAGCACCAAGTAGGCAACGAAGAGGGCGGCGTAGCTGGGGGCGTAGGCCATCCCCAGCAGGCCGGCGGCGGTGAGCAAGGCGCCCAGGCCCAGGTAGGGCATGCGGCGGCCCCAGCGGGAGGGAAAGCGGTCGGAGAGGTAACCGAAGATGGGCGGGCCTACTAGGGCCATGACCGCGCCCACCGCGAAGAGCAGCCCCAGCTTCCCGGCCTTCTCGGCCGGGTCCACCAGCTCGGCCACCCGCGCCGGCAGCAGCACCAGCAGCACCAAAAACCACTTGAAGCTGGTGGCGAACCAGTAGGCCGAAAGGCTCAGGTACCACGGGGTCGTATGCGGCCTCATTGGACCCAGTATACAGGCCACAGTCTCACCCATCTCATGGAATATATATATATATGCTTCATGAGAAGAATTCTTCTGTTGCTTGTGCTGGTGGCCGTCTTCGGCGCTTGCCACCAAGCGGCCGAGGAACCGTCGGCGGTGCTCCAGGAAATGAACCCCACGCCGCACGCTCAGCTGGTCCACCTTTCCGCGGACAAGGTGCGCGCCTTGCTGCTCGCCGAACCACGTCCGCACCTTGCCGGCGGCTGGTACAGCGAACTTCCCGCATACCTCCAAGCACGCCTTCCGAGGAATCCCGACCCAAGCGCCTTCGAACTGGGCTCCGCGCTGCTCGCACGTAGTTTGATAGCGGCGGATCCCGCGTCCGTGCGGACGCAGGCCGAAGCATGGGCCCGAAGCAGACCCCCTGCCCAGCGGCAATCGCTCGGTATGGACGCCCTCTCCCGCTGGGCCGAGCTCTCGATTGCTCGGGGCCTCGGCGATCACTACATCTTCCCGGTCTACTACCGCGCCCAAAAGGTGGCCGAGGTGTGGGCGCCCGCCTGGGAGGTGGTGGAGGTTCGGGGGCTCCACGAGGCCACCGAGGACGATGTCGACGTGCTCAGTTACTACCGCATTTTCCCCGAGGTCCGCGAGATCATGAGCCCCGGGGTGGCCCTGACGCGCTCGGGCCTGCTGCTGGAAAACGGGGCGTCGGCGGAAGACGTCGAGCTCTACTACTTTGGATCCAACCGCTACGGACTGGTCCCGGTCTATGCGGTGCCGTCACGGCTGGGCCTGCGGCTCGTCGAAGCGCACGCGGGTCATGTGAAGATCTTCGTGGTCCGGCCGGGGATTGACGCGAGCGGCTATGTTTTCCAGGGGCGGCCGGTAGAGATCGTAGAGGCGTCCCAATGAGGATTCGCTACGTCCGGACCGCCATGCTCGTCCTGCTGGGGACGCTGGTCATCGGCTTGCAGGCGTGCGTCGAGCCGGAGGCTCTGTGTTCGTCCTGGATCTACAATACGAACCTGGTAGACACAACCCAGAGCGTGTTATCAGGCATCGGCGCCGCCAGCGGCACCTACGGCGGCTGCGTGGGAGCAACCGGCCAGGACTACACGGTGCGCGTAAAGATCTGGACCGCACCTGGCGGCATCGCCGACCCCGACGCGCTAACCACGATATCCATGATCGACGGCTGTACGGGGATCCGGTGCTCGACCGTGGTGCCCGGGTTTTACTCGAACAACATCCTGTCCGGTGCGGTTTCGGGCAACTATCCCTTTAGCGGGACCTTCACGGGCCTTTCTCAGGTATCGTTCGTCGGGTTGCCCCTGCCCCACGATCTGACCGGATGGGAAGTCGACATCCACTACTAAAGGTGGGCCGCCTCGGGGACGACGAGGAGCGGCAGGTCGGCTTTGTAGAGCAGACCGACCACGCTGCGGCCCAGGCGGGTCCAGTGGCTGCTCTTGGCCTTGGAGCCGACGGCCAGGAGGTCGACACCCTCTTCCTGCGAGAGGTCGAGCAGCCCTTCGATCTCCTCGCCCCGGGCCACCACCAGCGGGCCGTCGTAGTCGAGGGCCTTACGTAGCGCCGCCTCCGCCCGGGCGTCGAGGTCGGCCTCGCTCAGGGCCTCGGGGGGCAGGTACTGCGGCACGCAGCAGCTGCGCGGCCCGGTGCTGATGAGGTGAAAGGCCACGAGCTCGGCCCCGGCGGCGCGGGCAAGGTCGTCGGCCACCCGCAGGGCTGCGAGGGAGGCGCTGGAGTCGTCCACCGCCACGCCCACGCGCACGATGCGCCCCAGCGGGCGGTCCAGGCTCACCGAGAGCACCGGGCGCTCGCCGCGGTGCATCAGGTAGCGCGAGACCCCGCCGCGAGCGACGCGCTCGAGCGGCGTGCTGCCCTCGGCGGCCAGCACCACCAGGGCGTGCTCGAGCGCCGCGGCCGCCACCTCCTGGGCGGGGTTGCCGTGCGGCAGCCTGAGCTCGGCCCCCTCGGGCGCGAGCCGCTCCAGCTTGGCACGCGCCAGCCGCGCCAGCGCCTCGCTGGCCTGCGCGAAGAGGGGCTCGAGCTCCGGGTCCCACACCTCCTTGAAGCGCCGCGGCGCCGAGCGCAGGTAGCTATCGGCCACCACGTGCATCGCGGTCACCCCACGCCTCAACGCCCGCGCCACCACCTCGGCGCTCGCGAGCACCGCCTCCGTGCCCGTTCCCAGGTCGACTGCGGCCAGCACTCCCTTCATGGCTCCCTCCTTTGTCCCCAGCCTAGCCCAAGAGCCCGAGGACGCGAGCCCCGACCCGTATAATGCCGGCGTGGTGCTCCAGCTACGCGACCGCGAACTCGACCTTGGCCGCCCCCGGCTCATGGGCATCCTCAACGTCACCCCCGATTCCTTCTCCGACGGCGGCCGCTACGACCGGGTGGAGGCCGCGCTCGAGCGCGCACGGCAGATGATCGCCGAGGGAGCCGACCTGATCGACGTCGGCGGCGAGTCCACCAGGCCCGGGGCCGCGCCGGTGGCGGCGGCCGAGGAGCGGCAGCGGGTGCTGCCGGTGCTCGAAGCCCTTCTCCCCCTGGACGTGCCGCTGAGCGTGGACACCCGCAAGCCCGAGGTGGCCGCCGAGGCACTGGCGCTGGGCGCCCACCTGCTCAACGACGTCGGCGGCCTGCGCGACGGGCGCATGGCCGCGCTGGCGGCGCGCCACCGGGTGCCGGTGGTGATCATGCACAGCCCGGTGAACGACCCGCAGACGATGATGCAGCACGCCCGCTACGACGACGTGGTGGTCGAGGTGGCCGCCTTCCTGCATCGCCAGGCCGAGTCCGCGCTGGCCGCCGGGGTACCCCAAGTGGTCCTCGACCCCGGTTTTGGTTTTGGCAAAAAGCTAGAGCACAACCTGGAGCTATTGAAGCGCTTGGACGAGATCGTCGCCCTCGGCCACCCGGTCCTCGCCGGCCTCAGCCGCAAGCGCACCATCGGCGAGCTGACCGGGGTGGAAGACCCGGCCAAGCGCGTCTGTGGCAGCGTGACCGCCCACCTGGCGGCGGCGCGGCGGGGGGCGCGCATCCTGCGGGTGCACGACGTGGCCGCGCACGCCGAGGGGCTGGCGGTAGAGTGGGCGGTGAAAGGCTAGATGGGCAAGATCGCGCTGGTGGGGCTCGAGTTCTACGGCCGGCACGGCGTCAAGCCCGAGGAGGGCGCGCTGGGCGCGCGCTTCATCGTGGACGTGGAGCTCGAGCTCGCCTTCGAGGGCAAGGGCGACCGCCTGGCCGCGACGGTGGACTACGCCGAGGTGCACCGGCTGGTGGCCGAGGTGGTGACCCGCGAGCGCTTCTACCTGATCGAGGCCCTGGCCGACCACCTGGCCGAACGCCTGATGGCCGCCTTCCCCAAGGTGGAGCGGCTGGTGGTGCGGGTGCACAAGCCCCACGCGCCGCTTGAGGGCGTCTTCCGCGACGTCTACGCCGAGGTGACCAAGAAGGCTTCGTCGGGCGTTTGACCCTATGTAATATAACTTGAGCGTACTACCCTAAAGGGTGGAGGTGTCACCGATGGCGGGCACCAAAATCCCACCCCCGATCAAGCTGGACGAACTCAAGGGCAAGTCACCGCAGGAGGTGGTCGAGCGGCTCGGGACCTCGCTGGAACGCGGCCTCAGCTCCGAGGAGGCGCGCGCGCGGCTCGAGCGCTTCGGCCCCAACGCGGTCCCCGAGAAAGAGGAGAGCGTCTGGAAGCGCCTGCTCAAGCGCTTTTGGGGGCCTATTCCCTGGATGATCGAGGTGGCCGCCCTGCTCTCGGCCCTGGTGCAGAAGTGGGAGGACTTCGTGATCATCATGATCCTCCTCTTCGTCAACGCGGGGGTCGACTTCTGGCAGGAGTCCAAGGCCATCTCCGCGCTCAAGGTCTTGCAGCAAAAGCTCGCGCGCAAGGCGCGGGTGCTGCGCGACGGCGAGTGGCAGGAAATAGACGTGCGCAACCTCGTCCCCGGCGACGTGATCCGCCTACGTATGGGCGACCTCGTGCCCGCCGACGCGATCCTGGTCGACGAGGCCTACCTGCAGGTGGACCAGTCCGCACTCACCGGGGAGTCGCTCCCGGTGAACAAGAAAGCGGGCGACCCGCTCTTTTCCGGCAGCGTCATCAAACAGGGCGAGGCGCGGGCCGTGGTCGTGGCCACCGGCACCCACACCTACTTCGGCCGCACCGTGGCCCTGGTGGCCAAGGCCGAGCGTGAGGAGCGCAGCCACTTCCAGCAGGCGGTCATCCAGATTGGCGACGCGCTGATCGTGATGACGATCGCGCTGGTGGTGATCATTGTTATCATCGGTCTCTTCCGCAACGAGAGCTGGATCGAGCTGCTGCGCTTCTCCTTGGTGCTCACGGTGGCCTCGATACCGGTGGCGCTCCCGGCGGTGCTCACGGTCACCATGGCGCTGGGGGCGCTCGAGCTGGCCAAACGCCAGACGATCGTGCGCAAGCTCGCCGCGATCGAGGAACTCGCGGGCGTGGACGTGCTCACCGCCGACAAGACCGGCACCCTGACCCAGAACAAGATGACGATCGAGCGCATCCGCCCCCATCCCCCCTTCGAGGCGGACGATGTCATCTTTTACGCGGTGCTGGCCTCCCGCGAGGAGAACCACGATCCCATCGAGGAACCCATCTTCGCCGAGGCCAAGAAGCTCAGCCTCGAGTCCCGGTTGGCGGCCTGTAAGGTGCACGACTTCGTGCCCTTTGACCCCGTGCGCAAGCGCACCGAGACCCGGGTGACCTGCAACGGCAAGGAGCTGTGGGTGAGCAAGGGCGCCCCGCAGGTCATCCTCGAGCTCTGCGGCGAGAACCTGGACAACGTCGAGGCCGTCAACAAGGGGCTGGAGCAGCTCGCGCAGAACGGCTTCCGGGTCCTGGCCGTGGCGATGCGTGAGGGCGACGAGGGGCCCGCCCGCTTCGTGGGGTTGATCCCGCTCTACGATCCACCGCGCCCCGACTCGGCCAAGGTGATCGAAGAAGCCCGCCGGCTCGGACTCGAGGTCAAGATGATCACCGGCGATCACGTGGCCATCGCCCGCTACATTGCCCGGGTGCTGGGCATCGGCGAGAAGATCCTCGACGTGCGCGAGCTGCGCGAGGCGGGCATGCGCGAGTGGCAGGTCCTGGCCGAGGTGCTCACGCGCGACCTCTTCACCGCCTTCAAACCCGACGCCGACGAGCGCGAGGTGCGCCGCTTCGTGCATCAGGTGGTCGAGGACCTGACCCAGATCTTCGAGAAGGAGCACCTGGGCACGGTCCACCGCCACGAGTCGGAGATCATCCAACTGGTCGAGGAGGCCGACGGCTTCGCGCAGGTCTTCCCTGAGGACAAGTACTTCATCGTCGAGAAGCTGCAGAAGGCCGGCCACTACGTGGCCATGACCGGTGACGGCGTCAACGACGCCCCCGCCCTCAAGAAGGCGGACTGCGGCATCGCGGTCGAGGGCGCCACCGACGCCGCCCGCGCCGCGGCCGACCTGGTGCTGCTGGCCCCGGGGCTCAAGGTGATCGTCGAGGCGGTGGAGCTGGCGCGGCAGATCTTCGAGCGGATGAAGAGCTACGCCATCTACCGCATCGCCGAGACGGTTCGCGTGGTGCTCTTGATGTGGGCCACGATCACCTTCTTCAACTTCTACCCCGTCACCGCCCTGATGATCATCATCTTGGCCCTCCTCAACGACATCCCCATCCTCACCATCGCCTACGACAACGCCCGCGTGTCCAGGAACCCGGTGCGCTGGAACATGCACGAGGTGCTCACCGTCTCCGGCTGGCTGGGTGTGGCCGGGCTGCTCTCCTCGTTCCTGCTCTTCTACCTCTCGGTGGTGGTCTGGCAGCTGCCGCACGACCTGATCCAGACGATGTTCTTCGTCAAGCTGGTCGTGGCCGGCCACGGCACCATCTACAACACCCGCACCTACGACCGCTGGTTCTGGACCAAGCCTTACCCCTCGGGCATCCTCTTCTGGGCCACCATGTCCACCGCCGTCCTCGGCACCCTCATCGGCGTCTACGGCTGGTTCTTCGGCAACGTCATGACCCCGATGGGCTGGGGCTGGGCGGCCTTCATCTGGGTTTACGCCTTCGCCTGGTTCCTCTTCAACGACTTCGTCAAGGTGACGGTCTACCGCTACCTCGAGCGCCGCGGCATCGTGGAGCCGAGCTAGCGTCCCACAGCCCCTCCCCCGCCCCCGGCCCGCGGGCCGGGGGCGGTTCCTTGCGGTAGGCTCAGGGGGTGGAAGGCACCCGGGTCCTGATCGCGCTGGGGTCCAACCTGGGCGACCGCGCGGGCTTCCTGCTCGCGGGGCTCGCCCGCCTGAGTGCGCTCAAGGGCTTCGCCCCCGGACGGCTCTCGCTGGTCTACGAAACCGAGCCGGTGGGGCCGGCGGGGCAGGGGCCCTACCTCAACGCGGTGCTCGAGGGAGAAAGCGCGCTCGCGCCCCGGGCGCTGCTCGATGCGCTGCTGGCCATCGAGCGCGCGCTCGGCCGCGTGCGCGACCACCGCTGGGGCCCGCGCACGCTCGACCTCGACCTACTCGACTACGGCGGCCAGGTCCTGCGCGAGCCCGGCCTCGAACTCCCCCATCCGCGCCTGCTCGAACGGGCCTTCGTACTCGTGCCCCTGGCCGACCTTCAGCCCGACTGGCGCCACCCCACCCTCAAACGCAGTGCTCGCGAGCTGCTCGCGCAGCTGAACACCGCCGGCGTGCGCCCCTGGCGGCCGCGCTACTGACTTCGCGCCTCGGGCGGCAGGTCTGCCTCGACGCGCATCAGCGTACCTACCAGATAGAGGCTCCCCGCCACGACCACGAGCCCGCCAGGCAGCCGGGCCGCACGCGCCGCGGCAAGCGCCCGCGCCGGGTCGGGCTCCACCACCCCGCCCGGAAAATGCGGGGCCAGCTCCTCGGGCGCCCGCGCGCGCGGACCGGGAAAGGCGGTGAGCCAGACCCGGCGAAAGCGCGGCGCCAGTCGGCGGGCCATGGCCAAGACGTCCTTGTCGCGCGAGGCCGCGAAGACGAGCGCCTTGGAACTCGTGGGAAAATAGTCGTCGAGGGCACGCGCCAGCACCGCCGCCCCCGCGGGGTTGTGGGCGCCGTCGTAGAGCAGGCGCGCGGCAGGGCGGTAGTCGAGCCGCCCTGGGTGGCGCACCGCGGCGAGCCCCGAGCGCACCGCCCGCGCGTCCGCGCCCAGCAGCACGGCGGCGCGCGCGGCCAGCGCCAGGTTCTCCGCCTGGTGCCGGCCCATCAGCGCCCCGTGGTAGCGGGCGCGCTCCAGCGAAAAGTCCACGCCGTATCCCGCGGGCTCGACCCCCCAGGGGCGCACGAACGCCAGGGGCGCGCCCACCTTGCGTGCCTCGGCGGCCAGCAGCTCCGCCGCCGCTCCGGTCGCGGCGCTGAGGGCGGGCCGGGCCGGCCGTAGGATCCCCGCCTTCTCGCGAGCGATGTGGGCCAGCGTCGGCCCCAGCCAGTCGGTGTGCTCGAGGCTGAGGTTGGTGACGATCGAGAGCTCGGGCTCGGTGGCGTTGACCGCGTCGAGGCGTCCCCCGAGCCCTACCTCGAGCACCGCCAGCTCCACCCCGCGCTCGGCGAAGTGCATGAGCGCCAGCGCGGTCACGGCCTCGAAGTAGGTTGCCCCCACCGCCTCCAGGTGGGGCGCAAGCCGTGCCTCCAGCTCGGCGACCGCGGCGTCCGCGATCGGGCGGCCGCCCACCTCTACCCGCTCGTTGAAGCGCACCAGGTGGGGGCTGGTCAAAAGACCCGTGCGTACCCCCGCCGCCTGCAGGATCGCCGCCAGCGCCCGCGCGGTCGAGCCCTTGCCGTTGCTGCCGCCCACGAGCACCACGCGAAACGCCCGCTCGGGGTGCCCCAAGCGGGCGAGCAGCTCGCGCATGCGGCCCAGCCCGGGGCGGACGCCCCGCCGCATGAGGCCGCCGAAGGGAACGTCACTCAAGAGGTCAGCGTATCGCGGCAGTTCTCGCAAAGGCCGTGGAACTCGATCTTGGCCGAGCGGATCGTGAGGTTGGGGTAGACGGCCCGGGCCGTCTCGAGCACGTCGGGCAACTCGACCTCGAGGTCCACGATCTCCCCGCAACGCTCGCAGATCAGGTGGTGGTGCGGCACGGGGTTCGCGTCGTAGCGCGTCGCTTCGCCCGCGCGCGCCAGCGGGATGATCTGCCCCTCGGCCACCAGGGCCTCCAGCGTCCGGTAGACGGTACCCAGGCTGATACTGGGCACCACCTTACGCACCTCCTGGTAGATCCAGGCGGCGTCCGGGTGGTTGCGGGCTTTCTGCACCACGTCGAGCACGGCCTTGCGTTGGCGCGTCAGGCGCTTCATCGCCATAGTGGAAACAGTATACGGCAAACCGCCCGATTTTTCAGTAATGCGTATGAGAATTACTACTCAAGCACACCCTGGAGCACTTCGCGCCCGCCAGCCTCGAGCACGTCGGCCGCGAGCTCGAGCCCCAGCTCCCAGGCCTCCTCGGGCGCGCCCTCGATCTCGCCGCGGATCAGGGTCTGCCCGTCGGGCGAGAGCAGGCCGGCGTCGAGAGTGAGCACGTCGTCCTCGATCTGCGCCAGCGCCCCCACCGGCGCCAGGCAGCCCGCGCCCAGCCCGTGCAAGAAACCGCGCTCGGCCAGCACCCGCGCGCGGGTAGGCGCGTGGTTGAGGCTGTAGGCCAGCTCGTCGGCCATGTCGTCGCCCTCGCGCACCTCGAGCGCCAGCGCCCCCTGCCCCGGCGAGGGCAGCAGGATCTCGGGGTCAACGAACTCGCCGATGCGGTTGCGCATGTCGAGCCGCAAGAGCCCCGCCGCGGCCAGGATGATGCCATCGAGGTCCTCGCTCACCAGCTTCTTCAGGCGCGTATCCACGTTGCCGCGCAGCGGCACGATCTCCAGGTCGTCGCGCCAGGCCAGCAGCTGCGCCCGGCGGCGCACCGAGCTCGTGCCCACCCGCGCCCCCTTGGGGAGATCGGCCAAGCGATCGGAGCTGTTGCGCCCCACGAAGACGTCGCGCGGGTCTACCCGCCGGGGCACCCCCGCGATCACCAGCCCCTCGGGCTGGGTCGTGGGCAGGTCCTTGAGCGAGTGCACAGCGATGTCGATCTCGCCACGCCGCAGCGCGTCCTCGAGCTCGCCCACGAAGATGTTCTGCTCCCGCGGGTCGGCCCCGCGGTCACCCCGGGTCTGGATCGTCTTGATCTTGAACTCGGTCTCCGGCCAGTTCTCCTTCAGCCGCTCGACCGCCCAGCGGGTTTGGGTGAGAGCAAGGAGGCTCCCGCGGGTGCCTACGACGATAACGCGCATACGCAACCCATATTAATGGCCGCGCCCCTGGCGCGCAAAGGTCAGCCGGACCACCCCACGAGCCACACGAGCGCGTCGGGCGCCTCGATCACGTAGAGCAGGACTTGACGTCCGTCGGGGGCGCTGAAGAGATAGCGGGTGTGCCGCTCAGCGCCCACCGCGTAGCTCGCTTGTCCTTCCGGGAGGTAACCCGCCGCGGCGAAGGCGCTGGCCAGCTGGTGGACGTAGGCGTCGCGCAGGTTTCGCGCCACGCCCCGGGCCACGTAGCCCTCCCAGCGTCCGAACCCCTCACCGCCGCGCACCTTGGTCACCAGGCGCGCCACCCCCTTCCCCAGCGCGCGGTAGGAACCGCTGGGGAGGCGGATCTGGCTGTCCAGTTTGAGCGCGGTCGCGGTGACGAGCTGCACCTCGACGAGGGTCTGGGTCGGCGCGACCATCACCAAAGCCATCAGAGCCGGCACGAACGGAAACGGAAGGAGCTTTTTTATCGCCTACACTCTACACGTAGAAGCGCAGCTGCGCGCACATGGGCGCTGCGGCAAACGGAACCGGATTCCCGGGCTGTAACCAAATCCCGTGCGGCGTCAGAGCAACGCCAGCAGGCCTGACCGCGGTCGTACCGGCCTGCTCATCCTTGCAAGTTAAACTTGTGAACGAGTGGGCGGGTGCGCTCGAGCGTCGCCCCGTCCAGCCGCGCCACCTCGGGCCAGGGGCGGGCGCCTTCCTCGGGCAGCTTGCGGGTGCCGTCGAGCACCAGCGTGCGCCCGGCCTCGATCCAGGCGTCGCGGGCCGGGTCCAGGTTGGCCAGCACCCACCACATCAGCGCGTCGGGGTCGGCCGGATCGATCTCGGCGTCGGCCACCAGCAAGAGGCGCACCGCCGGGTCGGCCGCCAGCTCGCGCGCCAGCCGGCGCACCTGGCCGGGCCGGCGCTTTGCGATGGCCACGGCCAGCACTCCGGGCCAGGCGTGCTGGGCGGCCACCTCAGGGTGGCGCACCGGCTCCGGTCGGCCCGGCTCGGGCGCGGGTCCGCCCTCGGCGGCGAGCTTGACCGTGCCGTCGAGGACCAGCTTTCCGGAAAAGCCCACCTCGAGCGGGGCGTGGTCGAGCTCGTCGGTGGGGCCCTTGCCGAAGACCACGTCGCGCTCGGGGCGCAGGTGACGCACCGCCGCGAGCAGGGCGGCAAAACCGGGCTTCGGCGGCGCGTCGCTGGTGACGACGACGACCTTGGTGGACATCATCTGCCCCAGCCCCAAGAGCCCGCTCGCCACCTTGAACCCCTGCCCGGCGTAGTCCTTCTCGATCTCGACGTTCACCCAGTTGTGGGCCACGCCCGCGGGGGGCATGTGGTAGTCACGAATCTCGGGGATCACCAGCCGCGCCGCCGGCAGGAAGATGCGCTCCGAGGCCTCGATGAGCCAGGCGTCCTCCATGGGCGGCGGGCCCACGATGGTGCTGGGGTAGACCGCCCCGCGGCGGTGGGTGACGGCGGTGACGTGGAAGCGCGGGTAGGGCGAGGGCGGGGTGTAGAAGCCGGTGTGGTCGCCGAAGGGGCCCTCGGTCACGAAGGGCTCGGCCGGGTCCACGTACCCCTCGAGCACGAACTCGGCCTCGGCGGGCACCCACAGGTCCACCGTTTTGGCCTTCACCAGCTCCACCGACCGGCCGCGCAAGAAGCCCGCCAGGTGGTACTCGTACAGCCCCGGCAGCTCGGGCAGCGGGGCGGTGGCGGCGTAGGCGAGCACCGGGTCGCCGCCCAGGGCCACGGCCACCTCCAGCTTGCGGCCCAGCGCGCGCGCCTTCTCGAAGTGCCTGCGCCCGGTCTTGTAGAGCTGCCAGTGCATCGCCGTGGTGCGGGGCCCGAAAACCTGCATCCGGTACATCCCCACGTTGTACTCGCCGGTTTCGGGGTCCTTGGTAATGACCTGGGGCAGGGTGACGAAGGGCCCGCCGTCTGCGGGCCAGCTGGTCTGCACCGGCAGCCGG
>JALSQD010000063.1 GCA_026985615.1 Thermaceae bacterium | reverse complement strand
CGTGGCGGCGCGCATCGCGCTCGACCCCGCAGCCTGGACGGGAGCCCGCCGGGCGCAGCTGGCGGCCGAACGCATGGCCCTGGAGCGCACGGCTCAGGAGCGCGAGCGCGAGCGGCGGCTTGTTTTGCTGGAAAAGCGGGCGGCGGCGGCATGGAAGCGGCTGGAGCTGGCCAGGAAGCGCGCCGGGCTCTCGGGTGCGCGGGCGGAGCAGCTGGACGCGCGCCTGGCCGAGGGGCTGGTCTCCCGCCTGGACGCGGTGGCTGCAAAGCTGGACGCGCTGAGGGCGCAAGCACAGACGGCAGACGCCTGGCGGGCGTACGTGGATGCGGTGAAGGCCTACCTTGACCTCGCCGATGGAGAATGGAGGGTGGAGTGAAGCGAGTCGTGGTGGCAGGTTTGTGGGTGGCGCTGGCTTTTGGGCTGGCGGCGGGGTATCCGCGGTTCGAAACCGCCCTTTTCGAAACCTCGCAGCAGCTAGCACAGCTGGAGCTGGAATTGAAAACCGCGGAGCGGCGCGCCGGGGTTCTGGCCAAGGATCCGTATGCTTCCCCGATCGAGCGCGCCGAGGCGGAGGACGCCCTGGAGCGTGCGCGGGCCCGCTTGGCGCAGCAGCGGCTGGGGTTGCGGAAGGAGGCCTTTCGCCTCTGGACCGACGTCTTGAAGGGCAGGGCCCAGGCGGAGGCGGCGGAAGCGGTGGAGAGGGTGGCGAAGATCCGCCTCGAGGCGGCCCGTATCCGGGTTGAGAAAGGGGCTGCCTCTAGGCTGGAGCTGGACGCCGCCGAACGCGCTTATGAGCAGGCGGCGCTGCAGCTGGCCCAGGCGCGTGCGACGCTTGCGGAGGCCATCGAAGCGCTGAACGCTCGCGCCGACGGAGAACCCGACGAAGTGCCGCCGGTCGATCTACCCGACGCCTTCGCCGCCGCCGCGCATCCCGACCTGCGGCTTGCGCGTCTGGACGTGCGTGCGGCCGAGCGGGCGCTGGCCGCGGCCGCGGGCCCCGACACCGCCCGCTGGGAGCGGGAACGGCGCGAAGCGGCGCTGCAGTCGGCGCGCGAACGAGCGACGCGCCTGGAGGAACGGGTCGCGCGCGAGCTCGATGCCCTGCAGGCGCGTTACGATCGCCAACAAAGGCTCGTCGAGCTTGCCCGGGACGCGCTGCGCGACGCCCGAAAAAAACTGGAGGCCGAGCAGCTTCGCTTTGAAGAAGGTATGACCTCGAGGCTCGCCCTGGAGAACGCCCGGCAAGCGCTTGCGCAGGCGCGTGTGGACGAGCTGGCGGCGAGGGTGGAGCTGGGGCGGTTGGCACTTGAGCTCTGGGCCTTTGCGGAGGCACCGTGAAACGCTGGGCCGGTTGGGGCTTTTTGGCTTTGGTGCTGGGTCTTACCGCCTGGGGTCTCCTGCGCAACCCCGGGGAGAAGGCACGCTCCGTCTACGGGGTGCGTGCCGAGCAAAAGACCTTCGTGCGTGAGGTTTCCGGTGACGGCAAGGTGGTGGGGAAGGTCCTGCGCCTTGGCTTCACGGGCGCCGGCCGGGTGGCCGAGGTCTACGTGCGCAAAGGGGACCTCGTACAGGCCGGGCAGACGCTGGCGCGGCTCGAAAACCGGGACTTGGCCCAGCGGCTGGCGCTGAGCCGGGGGCGGTTGACCGCCGCGCGCGACGAGCTGGCCCGGCTCGAAGCCGCGCAGCGTTCCCAGGCGGCGCAGCTGGAGGACAGGATCGAGGAGGCGCGCGCGCAGGTCGAGCTGCTGCAGGCCCTGTTCGCGGCCGGGTCCGCGAGCCGAAGCGAGCTGGAGAAGACCCGCAGGCAGCTGGCCCAGCTTGTTCGGCAGCGGACGGAGCAGCAACTGGCCGCGCGTTCCGAGCTGCGCGCCGCCGAGAACCGCTTGCATGAGGCCAGGGTGGAGGTGCAGCGGCTGGAACGCCAGCTCGAGGAAACGCACCTGATCGCGCCCGTGAACGGGGTGGTGCTCGAGGTTCCTTACGCCCCGGGTGAGGTGGCCGGAGGTCTGCTGCGGCTGCTGCAGGCGGGTTCGCTGGTTCCGGAGGCGAAGTTTACCCAGGTGGAGGGGGCGCTGGTGCGGCCCGGCCAACCGGCGCGCATCGAGCTGGAGGTGCGCCCGGAAGCACCGCTTGAAAGCCGGGTGGCGCGGGTCCTGCCGCCCGAAACGGCGTCGGGTTCGGTGCGGGTGCCGGTGCGCTTCGCGCCCCTGGAGGATACCGAGGCCGAGCCCGGCTTTACCCTGACCGCCTACGTGACCGTCAACCGCATCGAAAACGCCGTTGTGGTCCCGCTCGAAACCCTGGTCGAGGAAGAGGGGGCCACCTACGTGTGGCTCGTGATCGACGGCATGGCCGAAAAGCGTTCGGTAACCGTGCTGGACCGCAACCTTCTGGAGGCCGCCGTGGAGGGGTTGAGCGGGGGCGAGGTTCTGGTCCGCCTGCCCCCGGACGACCTCAAAGACGGCGAAAGGTTGTCGGTCACCTTCGAAACCCGGGAACCATGAAGCCCATCGTCGAGCTCGAGGAAGTGCGCAAGGTCTACCGCTCGGGGTCTTCGCGCCGTGAGATCGAGGTGCGGGCTCTGGACGGTGTGAGTTTGAGGATCGAAGACGGTGAGTTCGTCTCGATCATGGGCCCTTCGGGTTCCGGTAAGAGCACCCTGCTGCACGTGCTGGGCTTGCTCGACCGCCCCACCTCGGGCCGCTACCTGCTTGCAGGGGAGGACGTCACCGGCCTCGACGACGAGGCGGCTGCGCGCGTACGCAACCGTCGCATTGGTTTCGTTTTTCAGGCCTTCTTCCTGATGCCGCGCTACTCGGCCCTCAAGAACGTTGAGCTGCCCCTCGTCTATCGGGGACTGCCCGAGGGTGAGCGTCGACTGCGAGCCGAGCGGGCTTTAGAGGAAGTGGGTCTGGCAGAACGCATGGACCACCTGCCCTCCGAGCTTTCGGGCGGGCAGAAGCAGCGGGTGGCGATCGCCCGGGCTTTGGTGCAGGAGCCGGCGCTGCTGCTTGCCGACGAGCCCACGGGCAACCTCGACACCGAAAGCGGGCGGGAGATTCTGGCCCTCTTCGATCGCTTGCACGCTGAGGGCAAGACGCTCGTCGTGGTTACCCACGAACGCGAGATCGCCGATCGCAGCCGGCGGATCTTGCATGTGCGCGACGGGAGGTTGGTGGACGATGAGGTTCTCGGATAACTTCAAGATCGCCCTCGAGGCGCTTTTTGCGCATCCGACCCGCACCTTGCTCTCGTTACTGGGGGTGATCATCGGCGTTTTTGCGGTAACGGCCCTGATCAGCCTGGGGGAGATGGCCACCTACGGCATACAGCATTCGCTCGAGCAGGTGGCCGGTCGCAGCGTCTACATTCAACCGCAGTTCAAACCCGGGGTGGAGTCCGTGCGCTTCGACGCCGATCTGGTCAAGGTGCTGCGGGTGTTACCGGTGCGGCCGGTTCCCTACGTCTTTTCTTCGGCCACCGCCGAAGACCGCCACGGGCAGCTGGTTTCGCTCGATCTGGTGGGGACCGTGGGCGACCTGCCCGCGCTCGACGCCAGCGTGGCGCTGGCCCGGGGGCGCTTCTTCGGTCCCCGCGAGGCCCGGCAGGGGTTACCGGTGGCGGTGATCAACGCCAAGGCCGAGTCCGCGCTTTTCGGGAACGGCCGGGGTCTGGGGCGCGAGCTGGTTCTGAACACCTCCGGGGGGAGCCGGTTGCGTGTCCTGGTGGTGGGCGTGGTGCAGCCGGCCGGCGGCTTCTTTGGCGGGTTTGAGGGTTCCCGGGTTACGGTTCCCTACAAGCTGCTTTGGGGGCGGATTCCTTGGAAGAAGGGCCGCTTTGACATGATCGAGTTGAAGGTCGAACCCGGTGTGGACCTGAAGGAGGTCGAGAAACGGGCGCAGCGCCTGCTCGAGCTGCGCTACGGTAAGGACCGCATCAGCGTCCAGAGCGTGCAGGCCTTCCAGCAAGCGCTGTCGGGTATCACTCTGGGGCTGCAAGCGCTGTTGGGCGGGATCGGCGCGCTCTCGCTGCTGGTCGGCGGGATCGGCATCATGAACATCATGCTCGTATCGGTCACCGAGCGAACCCGCGAGATCGGCCTGCGCAAGGCCTTGGGCGCCACGAGTGCGCAGATCAGGACCCAGTTCATGATCGAAGCGGTTATGCTGACGGTCGCGGGCGGACTCATCGGCGTGGTGCTGGCGGCGGCGGTGCTCTACGCGGCGGTTCTGGCCGTGCCCTTTTTCGAAGCGTTCATCCTCAGCCCCACCACGGTGGCGCTGGCACTAGGGGTGAGCGCTGCGGTCGGCTTGTTCTTCGGCGTCTGGCCGGCGTCGCAAGCTGCCGGGCTCGACCCGATCGAAGCGCTGCGTTACGAATAGCCCCCCGCCATCCCGGGAGCTCAAACCAGCTTACTGCGTAGCCAGGACGAGCCGAAGTCGATCAGGTTGACCACGATGACGATGGCGATGATGCCGATGATCATCTGGTCGTACTGGCCGCTGGCCATGGCGTTTTGGATGAAGAAGCCGATGCCGCCCGCGCCCACGAAGCCGAGCACGATGGAGACGCGGAAGTTGATCTCGAAGCGGTAGAGCGTGTAGGCGACGAAGAGCGGCAGCACCTGCGGCAGGATGGCCCAGCGCACGACGTTCGTGCCCGAGGCCCCCACGGCCTCGAGCGCCTCGATGGGGCCGCGCTCCACGTTCTCAATGGCTTCGGAGTAGAGCTTGCCCAGGTCGGCGATCGAGTGGATGGCCATCGCCAGCACCCCCGCGAAGGGCCCGAGCCCCACCGCGGCCACGAAGATGAGAGCGAGGATGAGGGTGTCGATGCCGCGGTCGATGTTATAGAAGGCACGGGTAAGTGTGAAGACGGTGCGGGTGAAGGCGCTGCCGCGGGTGAGGTTGCGTGCCGCCAGGAAGCTGCTGGGGATGGCGAAGAGCATGGCCAGGAAGGTCCCCACCAGGGCGATCTCCACCGTGAGGGCCATCTGGCTGGCCACCTCTTGCAGGGGGAAGATGTTGTGGGCGGGGTCGGCCAGGTTGGGCGGCCAGGAGCGGTCGAGGAAGTTGACGAAGAAGGGCCAGCCTTCCACCAGCCGCCCCAGGCTGAACTCGGTCGCGTAGAAGGAGGGGACCAGAATGAGGAAGACCGCGGCCGCGGTCAGGCCGCTCACCCGGTCGCCTGCCTCGACCAGCTCGGGGTTGCGCATTAGGAAGAGGCTGCTGGCGAGTAGCAGGCCCGCCAGGAAGAGGACGGCGGTGGTGCCGTAGCGCAGCGAGGAGGGGCGCACAAGCCGGACGCCCTCGGCGGCCAAGTCCTTCGGGACGCCGCCTTCGAGGTCGGCCAGGCTCTCGATGGGCTTGAGCAGCTTGAGGCCGATCTCCTCGCGCAGGGCGTTGGTTTTGGCCAGGCCCTGGTTGTACTCGCGGATGAGGTGCTCGCTTTCCTCCGCGGGCAGCGGCCGGATCAGCTTGTAGTAGCCTTCGAGCCGGGGAAAGTAGGTGTGTCCCACCGGCCCGTTGAGCAGCGTGAAGCTCCCGCCGGCCACCACCAGGCCGACGACGAGCGCCAGGGCGAGGCTGCGCTCCCTGAGCATGAGAAAGAGCAGCCCTCCGGCCAGAAACGCGATGGCGGCCTCGGTCAGCCCCGGCAGCGGCACGATCTTGGCCAGGAAGACGGGCTGCGCCAGCCAGGAGTAGCTGACGAGCAGCACCACCACACCCCCGATCGTCCCCAGGAGCCCCTGCAGCCGCGGCGCCAGCGGCAGCACCGCCAGCAGGCCGGCGAGGGCGATGAGGCCGAGCGGTGCCCAGCTGGGTAGCAGCCCTGCGGGTGTGGGGTAGACCGCTTCGCGCGAGAGGTAGCCGATAGCGCTCGAGAAGGGGAAGGTAAAGAAGGCCACCAGCAAGGCGATGCCGCCGGCGTAGAGGTAGCGGCGGGCCGAGCTGCGCGAGAGTGCGGCCAGCGCGGCTACGAGGAAGCCGAGCAGGGGAAAGAGCCAGGTCATAGCGCCTCCAAGCTGCCGGCGTAGATTTGCTCGGCCAGTTCGTCGGTGAGCTCCTCGACGGGGCCGTCGAAGACGAGCCGTCCCTGGTTGAAGGCCAGTACCCGGCGGGCGTAACGGCGGGCGAGCTCGAGTACGTGGATGTTGACGAGCACGGTGACTCCGTGGGCCTCGTTGTAGTCTTTGAGCAGCCCCAGAATCACGTCCGAAAGCCGCGGGTCGAGGCTGGCCATGGGTTCGTCGGCGAGCACGAGCTGCGGCTCCTGCGCCATCGCCCGGGCGATGGCCACGCGCTGCTGCTGGCCGCCCGAGAGGGCGTCCACCCGCACGTGCTGTTTGTCCGCGAGTCCTACCTCTTCGAGGTAAGTTCGTGCTAGGGCGTAGTCGCGCTCGCCGTAGAGGCCGAGCAGCCCCCGCCAGGTCGGCAGGTAGCCGAGCCGGCCGTGGAGCACGTTGTCGAGCGCGGTGAGCCGCGTGACCAGGTTGAACTGCTGGAAGATGAAGCCGACGGTGCGCCGGAAGCGCTGCAGGGAACGGCCGGAGAGCCGTCCCACGTCCACCCCGCCCACGCGAACCGCGCCCTGTGTGGGCTTGACCAGCCCGTTGAGCGTGCGCAGAAAGGTGGACTTGCCGGCCCCTGAAAGGCCGATGACGGCGACGAACTCGCCGTCATCGATCTTCACGTTGATGCCCTTTAGCGCCTCGGTGCCGTTGGGAAAGGTGACGCCGAGGTCGTGCGCTTCGATCATCGGAAGATGCTTTCCGCCCCCTACTTGTCGAGGCCCAGTAGCTCGCGCGCCTGGCGCACCACGTCGTAGTCAGCGTCGGTCGCGGGTACCATGTAGTCGATACGGTAGAGGTTCTTGAGCAGGTCGCAGCCTTCCTGGACCTTGCAGGTCATGATCGCGGCCTTGACCTTCTCGGTGAGCTGCGGGTACTGCTCGGCGAACTGCTTGGAAACCGAGAAGGTGTCGCCTGGGATGGGCTTGGTGTAGAAGATGGAGTGGATCTGAGCCGCTTCCTCGGGCGAGAGGAACTGAGTCCAGGCGCCCGACTTGTTCTGGTCGTCGTTGGCGAAGACCGCGGCGGCGTCCACCGACTTGTTCAGCACCGCCAGGACCGCCGCGTCGTGCTTGCCAGCGAAGACCTGCTTGCCGAAGAAGGTGTCGGGGTCGATACCCTTGGCGAGCAGCGCCGCGCGCGGGAAGACGTAGCCGGCGGCCGAGTTGGGGTCGACCCAGGCGATGGTCTTGCCCTCGAGGTCGTAGATGGTGTTGTACCCCGAGTCCTTGCGGACGATGATCGCGCTCCAGTAGTAGGGATTGCCGAAGCGAACGCTTTTGAGCAGCACCTTAGCGCCGGCTTCGCGCGAGGCGATCACGTAGCCGTCTGGCGGGAAGAAGGCGAAGTCGAGGTTGCCCGAGCGCATGGCCTCGACCAGGCCGCGGTACTCGGTGGGCAGGAAGATCTCGACCTCCACCTGACCGCCCAGCTGGTCCTCGATGAAGTCGGCGATCGCCTGGGCTGCCTGCATGAGCTGGTCGGAATTCTGGGTGGGGTTGAAGCCGACGCGCACCTTGAGCGCGCCCTGGGCCATGACGCCGCTGAAGCCAAACAAAAGCGTGAGGAGGATCAGCATTCTTTTCATGTCCATTTAACCTTACCACGACCTCGGCGCCGTGCAAGGTCGCCCGCAGTTTCGCCCTGTCCCCACGGACACGGCAAACTTGAGGGTTTACTAGACAGAAGTATTAATTCTTACTATTATACATTTTGAACGTCGGGGTTGCTTCAAACCTGGGCCCGGAAAGGAAGTGCTCTGCGCGCGATGACCCTGAACTTCGGCCGAGTGGCCTACGCCTACGACCGAACCCGCTACCATCCCCCCGAGGTCTCGGGGCGGATCGCCACCGCGATCATCGCCCCGGTGGAGGAGCGTTTTCGCGAGCCCGTCTTTCTCGAGCTGGGCGTGGGCACGGGGCGCGTGGGCGTGCCCATCATCGCGCGCGGTTACCGCTTCGTGGGCGTGGACGTGAGCCCGGCGATGCTCGACGTGATGCGCTACAAGATCGCCGGGGTGGCGCGCAAGGTGCGGCTGCTGGAGGCCGACGCGCGCGAGCTGCCCTTCGCCAAGGACAGCTTCCACGCGGTCATCGGGGTGCACCTGTGGCACCTGATCCCCGACTGGCAGCGGGCGCTCTTGGAGGCGCTGCGGGTGCTTGCGCCCGGCGGCTACCTCTTCGAGGGCTGGGATGTCTCCACCGGCGAGAGCGAAGACTGGCGCATCCAGGAGCGCTGGCGCGAGCTGCTGGGCGAGATGGGGTACGAGCTGAAGCGCGGCGCGCACACGCGCCGGCTCGACGAGGTGGAGCGGGCGCTCGT
>JALSQD010000062.1 GCA_026985615.1 Thermaceae bacterium | reverse complement strand
GTACGCGTTGCTCTACCTGCTCGTCATCGAGGGCGGAAACCACGCGGTGCGGTTCGTGCTGGACCGGGTGCCCGGGGTTCAGGACATCGAGCCGGGGCTCAGCCAGGCCGGGCGCTGGATCGGCTACCTGGAGCGGCTGATGATCCTGACCATGATCCTGGCCGGCGCCTACAACGGCGTGGGCTTCGTCTTCGCGGGCAAGGCCATCGCCCGTTTTCAGAGCCGTGAGCAAACCGAGTACTACCTGCTCGGCACCTTCGCTAGCTTCGCCTGGGCCGTGTTCTGGGGCGCCGTGGGCAACGTACTGATTTAGTTCCTTTTGATTTTTCAAGGGACTAATACCCCGGGCAATCCCGAGCGCGACGCTTTAATTTGGGAGCATGCGCCCGGACTTTGACCGTTACCCCTTCCTGGTCGCCTGGGAAATGACCCACGCCTGCGATCTGGCCTGCAAGCACTGCCGCGCGAGCGCCGAGCCCGACCCGCTCCCCGGGGAGATCACCACCGAGGAGGCCTTCCGCTTCCTCGAGGAGATGGCCACCTACCGGCCCAAGCCCATCCTCCTGCCCACCGGAGGCGACCCGCTCAAACGCCACGACCTCTGGGAAATCCTGGAAAAGGCCCGCGAGCTGGGGATCAAGATCGGGATCACCCCGGCGGTCACCCCGCTCCTGACGCACGAGGTGATCGATCGCTTCAAAGAGCTCGACGTGCACGCCATGGCCGTGAGCCTCGACGGGGCCAGCGCCGAGACCCACGACGAGTTCCGCGGCGTGCCCGGCACCTTCGAGCTGGCGGTGGACGCCCTCCGCTACGCTCGCTCGATCGGCCTCTCGACCCAGATCAACACCACGGTCACCAAACAGACCCGGCCCGAGCTGCCGAAGCTCGCCGACCTGGGCCGCGACCTGGCCATCTCCGCCTGGGAGGTCTTCTTCCTGGTGCCGGTGGGGCGCGGCGCCCTGCTGCAGCAGCTCAGCGCCGAGGAGTACGAAGAGGTGCTGCGCTGGCTCTACCAGGTTTCCAAGACCCACAAGCTGCACATCCGCACCACCGAAGCGCCCCACTTCCGCCGGGTGGTCATCCAGGAACGGATGAAGAGCGCGGACGCCGACCACGCCCTGGTGCAGAACAAGCGCGGCGTCCACATGCACGACGCCTACGGCTTCGTCTTCATCAGCTCGCAGGGCGAGGTCTTCCCCTCGGGCTTCCTGGCGATGAGCGCGGGCAACATCAAGGAGCGCAGCCTGCTCGACATCTACCAGAACTCCGAACTCTTCCGCAAACTGCGCGACCGCAGCTACCTGAAGGGCAAGTGCCGCGTCTGCGAGTTCGGCAACGTCTGCTGGGGCAGCCGCGCCCGTGCCTGGGCCGAGACGGGCGACCCCTTCGAGTCCGAGACCCGCTGCGCCTACGTGCCCGAGGCCTGGAAGGCCGAGGTGGCGGGGGACTGAGCCCAGGCCGTCTTTCCGTGGTGGGGCTGCGGCCCCGCCCATTTTCATGGGTCCGCGATAGACTGGAGCCGTGATCGTTTCCTTCACCGGCGACCCCTTCCTGGCCCGGCGGGCGGCGCGGGCCGAGGCCGAGCTGCGCGGGCTCGAGTGGCGGCTGCTGCCGCCCGAGCCCATGGCCGTACAGCAGGCCGCCGGGGGCGGCCTCTTCGGCCCCGGCGGCGCGATCGTGGACCTGCGCGAGGCGGGCGAGGCGGAATGGAAGGCGCTGCGCGGGGTGCTGGAGACGCTGCCGCAGGAGAGCGTGGTCCTCCTCTACGACCCCAAACCCACCGCAGCCCGCAGCCGCTGGCTCGGCAAGCACAGCGAGAAACGCGACCACCCCACCCCCCGCTACCGCGACAAGGTGCGCTGGGTGACGAACGAGATGAAGCGCATGGGCCTGAAAGCGCCGGCGGCGGTCGCCCACTACCTGGGCGAA
>JALSQD010000061.1 GCA_026985615.1 Thermaceae bacterium | reverse complement strand
CATCAGCGCCACAATCCGCCGGGTGCCGCGTCCGGGGTTGCGGCGCTGGGTTCTCGACCCGCTCAGGGGCGGTGGGCCAGGAGTTCGGCGGGAAGGTCCGGGAGGCGAGAGGCTCTCACGGCCGCCGGTGGCGCAGAGGCGGGTCACGGCGCCGGATTGCGAGCGCAGCGGTGCGTAGCCGACGGGGTCGGGGCGAGGTGCTCGGTGCTGGCGGAGGCGTAAGCGGGTTGGCTAACCGGCCGGGCCTTGGGCCAGGGCGAGGATGCGGGCGCGCGCCTCCAGGAGAACCTCGGCGAAGGACCCCAAACTGGCGCCCAGCCGGAGGGTGAGCTGGTTCGCGTGGTGGATGACCCGCGCGGGGAGCGCGATGAGGCGCAACCGCAGGGCCTTCATGCGCATCGTGTCGAACGGGCGTGGGTCGAGCGCCACGTGCTTCATCGCCGCCACGAGGTTGAGCGCCACGATCATGGTCTGCCACCAGGCCGCGTTGGCGCCGAAGAGCTTGCTTGGAAGCTGCCCGCCAGCGAGGTCGCGCTTCATGATGGAGTGGGCCTCCTCACTCTTGCCGCAGCGATCACGGTACCACTGGATGATCTCGGGCGCGGGCGTGACCATACGGTTGGTTACCACGGCGTGGAGCTTGTAGATATCGCGCCCCTTGGCGCGGGGCTCTATGAGGGTGGGGAAGGGAAGCTGGGCGGGTTGGTCGTCGAACAACTCTTGCTGGCGCACCAACTCACGCGTGGCGATGAAGCGGTAGCTTCCCCTCTTGGTGGCCCCCAGGGCATTGGGCACAAAGGAGACCTCGGCCCACTGCTGGTCGCCACGGCCCATGTCGTGCCAGACGATGTCGGGCGTGGTGCGGATGGCCTCTCGGAAAGCGTCGGTGATGTCGACGCCCACGACGAACTCGATACGCCCAAAGCGCGGGTGGCGCCCCTGTTCGCAGTAACGCAGCAGGTCCCACTGGTAGCCGGCGGTGTCCGAGCGCAGGTAGACCCGCTCGACGCCGCCGGGCAGACAGGCCAGGGCCTCCTCCAGCACGCGACGCTGTTCGAAGCCGGCCGGGACGTTCCCGTCGCGGAACTCGCTGTGGAGCACCATCCGCTGCTCGGCCCACCAGGTGTTCAACGGTTGGAAGGCCCGGAACTTCTTGTAACTGAACAGCGCCTGCTTCTTCCACGTCTCCACGAGGGTCGCGTCCATGTCGAGGGTCGCCGTCGTGCGGGGCCGCTGGCGCTGCACGAACTCCACCAGCGCGGCGTTCACCCTCACGAGGCCTTCGAGAGCCTCCGTCTTCTTCGGGATGAACGCCAGCTGCTGGTCCTCCGCTTGGCGGAGCATCTCGCGCCGCACTTCCTCGGCCGCGTCATGGAATCGGGCCAACCAGCGCCGTACGGCGCTCGGCGACGGGAAGGCCCGCGTCCGTTCCTTGCGCCACCGACGCTCCAGGGCCCGTCGCGCCTTGCGCTTCATCCCCCAGGTCCGCAGCCGGTTCATCACCTGGCCGAGGCCCGCGTCCGCTTCCAGCCGCTCCACGTCGTCCACGCAGTCGCCACCGGCGAGGTTCAGCAACCACAGCGCGCTCAGCAGCTCCCAGTCCGACCACCCCTGCTGCCCCTCACGAAGGCGCACCTGTGCCCCCACGGCCTCCCGTAGCCCCGCCACCACCGCCAGCTCGAAGAACACCGGGAGTCCCCCAAGCCCCGTCACCTCACCGTCGCGCTTCGCCAACTCGTATTGGAAGCTCAGCGCCTTCTGTGCCACCATCATGTCACCCCGCAGGTGAGAGAGATCTGTGCAAGATCAAGCCTACAGCCCACGATCTTCGCGGGCTAGCGGGGTTTTCCACTTTCTTGATGGTGGATCAGGGCGGACGAACCCAGGGCGGTCGCAAAGTCGGGTAGCCACGGGTCGCCACGTCGCCCGGCGGTCCGCAAGTGGCTGTTTCGTGCAAGCTCGAACTTGCGGCGACCCCTCGACCGCGGCTCGGCGTCGGACTTTGCGA
>JALSQD010000060.1 GCA_026985615.1 Thermaceae bacterium | reverse complement strand
CCGGGGCGGGTGGCCGCCTATCACGCACACGGGCATTGCTCATCAGCCCTTGGTGCAAGCGGTTAGACCCCCAAGTGGAAGATACATGGTGCGTCGTGGGGCAGGCTGCGCGCAAGTCCGGCCTGTGGCTTGTAGCTTGTGGCCTGCGGCGGGCCCGTCTGCAGCAACCTAATCTCGCTTTACCGCCCGGCATGGACCCCGGATCTCCCTCGGCTATCAGCCTCGGTCGTCCGGAGATACGGATAAAGCGGCTTGTGGCAAGTGGCTTGTGGTGGGCCCGTCAACGGCAACGAAATCCTTGCGTTTTGTACAGCATGGACCCTGAATCAAGTTCATGGCAGGCTCCCGGATCTCGGCAGCCTTCGGCTGCCTGGTTCGGGGATACGAGAAAAGTAGAAAGTAGGAGGTGGGGTGTGGGTAGTGGCCCTTGTTCGAAAAGCCCGTTGATGAGGCTGTAAGCGGCAAATTTATGACGAAAAGAGATTCCCCACATCCCACATCCCGATTCACCCACATCCCGGCGAAGCCGGTCAACCGTGTCCCTGCCGCGTCGGATGCGGCAATGGCTTCCGGTCCTGGCGGTGTGTGCGGGGCTCAAGTCTCGGTGGCTCGGGGTTTTCTCGATAGAGAAAGCAACAAAGATCCGGGTCGTTCGAAAGAGGCGCGCCGGGCTCAGCCGCCGTTCCTGGCGCGGTAGAGTCGGCGCTCGGCCTCGATGGCCTGGTCGAGCTCCTGGATTTCCTTGAGGATCTCGAGCGCGTGATCGGGGTCGGTCTTGAGCTGGGCCGTGAGGCGGGCGCGCTTGCGCAGCAGGTAGGCCTCGCGCAGCCGCGCCAGGCTCTTGTCGAGCTGTTCTTTGTGTTCGCCGGGGTGTTCGCTGCCTGAGAGCATGAGGCGCTCGAAGAGCCGGCCGCCCTCGCCGCGTTCGGCGAAGCGGTCGAGGATGCGCCGGGGTTTGTAGCCCTCTTCTTCGGCCACGCGGATGAACTCTGCGAGGAAGGTGTCTTCCGGGGGCCAGGTGTGGTCTTCCACGTAGCGGATCCAGTCGGCCAGCTGGTCGGGCCCCACCGCGAGCAGCTGGGCGATCACGTCGAGCTCGAGCAGCAAGAGGCGGTCGGCTTGGTCGCGGCTCGCGGCCTCCACCTGGGCCTGCTCCACCACCGGGCGCTTGCGGCGGCGCTGGCTCTGGATCAGGTCTTCGAGTGCACGCGGGTCGAGGTCGAGCCGGTCCACGATCACCGCCTTGAGCGCCTCGGCCACGGGGTCGAAGGGCTCGGCGTCGGTAAACCGCGGCAGCAGGCGCTCGAGCACGACGCGCTTGCCCTCGGCGGTCTTCAGGTCCACCCCTTCGGCGGCCGCGGCCAGGCGGTACTCGACCTCGGGTAGGGCTTCCTCGAGCGCGCGTGCGAAGGCAGCCTTGCCCTCGAGGTCGCCCAGCAGGTCGCCGGGGTCGCGCCCCTCGGGCAGGAGCACTGCGTAGGCGAGGAAGCGCCGCGCCACGCCCACGTCGAGCCCCGCGAGCGTGGCCTTGCGCCCGGCTTCGTCGGCGTCGAAGGCGAGGTAGAGGCGCTCGACCTCGGCGCGTTCGAGGAGGCGGGCCTGGTCGGGCGAGAGCGCCGAGCCCAGCACCGCCACGGTCTCGGTCCAGCCCATCTGGGCGAGGGCGAGCACGTCGAAGAGTCCCTCCACCACGATGGCGCGCTTGCGCTCGCGCAGGCTCTTGCGGGCCTCGGGGTAACCGTAGAGGAGGCGGTTCTTCTTGAAGACGTCGGTCTCGGGGGTGTTGAGGTACTTGGGGGTGTCCTCGTCCGAGAGGGCGCGGCCGGTGAAGGCCACCACCCGCCCCATGGGGTCGCGGATGGGGAAGACCACGCGCCCGCGCAGGCGGTCGTAGAAGCGCCCGTCCTTCTCGGCGAGCACCCCGGCACGGAGAGCGAGCTCGGGGCTCACGCCCTGGCGCTGCAAGTAGCGCAGCAGGCCGTCCCAGCGCTTGGGGGCGAAGCCCAGGGCGTAGCGTTCGATGGTGGCGTCCTCGAGCCCGCGGCTGTGCAGGTAGTCGAGCGCGGGGCCTTCGAGGTGTTCGCGAAAGTAGGCCAGCGTCAGCTGGTTGACCTCGATGAGGTCGCGCGTGGGCTTGCGCGCGGGGCCGCGCTCGGGCAGCTCGACGCCGGTTTCCTGGGCCAGGCGCTCGAGCGCCTCGCGGAAGCCCACCCCCTCGATCATCTGGACGAACTTGAAGACGTCGCCCCCGGCCTTGCAGCCGAAGCAGTAGAACATGCCCTTGTTCTCGTCCACGTAGAACGAAGGGGTCTTTTCGTTGTGGAACGGGCACAGGCCCTTCCAGCGCCCCTTGCCCGCGGGCTTGAGGGGCACGTAACGCTCGACGACGGCTTTGAAGTCGAGGCGGCTACGGATTTCTTCGCGAGGATCCATCGGCGTTCCAGCGCTGGGCCTCGCGCCAGCGGAGGCGGGCCCACGCCCCCAGGATACCGTAGCCGGTGAGCTCCCGGCTCGAGGGGGCGTCGGGGGCCGAGCCCGTCTGCAGGAGCAGCGAGCGGCGCCAGGCCTCCTGCGCCGGCAGGGAAGCGCGGAAGTTGAGCAGGTGCTCCACTGGCTCGTCCAGCGCCAGGGCGACCTCCGCGCGGAGGAGGCGCGCGGTCTCGCCCACGACCACGAAGCCGCCCGCGCCCGCGCGGCGCTGCAGGTGTTGCGTCAGCGCCAGCGCGCGCCGGGGATGGCGCTCGAGCAGGTAGAGCGCCCACAGCGTCAGGGTCAGGTGGTGCAGGTAGGGGCCGCTGGCCGTGGCCTCGCGCAGGGTGGGCTTGAGGATGGGGGTGGGGTCCTCGCCGTGACGCCAGGCGCGCAGGGCCTCGGCGAGGCGGAAGAGGAGCCGCGTGGGGGCGGTGAGCCCCTCGGTGTGGGCGTGCAGCAGCTGGCGGAAGCGAATCTCGTTCTGCCGTCCGCCCTGGAGGGTGTAGGCCAGCGCCAGGTTGGCCGCGATCCAGGGGTGAGGGGTCTCACGGTAGACCTCCTCGCCCAGGGCCAGCGCCTGACCCAGCTGTCCGGTTTCCATGAAGAAACGCATGCGGATGGCGTGGATGCGGGCGCGCTCGTCGGGGGTGCGGGCGTGGTCCAGGTGGCGCTCCGCCTGCTCCAGCGCGGCCGCGGCCTCGTCGGCGCGTCCCTGGTCGAGCCACAGTCCCGCCCGCACGCTCCAGGCGGTCGTGGCGAGCCCAGGGTGGGCCTGGCGGGCGTGGTCGATGGCGCGGTCGGCCCACTCGGCCGCGGTCAGCAGGCGCTCGCCCATCCAGCGGTAGCCGCTGATGGCCAGCGCCGCCTCGCCGGCGCGGCTTTCGTCGTGCTGTTCCAGGTAGATCTCGTAGGCGCGCCGCATCGCCTGGGTGGCGGCCTCGAAGTCGCCCGTCTGGGCCAGGGTCTCGGCCCTGAGGCGCTCGAGCTCCGCCCGTTCCCCGGGGCGAAGGTCGCGTTCACGGTAGCTTTCGAGCCGGGCGAGCCGCTGCTCGGGAGGCTCGAGCGCCAGGAGCGCCAGCTCGGCGGCCACGTCGCCCGGATGGCGCACGAGGTAGCGCCCGAGCGCGGTGACTGCTTCCTTGCTCCGCCCCAGCCGGGCAAGCGCCAGCCCGCGGAGCCGCAACGCTTCCGGGCTTTCGTGATCGCTCAGGAGCTTGAGCGCGGCCTCCGGTGAGCCGCCGTCCAGGTGCAGCGTCGCCAGCTCCAGCCGCGCGGTTTGCGCCGCCGGCACGTCGCCCAATGCCATCGCCTGGCGGTAGTGCTGTTCAGCACCATGGAAGATGCCCTCGTTCTTCTGGTAGCGCGCCGCCGCCAAGTAGGCTCCGGCGGCCTCGGCCCGGAGCCCCGCGCGCTGGGCGTGTTCCGCAGCGACGGCGGCGTAGCGTGGGTCGCTCTGGGCGTCGAGCCAGCGCCAGTAGGTTTCGTGCATTTTCTTGCGGTCTTCGCGCGAGACGAAGTGAGCCGCAGCTTGGCGCAGGAGCGGGTCGGCCATCTGGAAGACCGCCTCGCCGCGTTCGGCCGGCTCGGTGCTCAGGTAGCCCTCGCCTACGAGGTCCCAGGCGGCCTGCTCGGCTTCCTCACCCAGGGCTTCGCGCAGCAGCTCGGGCCAGGTATAGGGGCGTCCCTGCGCAGCCCAGAGCACCACCTGGCGTTGCATGGGCGTCAGCTTGTCGAGGCGCGACTGGTAGGCGGCCGCCATCGAGAGTCCGGGGTCGGCCGCAAGCGCCATGAAGCGCAGCGCCAGCGGCACGCCTCCCGTTTCCCGCACGATGCGGCGGCGTTCGTCGGCGTCAAGGTTGGGGTTGAGGTGGCGCAGGTAGGCTTCGGCGTCGGCTTCGCGCAGGGGCGTGAGCACAAGGTCTGCTTCCTCCAGCGGCTTGCGCCGTAGTACGAAGGTGACGAGCCGCTCGATGGGCCGCTCTCGAAGGAGGCCCACCATGCGCCGCACCAGCACGTGGTCGCGCGATCCGCTGCGCCCCAGCAGGACGAGCGGTTTTTCCTCGGCCAGGTACTTGAGAACCTGCCAGAAGCTGCGCAAAAGCGCGTCTTCCAGGTCTTCGGGCGGCGCTGGGCGTTCCTGTTGCAGGCCCAGGGTGTAGGCAAGCAGGCGCCGGTCGAGCTCGCCCAGGGGGAAGCGCTCGAGCAGGGTCTCCGGGTTGAGCGCGAGGCTGTGGGCCAGCACCTGATGAATAGTCTCGCGGATGGGGGTGCCGAGCTGGAGCCGCGGGAAGCGCAGCGTGCGCACCTCGCCCGCCTGTCGCCGCAAGGCCTCCTCGATTAGGTAGGTCTTGCCCACCCCCATGGGGCCGGCAACGACCACGACCCGTCCCCGCCCCTGCTTGGCGTCTTCGATCCACCCCTCCACCTGGGCCAGCTCGCGCTCGCGCCCGAAGATGGGGCGCTGGGGCGTTCCCCAGTCGCGGAACGACCAAACGGGCAGGGGTTTAGCGAACCCCTTGAAGAGCCGGGGCTTCAGCGGGTCAAGCTGGGCCTCGGGCAGCAGCCGCGCCGTGGCCTCGTCCATCCAGATGGCCCCGGCGGGGGCTGAGGCGGCCAGGCGCTGGGCCAGGTTGACGGCCTCGCCGATGACGGTCTGGTGCTTCTGGTGTTCGCTGCCCAGCGGGCCCAGCAGCACCATGCCCGTGGCCAGGCCGACACGGCCGCGGAGGCAGCCGTCCGCCTCGCCCTGGGTTCGCTCCACCATGCAGGTGGCCGCCTGCAGGGCGCTCAGAGGCTCGTTCTCGCGGCTGTCACGGGCACCGAAGACGGCCAGCATGCCGTCGCCGAAAAACTTGTCGGTGTAGCCGCCGTGGGCGACCACGCAGGCCTGAGCACGCTCCAGTAGCTGGTTCACGGTGCGGTGGGTTTCCTCGAGGTCGTGCGCCAGCGTGAAGCGGCTGAAGTTCGTTAGATCGAAGAAGAGGGCGGTGGCCCAGCGCCGTTCGGGCAGCGGCGCGCCCCCCAGGGGTTCGCCACAATGGCCGCAGAACTGGAATCCTTCGGGGTTGCGGCTCGAGCAACGGGGGCAGCGCACTTAGTCCCCACCCCCTTCGGCCCGGAAGGCCATGAGTGGCGGCTCGGCGAGCACCTCGACGGGCAGCCCCACCTCCAGCGGATCGCTCGAGGCTAGCACTAGGGGCACGCCGGCGTCGAGCAGGTAGTAGCCCTGGCCCAAGTCGCGCAGCGTGCGGCCGCGGATCTTGCAGTGGCCTGCGCCGAGAGGCTCGAGCCCCGGGGGTTCCGAGCGGTAGCGAAAGGAGGCGACCACCGCGTGCAATAGGAGCTCGGTCTGGCCCACGGGAGCGGGTGGCACGCCACGGTCGAAGGGGTAGAGCACTCCTACCGGCGTGACCGCCTCGAGCATCGCTCGACTCCACGGTTGCGGTAGTAGCTCTACCCGAATGGCGTGCTCCTTGAAATGCTCCCAAAACTCTTCCGGGCTCTCTTCCCAGGCCACGTGCTCATTCTATGCGCTCGCGCCACGAAAGCGCGCCCCCCAAATGGGGGGCGCGGCGTCTGGCGGCGACGTTAGAAGACCGGGCCGATGCGGAAGTGGAAGACGCCCGTGGGATGGTCGGAGCTGAAGCCGTAGTCGAAGCGCAGCGCTGGCAGCAGCACCGAGCCGTAGCCCAGGTTGAGCTGCACGCCCAGGCCGTAGCCCGTCTTCAGCTCGAAGGCGCCGCCAGGGTTCCAGACCGTGCCCACGTCCAGGAAGGCGATGCCGATCACGGTCTGGCTCACGGCCGTTTGCAGGGCGAAGTCGTAACGGTACTCGAAGGAGCTGCTCAGCAGGTAGCGGCCGGAGAACTCCATGGGGTTGTAGCCGCGCAGCGTCGAGATTTCCTGCTGGTTTCCGCCCAGGTAGAAGACGCGGCTCGCCGGCGGGTCGCCGAGGACCGCGCCGCCGGAGAAGCGCATCGCGAAGACCTGGTGCGGGTCGTCTTCGAGGATGAAGTAGGTCTTGAAGTTGGCCCAGCCCGGGACGAACTGGCTCAGGCTGCCGCCGTAGGGCAGGTTCAGGCCGTAGGAGAGCGACCCCGAGAGGGTGAAGCCCTGGCTGGGGAAGTCGGGGTTCTTCACGGTGGAGTAGGTGGCCGAGGCCCCGATCGAGTAGCTCTGGTAGGGCGTGGGCAGGAGACTCTCGGCGGTCGCCTGGTCTGGGGTCGCGGGCTTGTCGGGGTCGTAGATCTCCAGCTTGGGCGTGACCCACTCGGCGTCGAGGTTGGCGTAGACCTTGAGTTTGTCGAGCTCGCGCGACCAGGGCCGGCCGATCGAGAACTTGCCGCCGCTGCGGCGCTCGGTGTACTCCCAGCCGGTGTCGTTGCCCGAGGCGTCCTCCAGCGGAAGGTTGCCCAGCGGGTAGGTGTAGACGCTCAGGCTAACGCTGGTGGGGATCTCCTTGAAGTCGGCGTAGTCCACCCAGAGCCAGGGAATGCTGTAGCTCGCCCGCAGCGTCAGGTTGTCGTGGGCGTCGTTCTCCCCGAAGCTCAGGTTGAAGCTGGCCTGATGGGCGCGCCCCCAGAGGTTCTTGGTTTCCAGGGTGGCCTGGCCGCTCCAGCCCTCGATGCTTGACCACGCCACCGCGGGCGCGAGCACGGTCGTCTTGGCCTCCTTGAGCCGGAGTACGAGCACGACCTCGTCGGGCTTCGCGCCGGCTTCGGTAGTTACCTGCGGGGGCTCGGCCAGCAGGCCCGAGCGCAGCAGGTTGCTGATTCCCTGGCGGATGGCCGCGACCGAGAAGAGGTCGCCCACCGCGGGCAGCTCGCGCAGGATCACGAAGTCCTTGGTGCGGTGCGCCCCGTCCCACTCGAGCCGGTAGCCGGCGATCTTGAGCTCGTGCACGCGCTGGACATAGACCCCGTTTTCGTAGGCGAAGTCGGGCTGCGGGCGGATCTCGTAGCCGGCCTCGCGGTAGAGCTTTTGGATGGTGAGGAAGTCTTCCTGGGCGAGCTCGGGCGAGAAGAGGTCCCCTGGCTTGAGGCGCAGCGCCTCCTTGACCTTCTCGGGGTCGAGCGCGGTCACGCCTTCCACCCGTACCTCGCGGATCTTGCCGTAGCGCACGGGGCCGGGGGAGAGCACGATGCGCACCTGGTCATCGCCCACCGGTTCGATCGTGAGTCGGATCTCGCGGCCCACCTCGCGCGAGAGGCGGGCGATCTCGTCCATCAGGTGGTCGTAGTTGAGCACCTCGCCCACGGGTACGTCCACGCGCACGTCGCCGAGCGCGCTCGCGTCCACCTCGGTGACCTTCAGTTCGCGAACGGCTATGGTGAGCAGGCCGTCTTCGAGCTGGCTGCGCCTAGGGTCCACCCCTGAGTAGCGGTAGCCCGCCTCGAAGTACTTGCGGTTGACGGCGTCGACGCCGCTGCGGTAGAGAGTCCAGGAGAACGTTCCCGCTTTGGCGAGCGGCAAGAAGGGCTCGCGCAGTTCGGAGACCGGAAAGAGGGTGGCCCCCACGACCTTGATCTTCTCTACGGGCACGGCCTCCTCCACCTTGTAAACTAGGTGGACGCCCTGCTCGTCCTCGCTGGTCTCCAGCTGCACCTTGGGCACGAAGGGGAAGCCCTGATCGCGGTAGTAGCTGGCCAGGCGGTCCGCTCCTTCCTGGGCGCGCACGGGGTTATAGGTCGCGCCCGGACCGATTGCCAGCTCCTCGCCCAGCAGCTGGGCCAGCGCGGTCGGCGGGAAGGCCTCGGACTCGACGGTGACGTCGGCGATGGGCGGGTTGGGCTCGAGCTTCACGTAAAGCACGTCGCCATCGAGCCGGACCTCGACCTTGCGGAAGTAGCCGCTTTCCTCCAGCGCGCGCTTGACCTCGTCGAGGTCGATCGTGTCGGTGTCCTGACCGGGTTCGACCGGCAGGGCCACCCGGGCGAGGGCGCTCAGCACCGGGTCGGCGCCTTCGATCTTGATCTCCGATAGCGGGGCGGCGAGCGCTACGCCGAGGAGCAGGGTGAGCAGGACCAGGTAGCTTCGCATAGTTCGATGCTACCGGCTCCGGTGAAGTGGGCGTGAGACCCCTGTGGTAACGTATTCACGTGAACTACGAGGCGATCAACAAAGCGGTGGAGGCGGTGCGCGCCCGCGCCGACTTCGTTCCGGAAGTGGCCATCGTCCTGGGGTCGGGCCTGGGTCCGCTCGCGGGCGAGATCGACGCGGTGGCGGAGATCCCCTACGCGGAGATCCCGGGCTTTCCCGTCTCGACGGCGCCGGGACACGAGGGCAAGCTTATCCTGGGGCACCTGGCGGGCCGGCCCGTACTCGCCTACAAAGGGCGGGTGCACTACTACGAGGGCTACCCGATGGACGAGGTGGTCTTCCCTGTGCGGGTGGGCTTCTTCCTGGGGGCGCGGCGTTTCGTCGTCACCTCGGCAGCCGGGGGCCTCAACCCCAACTTCCAGGCCGGCGACTTCATGCTCCACCTCGACTTCATCAACGCCATGGGCACCAACCCCCTGCGCGGGCCCAACGACGAGCGCATGGGGCCGCGCTTCCCTGTGACCTTCGACGCCTACGACCCCGAGTACCTGGAGGTGGCGCGGCGCGTCGCCCGGGCCCAGGACGTGCGCCTGCGCGAGGGGGTCTACCTGGCCATCAGCGGGCCCAGCTACGCCAGCCGCAGTGAGCTCAGGGTGTACCGCTACGGGATGTACGCCGACGCCATCGGCATGTCCACCGTGCCCGAGGTCATCGCCCTGCGCCACCTGGGGGCGCGGGTGCTGGGGCTTTCCACGATCACCGACATGGCCCTGGCCGACAGCACCCACCACGCCGACGAGCAGGAGGTCATCCGGGTGGCCGAAGAGCGCAGCCCGATCTTCCGCAAGTTCGTGGCCGGGATCGTGGCCGAACTGCCCTGACCATGGGACTGCCCGAGGTGCTCGCCCGCATCGAGGCGGCGGCGCTGCGCGCCGGCCGGGACCCTGCGGGCGTGCGCCTGGTGGCCGTGACCAAGGGCCACGACCTCGCCGAGATCGAGCGGAAGGTACTGCGCTACGGCGACTTCCCGCTGGGCGAGAACCGCGTCCAGGAGGCGCGCGCCAAGATCGCCGCCTGGCCCGAGCGCGAGTGGCACTTCATCGGGCCCTTGCAGCGCAACAAGGTGCGCCACCTGCGTCCCTTCCGGCTGGTGCACTCGGTAGACTCGCTGCGCCTGGCCGAGGCGCTGGCCGCGCGCGCGGAGCGCGAGGGCTACCGGCCGCGCATCCTGCTCGAGGTGAACGTGGCCCGCGAGCCCCAGAAGCACGGCCTCGATCCGGACGAGGTGGACGCGGCGGTGCGGGCGGTGCGCGGGCTCGAGCCGCTCGAACTGCGAGGGCTCATGACGATGGCCCCCCTCGCCGGGGATCCCGAGGAGGTGCGTTGGGTCTTCCGCGATCTCGCCCAGATGGCGCGCTACCTGGGTCTGCCGGAGCTCTCGATGGGGATGTCGGGCGACTTCGAGGTGGCCGTGGAGGAGGGCGCAACCCTCGTGCGCGTGGGGCGGGCCCTCTTCGAGGAGTAAACTGGTCTGCGATGGAGTTCAACTCACTCGACATACGTTATCAGGAGTTCAAAAGGGGTCTGCGCGGGTACGCCGTGGAGGAGGTGCGGGCCTACTTGGCCCAGCTCGCCGACTACGTGGCTGAGCTGGTGGAGGAGAAGCAGCGCCTTGAGCTGCGGGTGGCGGAGCTGGAGGAAAGCCTACAGGCGCACCGCCAAAACGAGGAGGAGCTCAAACGCGCGGTGGTGGCCGCCGAGCGCATCGCCCGCGACGTCAAGCAACAGGCGGCGCGCGAGGCCGAGTTGATCGTCAAGGAGGCGCAGGGCCTCAAGGAGCACACCCTGCGCGAGGCGGTGGAGCACGTCAAGCGCGTTCAGCGCGACCTGGACGTACTCCGTCGCGAGCGGGACATGTTCAAGGAGCAGTTCCGCGCCCTGCTCGAGGGCTACCTCAAGTCGATCGAGAACATCGGCGACTAGGGGCGCGGGTGGGTGACGCCGAGCCGCGCCAGCAGGTAGAGGGCGCGCTCGCGCAAGCGGTATTCCACCGAAAAGTCGCCTTCTACGGGCCAGCTGCGGGCGTCGAGGCCGAGGCGTTCGGCCAGCAGCAGCGCGCGCGGCATGTGAGGAGCGTTGGTCACGATCCAGACGGGCCCGGGCTCGAGCAGCGGCCGGGCGAGGCGGAGGTTGTCCCAGGTGCTGCGGCTCTCGGTCTCGCAGGCCAGCGCCTCGGGCGGCACGCCGCGACGTTCGAGGTAGCGGCAGCCGGCCTCGCCCTCGCTGTAGCGGTCGCCCTGGGCGCGCCCGCCGCTGACCACGATGCGGTCCAGCCGCCCTTCGCGCCCCAGCGCCAGCGCTGCGTCCAGCCGCCTGCGAAAGGCGGGCGAGGGCTCGCCGTCGTACTGCGCCGCCCCCAGCACGAGCACCTGCCGTGGCTCGGTGGCCGCAGCCCGGGGCGCTGCCTGGGGCAGGGCGGCAAGCAGCAGCAGGAACAGGGCGAGCGGCAGGGCCCAGCGCATGCTTTTACGTTAACGCCGGGAAGGGAGCGCGTCCAGCCTGTGGTAAAATGAAACCAGGGGAAGACCCCCACGATTGCATGAACAAACTCTACGGAAAGATCCAAGGACTCAAACCATCTCAGCGCAAACGAATCGGCAACCTGTACCGCCGGCGCGTGCCGGCTGGGCGGCTCTACACCGCCGAGCTGGCGCGGACGCTGGCCGGGCTCTCCGCCGACGCGGGCCGACCCATCAGCCTCCTGCTCGCGCGCAACGGCCAGGTGCGGGCGGTGGCCGTGGGCGACGCGAATGTGCTGCCCGTACCCGAGCACGCATACCTGGAGTCGCGCCTCTCGGGTTACCGCATCGTCCACACCCACCTCGGCGGAGGCGGCCTGAGCGCAGTGGACCTCTCCACCCTCTTCCTCCACCGCTACGACTCAATTGTGGCGATCGACGTGGAGGACGGCCTGCCGGGTGCGGCTCACCTGGCCCACCTGGTGCCGCCCGAGGCCGAGGAGGAAGACTGGCGCATCTACCCCGCGCGCCCCTACGCCGAGTACCTCGACTGGGACTACGGCGGGGTGCTGGCGGCGCTCGAGGAGGAGCTTTCGCGCCAGGCCAACCTGCGCGAGCTCGAAGACGGCGCTGGTGAGCGGGTGATCCTGGTGGGCGTGGACGACGGACGCGGACCCGAGGCCGAGCTGCACCTCGACGAGCTGGCCGAGCTCGCCCGCACCGCGGGCGGGGTGGTGGTGCACCGGCGGCTCGTCTACCGCGAGCAGCTCGACCCCCGCTACGCGGTCGGGCGCGGCCAGATCGACGAGCTGACCCAGGTGGCCTACCACGAGAACGCGGGTACGCTGATCTTTGGCATCGACCTCACCCCGGCGCAGGCGGGGGCGATCGAACGGGCGACCCAGCTCAAGGTGCTCGACCGCACCCAGCTAATCCTCGACATTTTCGCGCGGCACGCCCGCACCCCCCAGGCCGAGGCCCAGGTAGAGCTGGCGCAGCTGCGTTACCTGCTGCCGCGGCTGGTGGGCAAGGGCAAGCAGCTCAGCCGCTTGGGTGGCGGGATCGGTACCCGGGGTCCGGGCGAGACCAAGCTCGAGGTGGACCGGCGTCGCATCAACGAGCGCATCCACCGGCTCAGCCGCGAGATCGAGCGCATCGCCAAGCAGCGCCGCGAGGCGCGCAAGGCGCGCGGGCGCAACCGCGTGCCGGTGGTGGCCATCGTGGGCTATACCAACGCCGGCAAGACCACCCTGCTGCACGCCCTTACCCGCAAGGGCGACGCTGGCGAGAACAAGCTATTCGCCACCCTGCGTCCGCTCACCCGGCGCGGCTACCTGCCGGGCTACGGCGAGGCGCTCTTCACCGATACCGTCGGCTTCATCCGCGACATGCCGCCGGCGCTGGTGACGGCTTTTCGGGCGACGCTCGAGGAGCTCTTCGAGGCGGACGTGATTGTCCACGTGATCGACGCCACCTCGGAGGCGGCGCTCGAGCACTGGCGCATCGTCGAGGACCGCCTGCAGGAGATGGGCGTGGAGGCGCGCCGCCTGCCGGTCGTCAACAAGGTGGACCGCGCCGATCCCTACGACCGCATGCACCTGGAGGAGCGGCTCGGGGCCCTTCCCGTCTCGGCGCTGCGGGGCGAGGGGCTGGACGAGCTGAAGGCGCACATCGCCCGCGAGCTGGTGGCGCGGGGTCTGCCGGCGCAGCCCTGGGCCCAGTACGATGCGCGGCCGATGGGGTAGCATGGGCCCATGCGACGATTCTTCCTTCCGCTCTTACTCGTCCTTTCGCTGGCGCCGGCCCTGGCCTCGCCCGATACCGTGGTCGCGCGGGTGGGCGACCGCGTCATCACCCAGGCCGACCTCGACCTCCAGTTCGACCTCTTCCTGCGTCAGAGCACCGGGGGTGCTCCCATCAGCGAGGAGGAGCGCGCCCAGCTCGCCGGCCTCAAGCTGCAGTACCTCGAGCGCATGGCCCAGGACGCCGTCGTGGTGCAGGAGGCCGAGCGCATGGGCCTGGCACCTGACGAGGCCACCATCGACCGCCGCATCGAGCAGACCATCCAGCGCCTCTCCGGCGAGGCGGCCTTCAAGGCGGCGCTCGAGCAGTACGGCATCCCCGACGTGGAGACCTACCGGCGGATGGTCTACGACTCCATGGCCTACAAGGCGCTGATCAGCTGGGTACGGCAGAAGATGCAGGTCTCCGACGCGGCGCTCAAGATCCTTTACTATCTGGACCGCAGCGCCTACGCCGTGCCCGAGCAGATCTGCACGGCCCACATCCTCGTAGAGACCCGTGAGGAGGCGGAGCAGGTGCTCGAGCAGCTGCGAGTAGGGGCCGACTTCGCCGAGCTCGCGCGCGAGCGCTCGATCGATCCCAGCTCGGCGCCCGCGGGTGGCGACCTCGGCTGCGTGGAGCTGGGCCGTTTCGTGCCCGAGTTCGAGCAGGCGGCGCTCGCCCTTGAGCCTGGCGAGTTTTCCGAGCCAGTGCAGACGCAGTTCGGCTGGCACGTGATCCTCCTCAAGAAGCGTGTCCCCGAGCGGGTGCGCAGCTTCGACGAGGTCAAGGACCAGATCCGCGCCAGGATCGAGGCCGACGCCATCGAGCGCTACATTAAGCGGCTCGTAGAGCGCGCCGACGTGGAGATCTACCCCGACCGCGTGCAGTAGTCCGTGTTTGACGCCATCGCCACGCTTACCCACGCCGCCCGCCGGCGTGGGTTTGACGTGCACCCCGCGCCGCCCGCGCCCCCACCCGAGGCGCAGGCGGAGTACCTGGCGTGGCTCAAGGACGGCCGGCACGCGGGCATGGCCTACCTGGCCCGCGACGTGGCCGAGCGGCTTGATCCGCGGCGGCGCTTTCCCTGGCTCCAGGGGGTGCTGGTGCTCTCAGTCTCCTACGCCTACCCCGAGCCGCCCAAGCCCGCCGGGGGGCTGCGGTGGGGCAGGGTGGCGCGCTACGCCTGGGTGCGCGACTACCACGCCTGGATCGAGCTCCACCTGCGCGCGCTCGAGCAACTATGCGCCCGCCTCGGGGGGCGTTGCAAGGGTTACGTGGACCACGGGCCGGTGCTCGAGCGCGCCTATGCCGCCGCCTCCGGCGCGGGCTGGATCGGCCGCAACGGCCTGTGGATCCCGACCGCAGGCGGCAGTTACCGGCACCTCGCGGTATTGCTCACCTCCTGGCCGACCGAGGCCGCGCCGCCCCACCCCAACCGTTGCGGCAGTTGCACGGCCTGCGTGCGCCACTGTCCCACCGGCGCCATCGTCGCCGATGGGGTGGTGGACGCCCGGCGTTGCCTCAGCTACTGGACGATCGAGCACCGCGGGCTGGTGCCGCTGGAGCTGTGGCCGCGCTGGGGCGAATGGATCTTCGGCTGTGACGACTGCCAGACCGTCTGCCCCTGGAACCGCCGCTTCTCGTCTCCCGCGGCGCCCGAGCCCGACCCCGAGCTCGCCTGGCCTGATCTGCGCAGCTTCTTCATGCTTTCCAATCGGGGTTTTGCCCGCCGTTACGCCGGCAGCGCCTTCGTGCGCAGCGGCCGGCCGGCGCTCGCCCGCAACGTCCTCGTAGCCGCGAGCGGCGCCGCGCCCGAGGTGATCGAAGCGCTCCTGCCGCTGGCCCTAGAAGACGCCAGCACGGTGGTGCGGGCCACCGCCGCCGCCGTGGCCGCCCGCATGGGGCGCGCGGACCGTGCAGGCGAGGCCCTGCGCACGCTCGCGGGCGAGGCGGCGCGTTACGTGGAGGAGGCGCTAGACCTCTTCGCTTAGACCGCCGTTGCGGATGACCTCGGCCACCAGGTCGGGCAGCCCCCAGGCCTGGACGTCGAAGACGGTCTGGCCCAGGTCGTAGTCGATCTTGAGCGTTTCGACCTCGATGCCCGTTTTGGTGATGTCGAGCACCATCGCGTCGGCCCCCGGTTCGCCGCCCAGGGTCATGCCTACCGAGCCGGGGTCAATGAGCCAGCGGTCACCGACCTGGCGGTGGAAGGGCACGTGGTTGCCGCCGCAGGTGAGCACGTGGCTGCCCAGGCGCTCGAAGATGGGCAGCAGCTCGGCCGTGGGGGCGGAGAGGGGCATGCGCTTCTCGGGCTGATAGGGGAGGCCGTGGAAGGCGCGCAGCCGCCCGAAGGGCGTGCGGATGCGGTAGGTCACGGGAAGCGAGCGCAGCCACTGCACGTCTTCGTCGCTCAGCTGTTCGGCGGTCCAACGCAGGGTCTCTTCAGCCACACCCTCGCGCTCGGTCTTGGCGAAGGGAAACGCCAGGTTGGCGTCGGCGGCGCCCAGGGTGCAGACGATCTGGTGCTCGCGGAGCAGGGCGATGACCTCGCGAGGGTGGGGTCCGTAACCCACCACGTCCCCGAGGCAAAGCATCATGTCCACGTCCGTGGCGTCGAGGGCGCTCAAGGTTGCCTCGAGCGCGGGGAGGTTGGCGTGCACGTCCGAGAAGAGGCCCAGGCGCATGCCTCAGTTTACGCAAATTTACACGGTACGTTGGTCATTTCTCACCGAACCCCGATAGGGTAGAGATATGCTCGCCGCCCTTCTGGGCGCTGCTCTTGCCCTGACGATGCCGCCCTTCGGGCTGGGCTGGCTGGCCCCGTTGCCGTTGGCCCTGCTATTCGTGCGCTTTCGGGGGCCCCGCCGCGCGCGCGAGGCCTTCTTGGCGGGGGTGGGGTACTGGGCGGTGCTCCTTGCCTGGTTGCCCTGGAGTTTTGCCGAGATGTTCGGGCCCCTGGGGGTCCTGCCCTTCGTGCCCATGATCCTGGCCGAGGCGGCGTTCTGGGCCGTGCTCATCGCCCTCTTCGGCTCCCGCGGGCTCGCGCTCGTGGGGGCGTGGTGGTTCCTCGACCGGCTGCGGGCGAACCTGGGGGTGCTCGCCTTCCCCTGGGGAGACTTCGGCTACGCTCTGGTGGATGCCCCGGGCCGCTGGCTCGCCGTCCTCGGAGGGGTGGGCTTGCTCTCGCTGGTGGTGCTGCTGGTGGCCTACGCCCTCGCGCGCGGGCGCTACGCGGCGCTGCTGGTGTGGGCGTTGCTCTGGCTCGTGCCCTTGCCCCAGGCCGCGCCCGACCGCCAGGCCCTGCTCGTTCAGGGAGCGGTGGACCCGCTCGGCAAGGTGCGCGGCGAGAGCGCCGAGGCGCGCTACCTCGAACTCACCCGCGCCGGCCTCGCCCGGTACCCCGAGGCCGACCTGGTGGTCTGGCCAGAGACCGCGGTCGCGCGGCTGCCCCGTGGTCTCGAAGAGGTCCTGGGCGGGCGCGACCTCCTCACCGGCCTCGCCGCCTACGACGGCGGCTACCGCAACCGCGTGGTCTGGTGGCGGGAGGGCGAGGTTCTGGGTCATTACGACAAGACCCGGCTGGTGCCCTTCGGCGAGTTCTTTCCCTGGCGGGGTGAGCTGGGCTGGCTCTACGACTACTTCTTCGGTGCCTTTGGTCTGGGCCCTCTGGCCGACACGGTTCCCGGGGCGCGGCCGGAGCCGCTGGGGACCTATGGGGTCTACATTTGTTACGAGTCCGCCTTTCCCGGGGTGACGCGCACGCTGGTGCGCGAGGGTGCGCGTCTGCTCGTCAACGTGAGCAACGACGCCTGGTTCGGACCCAGCTTCGGCGGGGCCCAGCACTTCGCCATGGGGCGGCTGCGGGCGGTGGAGACCGGGCGCTGGCTGCTTCGTGCCGGCAACGACGGCGTCACCGCGGCCATCGATCCCTACGGTAGGGTGGTGGCGCGCCTGCCTGCGGGCAGGCCGGGCTACCTGGCGGCGCCCTACACGCTGGAAGGCGGCGCGACGCCCTACGTGCACTGGGGCGATCTCTCGGTCGCGCTCCTGGCAGGAGGGCTGGTCGTCTGGGGCTGGACGCGCCGGCGGCGGGGGCTGCCCTTCAGCGAATTTTGAATATTTATGCCAAAAGCGGGCGCGTGAGCGGTAAAATGCCGGCATGCGCGCCCTGCTTTCCGTTTCCGACAAGAGGGGTTTGGTCGAGTTCGCCCGGGGGCTGGCGGAGCTGGGGTTCGAGCTCGTTTCGACCGGAGGCACCGCCCGCGCTTTGGAGGAGGCCGGACTCGCGGTTACGCCCGTCGAGCGGGTGACCGGTTTTCCCGAGGTGCTCGGGGGGCGGGTCAAGACCCTCCATCCCCACGTGCACGCCGGCGTCCTCGCCCGGGACGACCAGCTGGGCGAGCTGGAGGCCTTGGGCGCCGAGCCCTTCGATTTGGTGGCGGTGAATCTCTACCCCTTCGAGTCGGCGGTCGCGGGGGGTGCGGACGAGCGCGCGGCGCTCGAGCAGATCGACATCGGCGGGCCGACGCTGTTGCGTGCCGCGGCCAAGAACCACCCGCGCGTCTGGGTGGTGGCCCGTCCGGAGGACTACCCCGAGGTCCTGCGCGCGCTGGCGGATGAGCCGCCGGAGGCCCAGCGGCGCTTGCGCGAATGCCTGGCCGCCCGCGCCTTCGCCCACACCGCCGCCTACGACGCGGCCATCGCCGCGTGGTTCGCCGAGCGCTTGGAGGGGCGCTTTCCCGAGCGGCGCCTGCTGGTGCTCGAGCGCCGCGCCAGCCTGCGCTACGGCGAGAACCCCCACCAGGAGGCGGCCCTCTACGCCGTGCGGGGCGAGACGGGTCCCCTGCTCGAGGCGCGTCAGCTCCAGGGCAAGCCCATGAGCTTCAACAACTACGGCGACGCCGAGGCGGCCTGGAACCTGGTGAGCGCCTACGACGAGCCCGCCGCCGTCGCGGTCAAGCACCAGAACCCCTGCGGGGTGGCGGTGGCCCCCACCCTGGCGGAGGCCTTCCAGAAGGCCCACGACGCCGACCCCGTGAGCATCTTTGGCGGTATCGTGGCCCTCAACCGTCCGGTGGACCTTCCCACCGCCGAGAAGCTCGCGCCGCTCTTCCTCGAGGTCCTATTGGCCCCGGGCTACGCCCCCGAGGCGCTCGGGCTGCTGGCGCGCAAGAAGAACCTGCGGGTGCTCGAGGTCCCCGCCTTCGCGGCGGGCGACTACCTCGACCTGCGGCGTGTCCGCGGCGGCGTGCTCGTGCAGGACGCCGACGTGGTCCCGCTCGATCCCAGCCGTGCCGAGGTGGTGACCCGGCGCGCACCCACCGAGGCGGAGTGGGCCGACCTGCGCTTCGCCTGGCCGGTGGTGCGGGCGCTGCGCTCCAACGCCATCGCGGTGGCGCGCGACGGCCAGACGGTGGGGTCGGGCATGGGGCAGACGAGCCGCATCGACGCCGCCCGCCACGCCCTCGACCAGGCCGGCGAGGCGGCGCGGGGCGCGGTGCTGGCCTCGGACGCCTTCTTTCCCTTCGACGACGTGGTGCGGCTCGCCGCCGAGCGCGGCGTCCGCGCCATCATCCAGCCGGGCGGCTCCAAACGCGACGCCGATTCGATCGCCGCCGCCGACGAAGCGGACATCGCCATGGTCTTCACCCGCCAGCGGGTCTTCCGCCACTAATGAGGGTCAGCGCCGACGCAGGTAGGTGCGAGCCACCGCGACCAGCAACAGCGCCGCGAGCGCCTGCGGCAGCAGGTGCGGACCGCTCCCGGCGGTGCCGTCGTAAAGCGCCCAGCCCACCGCCAGGTTGGCGGCGACGAGCAGGGCGAGGCGGCCTGCAGGGCCCATCAGAAGAGGGGTTCCTGCGAGGCTGTCTTGATTTCTTTCTGGGGCTTGGGCCCGAGCCGGTCGAGCTCGGCCTTGACCGCCTTGATGTCCTCCCAGGTCAGCGCTTTGGGTCCGCCGGGGGCGCGGGTGGGGTTGCGCAGCAGGTAGGCGGGATGGAACATCGGAAAGACCTTGATCCCGTTCCACTCGAACCACTTGCCCCGCACCCGCGTGATGGGCACCTTCTCACCCAGGAAGAACTGGGTGGCCACCGAACCCAGCGGCACGATGATCTGGGGCCGCACGAGCTCGATCTGTTTGTTGAGCCACAGCGAGCTGCAGATCTTGGCCTCGTCGGGCAGTGGATTGCGGTTGCCGGGTGGACGGCACTTGACGATGTTGGTGATGTAGACGCTGGAACGCGGGATGCCCGCGGCCTCGAGGATGCGGTCGAGCAGTTGCCCGGCCCGGCCCACGAAGGGGCGGCCCTGTACGTCCTCGTCCGCACCCGGGCCCTCGCCCACGATCATCAGCTTGGCGTCGGGGTCGCCCTCGCCAAAAACGACCTCGTGGCGACCTTCGTGCAGGCGGCACGACGTGCAGTGCGCCGCCTTGGCGGCCAGTTCCTCGAGTGTCATACCCCGAGCTTACTCCATGGGTTTGCGCTGTTTGCGCGCCTCACGGCGCACCTTTGGGTCGAGCCCGATCATCAAGAAGAAGTTTTCGAGGGCGTTTTCCTTGCCCTTGATCTCGGGGTAGGCGTCCTCGGCGGTCCCGGTCACGAAGGGGAGCGACTGGTAGAGCTCGAGCGCGTACTCCACCACCGCGTCGGGGCCTTTGCTCTCGGCCAGCTCTGCGAGCTGGGTGTAGACCTCGCGGCGGGCCTCGGCGTGGGTACGAAAGACGTCGGGGTTCGGGGTTTCCGGCGCGCGCAAGACGTCCTGCTTGGCGATGCGGCGGTAGTGTTTCAAGCCACGAACGATCTCTTCGGTGGATAGCGTGACTTTATACTGCATCCCGGCTCCTTTCGCATACCAAAAATCCGCCCTCGAGCGCCGGGCGGAGAAGGTTTTGGGGCGAAGCCTGTTTCATCTACCCGATTATAGGCTGGCGAAAAATGCAGTGTCAACGAAATGTAATAAAAATTTACCGCAAACAACGCGGCCCCTCCGTATAATCGAGCCGTGAACCACTTGGGGCCGTATTTGCTGGACCGGTTGCGCGCCCGCGAGGGCGAGATCGAGATCTGGGACGCCCAGGACGCGGTGACCGGAACGCCCGTACTCATTTACAAGCCCCTCACCGGCGCCCCGCTGTTCGGGTCGCTCCAGGGCGTGCTGCCCTGGCTTCCGTGCGAGCAAGAGGCCTGGGTGGCCGAGCTCCCCTTCGGGGCGGTGCCCCTGGCCGATCGGGTTGGCCGCGCTTCGCCCGCCGAGCTGACCGGCTGGGCGCGGCGGCTTTTGGCGACGTTGCTGGAGATGCGCGCGCTGGGAGTCCAGCATGGCCGTATCTCGCCCGAGCGCATCTGGGTCAAGGGCACCTCCGCCTGGCTCGAAGGGTTGGGTCTGCCGGTGGAGGCGCGCCTTGCCGATGAGGTGGCGGTGGTGGAGGCCCTGCGCGCCGCGGCCGGGGACAGCTGGCCGGGTTGGCCTTTCCACGCCGTGCTCGACCAGCTTGCCGACGGCCGGCTTTCGCTGCGGGAGGCGGCCGAACAGCTTGCCGAGCCGCGCTCCGTGGCCGATCTGGAAGCGTTTTCGGGCCTGCTGGAGGACGACGAGCCCGCCGACGGCGAGGAGCCCGTGAGCGAGGACAGCGGCACGGTGCGGGTAATCGGACGCAAGCCCGCAACCGAGCCAGTCGCCTCCCCCGAGCCCGAAGCGCCGAAAGAGGAGCCACCGCCCCCACCCCCGCCGCCCGAACCCGAGCCGGAACCCGAAGCGCCCGCGCCGCCGCCCGAGCCCGACGGCGCCCCTCCTGCCCGGAACGTGGTCCGCATCGAGGAGGTCACCGAGCCGGCCTTCGAGGTCATCGAGCCTGGCGGCGCGTCCGTGGGGCGCGGTCGCAAGGTGCCCGTCTGGGTTTGGGCGCTGGCGGCTGTGGCGCTGGTGGTGCTCGTGGCCGTCTGGCGCTACCCCCAAAACACCGCCAGCAGCACCCAGGGTTACGTGGTGGACTTTGCGGTGGAGCCGCCGGGGGGTAAAGCCGAGCTCGTGCTCATGGACGCCCCCGAAGGCTCGCAGCTGGCCGAGGGGCAAGTGCTCGCGGTCATCCCCGGCAAGGTCTACTTTGACGTGTCGGGCGTCTACCGCATCCAGATCCGCGCCGAGGGCTATCTGCCGCAGGAAAAGCTGCTCGACGTGCCCCCGAGCACCCGCAGCGTTACCGTGCGGCTCGGGCCCTAGCCTGGTTAGACTGGGGCCATGGCCGTCGTCATCCTCGATTTTGGCTCCCAGTACACCCACCTGATCGCCCGACGCTTCCGCGAGCTGCGGGCCTATTCGGTGGTCCTGCCCGGTCACGTGCCACTCGAAGAGGTGCTGGCGCAAAAGCCCGAGGCCCTGGTGCTCTCGGGCGGGCCCAGCTCGGTCTTTGACCCCGGGGCCATTCGGCCGGCGGAGGGCGTGCTCGAGCTCGACCTGCCGGTGCTGGGCATCTGCTACGGCATGCAGTACCTGGCCCAGCACTACGGCGGCCGGGTCGAGCGCAGCGGCCGCGCCGAGTATGGCAAGGCCGTCCTCACCGCCTACGAAGGCCCCCTCTTCGCCGGGCTCGCGGGCGAGGTGCAGGTTTGGATGAGCCACGCCGACGCGGTCACCGAGCTGCCGCCGGGCTGGCGGGTGGTGGCGCGCACCGAGGAAAACCCGGTGGCCGCCATTCAGGACGAGGCGGGCCGTCGTTTCGGGGTGCAGTTCCACCCCGAGGTGGCCCACACTCCCAAGGGCATGGAGATCTTGGAAAACTTTTTGCACCTGGCCGGGGTGCGGCGCGACTGGACGCCCGACCACGCCCTCGACGTCGCCCTGGCAGAGGTGCGCGCTAAAGCCGCCGGCGAGCGGGTGCTGCTTGCAGTCAGCGGCGGGGTGGACTCGAGCACCTTGGCCCTCTTGCTGGCCCGCGCCGGGGTGGACCACACCGCCGTCTTCGTGGACCATGGCCTGTTGCGCTTGGGCGAGCGCGAAGAGGTCGAACGGGCGCTGGCGTCCGCCGGCGTCAACCTGGTCACGGTCGACGCGCAGGGGCGCTTTCTGGCCACCCTGGCCGGCATCGACGATCCCGAGGCCAAGCGCAAGATCATCGGGCGCGAGTTCATCGAGGTCTTCAAGCAAAAGGCAGCCGAGCTGGGCCCGTTCAGGTTCCTGGCCCAGGGCACCCTCTACCCCGACGTCATCGAAAGCGCCGGCAGTACCGGCGCTGCCAACATCAAGAGCCATCACAACGTCGGCGGCCTGCCGGCCGAGCTGGGCTTCGAGCTGCTCGAGCCCTTCCGCTTTCTTTTCAAAGACGAGGTGCGCGAGCTGGGCCTCTTGCTGGGTCTGCCCGACACCATCCGTCTGCGCCACCCCTTCCCTGGGCCCGGCCTGGCGATTCGCATTCTGGGGCCGGTGGACGAAGAAAAGCTCGACATCCTGCGCCGCGCCGACGATATTTTCATCAGTGCCCTCAAGGACCACGGCCTCTACGACGAGGTCTGGCAGGCGCTGGCGGTGCTCACTCCCGTGCGCAGCGTCGGCGTGACCGGCGACGAACGCCGCTACGGTTACGTCCTGGCGCTACGGGCGGTGACCAGCGTAGACGGCATGACCGCCGACTGGGCGCGTCTGCCGCACGACTTCCTCGACGAGGTGGCCCGCAGGATTCCGCAGCGGATTCCCAAGATCGGCCGCGTCGTATACGACCTCACCAGCAAACCCCCGGGAACGATCGAGTGGGAGTGATGGACTGCACCGTCGAGGTCTTCACCGACGGCTCCGCCGACGACAAGCGGCGCGGCGGCTGGGCGGCGCTGTTACGCTACGGCGGTCACGAAAAGCTCATCAGCGGCACCGAGGCGAACACCACCAACAACCGCATGGAGCTCACCGCAGCGGTGATGGCGCTCAGGGCACTCAACCGCCCCTGCGAGGTGCACCTCTACACCGACTCGCAGTATCTCAAGAAGGCCTTTACCGACGGCTGGCTCGAGAAGTGGCAGAAGAACGGCTGGAAGACGACGAGCAAGCAGCCGGTAAAGAACAAGGACCTCTGGCTGGCGCTGCTGGAAGAAACAAAAAGGCACAAGGTCCACTGGCGCTGGACCAAGGGCCACGCCGGCCACCGCGAAAACGAGCTCGTCGACAGAGAAGCCCAGCGGCAGCGGCGTACGCTACCGCCGGGCTAACTGGTTTGACCAGCCGAAACTAGCCGAAGTAGTCGGGCTCGTTGCCCGGCTTCCACTTGATGTTGCAGCCCATGCTGGGCCACTGGGGCTCGGGCGGCTGCTCGCCCGCCAGCAGTGCCTCCAGCGCCGCCACCAGGTCCTCTCCGGTGGGTTCGCCCTTCTCGGGCCGGGTGGCGTCGAAACGGCCGCGGTAGAAGAGCTTGTGCCCCGAGTCGAAGAGGTAGAGGTCGGGGGTACACATCGCCTTGTAGGCCTTGGCGACCTCCTGGGTGGCGTCGTGCAGGTAGGGGAAGTTCGCGCCCACGCGCCGCGCCTGCTCGGCCAGGTTCTCCGGCGCGTCGGCGGGGTAGTTCTCCACGTCGTTGCTGGAGATCCAGACCGTCGCCACGCCGCGGTCGGCGTAGGCGTTCGCCACCTCGGCCAGCCTGGCCTCCACGTGGCGGGCGTAGGGGCAGTGGTTGCTCATGAAGACCACGAGCAGCGGCTTGCCCGCGAAGTCCTTGCGCGAAACCCTTTGCTTGCTCGAAACGTCTTCCAGCTCGAAGTCGGGCGCGGGGGCGCCCAGGGGTACCATCTGCGATTCGACTACGGCCATGCGTCCCTCCCGCGCCCATTGTATACGCGAACGCACGGGCGCAGCGCCCGTGCGTTCGCTGGCCTGCGGGAAGGCTACTTCCCGGCTTCCTTGCGCATGCGCTCGGCTTCGGCCAGGATGCGGTTGACCGTTTCCTTGAGCGGGGCCCAGCCGTACCAGTGCATGTAGTCGTTGCTCACGTGGAAGGCGCCCTGGAAGGCCCGCTGGCGGTACTCCATGTAAATCAGGTAGAGGTCGAGCTCGATCGGCGTCATGTTTTCGTAGTACTGCGCCACCGACGGAGCCCACTTCCAGCCCTCGGGTTTCTTGAGGATGCCGTCCTTGTAGAGGCCCTGCACCGCCTCGATAGCCTTGGCGAACTCGTGGTCGGCCAGTTTGACCACCATGTCGGAGTTGTAGAAGAAGTCGTCCACGTACGCCTGGCTGTGGCACTGGACGCAGGTTTCCTTCATCTGCAGGCGGAGCTTGTTGAACTCCTCGGGGCCGCGTGCGGCGCGGGCCTGGACCACGATCTCGTAGAAGCGCTCGGTTGGCTGGAAGTTCTCGTCGAGCACCTCGTTCACCTGCAGGATGCGGGCGCGGTCGAGCGTCCATTGCACGTCGTCGTCGAGATCGACGTAGTTCCCCTCGGGAAGCAGTTTGGCCAGCTTCTCCAGGTTCGCCTTGAGCTGCGGGTCGTCCACACTGGTGGCCAGTTTCTCGACGTTGTAGCGGGTGGGTAGGCGTAGCCCCAGGAAGCCCCAGGCGGTCTCGACGTTGTGGTTACCGCCAGGCATGTGGCAGGTCTGACAGGTGGGGGCGCGGCCACCCTGCTCCCAGCCCACGTTGCCGTCGGTGTCCCAGATGATGCCGTGCTTCGAGGACATGTACATTTCCCACTGGGGGTGGTCGAAGCCCATGTGGCAGTTGGAGCAGGAGCGCGGATCCTGCGCCTCGGCCTTGCTGAACTCGTGGCGGGTGTGGCAGGCGTCGCACTGAGCGTTGCCGTAACGGTACTCGGAGGCCTCCTTACCGCCGTCCCACTTGAGCGGCCCGGTATTGCCGGCCTCGGTGCCAATGTAGCCCTTACGCCCGATCTTGTGGCAGCCCGAGCAGCCCCGGTAGCCCTCGCCTACGATCGCGGACGGTTGGGCATGCATGGCGCTCTGGGTCTTCATGGCGTACCAGGCGAGCTCGTGCTTGCCCGAGCGGAACTGCTGCACCTTGTCGGCGTGGCAGGCCTGGCAGGTGACAGGGGTGGGGAAGGTGGCCTTGGCAAAGTCGGTGTCGGTCATGTGGGCACTGCCGTGGCAGTTGCTGCAGTCGAGCGGCATGTAGGCGTTGGTGCCCATCTTGCCTTGGTGGAACTGGTGGACCACCCCTGGGGTCACGTCGGTGTGGCACTGCACGCACTGGGAGTTCGACTGTTTGGCCCAGGCCCCGGCCACGAGCATCGCCGCGACCACGACCCCTACCCATCGATTCTTTCGTTGCATAGAGCCTCCTTTCGCAGGCGGCTACGGCAACACAGGAGAGCGCGGGTCGGAAGCGCCACGTTGGTTGCGTTATCGGACTTGGCGACTTTATTGTCGCCAACTTTCACAAACTGTTCACTAGGAAAAATGTCCTGGAAAACCTTAATGGTTGTATCATGATGTGGAGTATGAAAACCAGGTGGACCTTGCGGTGGGCCCTTGTGGTCGGGCTCTTTGGCTGGTTCCTGCTGGGGGGAGCGGGCGCTCAGGGTGATGACTCCATGAAAATCATGAGCCCTGCGTTTGCCTGGGGCGAGCACCTGCCGGCACGCTACGCCCTGTGCGGGCCCGGCGCGCGGAACCTGAGCCCCCCGCTTGCCTGGAGCGGTGCCCCGCAGGAGACAGCCAGCTTCGTGCTGCTCGTGCTGGATCCGGACGCGCCCCGGGGCACCTTCGTGCATTGGGTCGTCTACGATTTACCTGCGGGCGTGCGCAAACTTGATGAGGGTGCGAGCGGCGCGCGGTGGTTGCGGGAGGGCCGCAATGATTATGGCAAGATGGGCTACGGAGGGCCCTGCCCGCCTCGGGGCAGCGAGCACCACTACGTGTTCCGCCTCTACGCGCTCGCTACGCCCACGCTGGGGTTGCCGGCCGGGGCCACTGCCGCGCAGGTGGAAGCGGCCATGGCGCCCTGGGTGTTGGCCGAGGCCGAAGGTACGGTTTTGTACGGGCGCCGGTAGCGCGCGAAGGAGGTCGCGTGAAGCAGGGGGTGACCAAGCAGAAGATCCTGGAACACCTGCGCCTGCGGCCGGCGTCGGCGGCGCAACTGGCCCGTGAGCTGGGGCTTTCCAAGGTCGCGGTCTACCGCCATCTGGAAGATCTGCGCGAGAGCGGTTACGTGCGGGTGCGCACCGAGAGCAAGGGCGGGCGCGGGCGTCCGCTGCGCCTGTACGAGGCGATCGACGAGCCTACCGCGTACGCGCGAATCTGCAACGAGATGCTCGAGCAGATCGAGCAGCTCTATGGCCCGGGCGCGGGGGTGCGGGTCATGCGCGCCCGCTACCGTGAGCAGCTACGCCGCTGGCAGAGCAGCTTCGAGGGGTTGCCGCTGAAAGAACGGGTGCAGCGGCTGGCCGAGTGGCTTACCGAGCGCGGCTACCAGGCGGAGAGCGAGGTGCGGCGGGGTGAGCTCGCACTCGAACAGCAGCGCTGCCCCAAGCTGGCGCTGGCGCGCGGCCACCGCGAGATCTGCTCGCTTGAAATGGAGTTCTTTGGTGAGCTCCTGGGCGTGCGGCTCGAGCGCGAATGCAGCATCGCCCAGGGCGACCGCTGCTGCCGTTACCGTGTGGTAGACGCGAACGAAACGAAAACCCAGCCCTAGGGCGCGGGTATCCAGATCGTTTCCCCGGGGTAGATCAGGTTGTCGTCCTCGATGGTCGCGAAGCGGTCGTCGCTCGCGGCGCGGGCGTTGGTGGCCTCGCGGATCTCGTCGTAGCGCATGGGGTCGCCCAGGTACACCTCGGCCAGCTTGCTGAGCCAGTCGCCTTCCTGGACCACGTAGGCCTGGCCTTCGACCGGTTCGGGCTCGGGAGCGGCGTCGGTAGCGTCCGGCTCGGTGGCCTCGGCCATGTTTGTTTCGGCGGGCGTTCCTGCTTCTTCTTCGGGCTCGAGCACCAGGGCGACGGCCGGACCCGCGATCTCAGGCGCCTTGCGGTAGGCGATCTGGACGGTGTGCCCGCCCGCCGGGGCGTCCAGCGTGAAGGCCCAGCGCCCGTCGGGGCCTGCGGTGATCTCACCCACGGCCAGCCCGTCCACGAAGACGACCAGTACCTCGCCTGGCTCGGCGCGGCCGCTGAGCCGCAGCGGCGCTCGCGGCTCGGCCGGTAGCGGGTCGATGGCGATGGGTGCCAGGGCGGCCGGCGCGGGGACCTCGAAGTCCAGCGTGGTGGCGGGCCCCTGTCCCAGGCGCGCGGTCAGGGTATAGCGTCCGGGTGCATAGCCGCGCGCGGCCACCCAGCGTCCCAGGTCGTCCGCGCGAGCGGCGAAGCGATCCACGACGCGCCCTTCCCGCAACACCTCGAGCGTTACCTCGGTGCCGCGGGGCGCGGTGCCGCTGAGCGTGACAGTTCCACCGGGGTCCACGGCGACCTCTACCTCGGGCGGGGTGCGCTCGGGGGCGAGCAGCACGATGGCGAGCAAAAGAAGCAGCGCCACCAGGGCCTTGAAGGCGTCGTAGGCCAGGGGGAAGCGGCGCGTGGTTGCCATCTTAGCCCTCGCGGCCGCCCTGGAGGGCGTCCTGGTAGTCTTTGAGCTCGTCCCAACGCTCCTCGGCTGCCATGCCGGCCTGGCGCGGCCAAGTGGTGGGGTCGGCCAGGCGGAAGCGCGGCCCCGCTTCCTGCAAGATCGCCCGCAGGCGCTCTACCGAGGTGCGGGCGAGCTCGGCGAAGGTGCGGATGCCCGCGTCGTTGAGGAGGCGCTCGATCTTGGGACCGATGCCTTCGATGACCTTCAGGTCGTCGGACTCAACGCTTTCCGGCGGCGCGGTTTGGATCGCCCGGAGCTCCTGGAGCGCGGCGTCGCGCTCGTTCTTGAGCTGGTCGGCCTCGCCCTCGAGCGTACGGATGCGCGCCTGGAGCTTGCGCTCCTCCTCCTCGAGGAAGACCATCTTGGTTCGCAGCTGCCGGTTTTGCTCCCGCTCGTCGGCCAGGTGCCGGTGGCAGCCCTCGACCTCGGTGCGCAGGGCGGCGACCTGGCCCCGCCAGTAGAGCACGTCGATTACCCACTCGACGACCCAGCCAATGAGGATTCCGATAAGAACGTACCACAGGGCCATGTTCAACTCCAATTCCTCAGGTGCATGCAGGTTTTATACGTTGCACCTGTAAATATATTACCGTAATCCGTTCCAGCGAGCGCGAAGCGGTCAGGCGGGGGTGGCCGGATACCGGGGCGGGCGGCCCTGGAGCACGGCCAGCACGTCGCGCGCCACCATCTCGGCCATGTGCAGGCGGGTGGCGCGGCCGGCCGAGCCGATGTGGGGGGTGACCACCACCCGGGGGTGGCGCGAAAGCGGGTGGTCCGCCGGCAGCGGTTCCGGGTCGGTCACGTCGAGGCCGGCGGCGAAGAGGGGGCCGTGCTCGAGCGCGTCCAGGAGCGCCTCGGTGTCCACCACCTTGCCGCGCGCGGTGTTGACGAGCACCGCGCCCTCCTTCATCCGCGCGAGCCGCTCCGCGTTCATCAGCCGGTGCGTCTCGGGGGTGAGCGGGGTGTGCAGGCTGACGAAGTCGGCGCGCGCCAGCAGCTCGTCCAGCTCCACGCGTTCGGCGGTGAGCGCAGCCTCGGCCTCGGGTTTGGGCCGGCGACTGGTGTAGAGCACCTTCATCTCGAAGCCGCGGGCGCGGCGGGCGAAGGCCTGGCCGATACGGCCGAAACCGACCACGCCCACGGTGGCGCCGTGCAGCTCGGGGCCCAGCAGCAGCTCGGGGTGCCAGGTCTTCCACTCGCCCCGGCGCACGTAATCGTGCCCCTCGACGACCCGGCGGGCGGTGGCGGCGAGCAACGCGAAGGCCAAATCGGCGGTGGCGTCCGTCAGCACGCCGGGGGTGTGGGTTACCACGATGCCGCGCTTCTTGGCGGCTTCCAGGTCGATGTTGTCGAGTCCCACGGCGTACTGGGCGATCACCTTCAGGCCCGGGTCGGCGGCGTCCATCAGCTCGGCGTCCACGCGGTCTTCGAGCATCGTGATCAGGCCGGCGGCGCCGCGCACGCGCTCGAGCAGAACCTCGCGCGGCGGGGCCAGGAACTCGGGCCAGACGTCCACCCGGTAGCCGGCCTGGCGCAGTTCGTCGAGGGCGGTTCCGGGAAGGCTGCGGGTAACGAAGACGTGCTCCATGCCCTCAGGTTACCTTCTCGCCAAAGGTGCGGAAGAAGGCCTTGAGGCCAGGCTCGGCCACAAGCAGTTTGCGGTGCAGCTCGCGGCGCGAAAGCGGTGCGGCGGCGAGCAGCCGCCGCACGAAGCGGTCTCCGCTTTCCTCGATCATGCGCGCGGCCTCGAGCGTGAAGACGCCCTGGAACCACAGCTGCTCGGCCAGCGGGCGGCGCGGGTAGCGCTCGAAGCCGCTGAGGCTACGGCGCTCAGGCTCGAGCCGGCTCGCCAGCTCGGCCCAGGCGCGCGCCTGGGCATAGAGATCGCGGTCGCTGCGGTAGAGGGCCAGCATGTAGAGGTAGTTGGCCATAAACTCGTCCACCCAGCGCACCCGCGCCCTGAGCCCCCAGGCCATCGCCACTGCGTGGGCGTACTCGTGGGCGATCATCAGGTCCAGAAAGACCGCCAGCGGTCCCGGCAGCCTGCCGCCGCGGCGGGCGGCCTCGGCGAAGACGTGGGTCAGACGCTCGAGCAACCGGTCGGGGTAGCGCAGCGGCGCGAAGACGGCGTAGCCCTCGCCCGGCTTGCTGCGCTGAAAGGGGTAGCCGTAGGGCAGGCGGGTGAAACGGCGCCAGTCGTGCTCGTCGAGCACACAGAGCGTGACCGGCGGGATGGGCCGGATGGGCTCGAGCGCGTCGTGGAGCTGCGCCAGGAAGCGCTGCAGCTCCACTGCCCGCAGTCGGCCCCCCGGCGAATACTCGGCCGGCACGTGGGGGTGGGGCAGCCGCCTCAGCACGCCTACAGCTTACGTTTCAGGTAGCGGGTGTGGGGAACGAAGCCGGGTTTTTCGTAAAGCGGACGGGCGTCGTCGGAGATATAGAGCCACACCCGGTGCACGCCCTCCTTCTCCGCGTAGACCAGCGCGGCGTGCACCAGCCGTTCGGCCAGGCCGCAGAGGCGGTGCTCTGAAAGGGTGTATACGTTGTGCATGTAGGCTTCCACTAGCCGCGGCCGGCCCGGCTTGGGCGGCATGGGTTCGATGGTCATCGCCAGCACCGCCACCGGCTCGCCCAGGTCTTCGGCGATCCAGGCGACCTCGCGCTCGGTGGAGAGCGCCCAGGCGAAGTAGTTTTCCGAGGCGTGGGCGAACTCGGCCTCGTCCCCCTCGAGCCGTCCCATCTCCTCGAAGAGCATGACCCGGAACCGCGCCAGGGACGCGGCGTCGTCGGGGGTGGCGGAGCGGATCCGGAGCACGGTTACATTGTAGAGGGTGCGTGGTACGTGGTAACTGGTACGTGGTTCGTGGTACGTGGCGCGTGGTAAATAATAAGGTCTGTAGCCTGCAGCTTGTGGTTATAGCTTCTTCTTCACGGCAGTTCAAACCTTAAGTCCGGCCGCGCTAGAAAGAAACTCCCTCCCCTGGGGGAGGGCTGGGGAGGGGGTTGTGGTCATTGCAACAGCCAAAAGCCAGTCGCCAATCCACAACCAGCCCACGTCTCACCCCCTGTATCCCGCTTCGCGTGTGAACAACCTCCCTCCGGCCTGCGGCCACCTCCCCCAAGGGGGAGGCGAGGGGGTGCGTGGTACGTAGTGCGTGATACCGTCTTCCCCCGTCAACCCCCTCAGGCCACCAGAGCCTCCCGGCCCTGCTCCTTGTAGTTGTAGTGCTTCACGAAAACGATACCACTTTGACCCTTTTGGACTCCACAACTTCCAGCGGCGTCCGGTAGCCCAAGGCCTGGTGCAAACGCCGAGTGTTGTAGAAGTGCCGATACTCGTCCA
>JALSQD010000059.1 GCA_026985615.1 Thermaceae bacterium | reverse complement strand
GTCGGCCGACTGGCCGTTGGCGTCGACGTAGGCGATCACGCTGTCGAGCTCGTAGAAACTCAGCGTTTCCATGGCCTCCCAGGTCTGGCCGATCATGAACTCACCGTCGGACATGAAGACGAAGTTGCGCCCCGTCTCGCCCTTGCGCCGGCGGCCCAGGGCGATGCCGACTACCTGGCTGAGCGCCTGCCCCAGCGACCCGGCCATCAGCTCGTGCCCAGGGGAGTGCTCGGCGCCGATCATCTCGACGGTGCCGCCGTCTTGGTTGAACATCGCCAGGCCCTCCTCGGCCATCCGCCCGGTCTCCACCAGGGCGGCGTAGAGGACCAGGGCGTAGTGGACCGGGCTGATGAAGAAGCGGTCGAGCTCGGGCTTGCGCGGCCCGTTGTAGCCGGCGCCGGTGGTGTAGCCCGGGTTCTTGCCGGGCACGCCGCCGAAGGGCGGAGGGACCGGCGGGGCCACAGAGGGCCCCAGCTTCATGACGCGGGTGTAGAGGGTGGCCAGAATCTCGGCGCTCGAGCACGCCTGGCTCAGGTAGCCGCCGCCGTTTTTGAGAGTGAACTCCGTCACCCGGCGGCGAATACCCTCGGCCACCCGCTTGGCTTCGTCCTGCCAGTTCTTTTCGCTCACGTTGCCTCCTTACCCCACGAGCGGACTCACGCGCGCGGCGCGCACCCGTTCGGTCAGGTCGTCGATCGTCTCGAAACCCTCGCGCTCCATCAGCCAGCGGCGGGCGATCTCGAGCCCGATGCTCTCGGCCCGGGCCCGCTCCAGCTCGTCCTCGATGCTCCAGAAGTCCGAAACATGGGCCATGCCGATCAGGCGGCGAAACATCTCGGCCGCCCCGAACCCGGCGGCGTCCTTGAGGAGCCGCTTCATGTAGCGCTCGCGGTAGCGGTCCGAGGGCCACTCGTCCTGCTGGGCGTCCCGCTCCCAGGCGGCCAGGAACTCGCGCTCGAAGACCTGCCAGGTCTCGTCCATGCTCTGCAAAAGCCAGTCGCGGAAGGCCCGCTTTTCCTCCTCACCGGGCGCATGGGCCTCGTAGGCGGCGTAGGCCAGAGCCAGGTTGCCCAGGTAGGTGCCCAGGTCGTGGCCCATCGGCCCGAAGAAGGCGAACTCGGGGTCCACCACCTTGGTTTCCTCTTCGTTCGCCAAAATCGAGCCGGTGTGCAGGTCGTTGTGGATCAGCGCCTGGGCCTGGGTCATATAGCGCTCCTTGAGCTCCAGCACCTCGGCCCGCAACGCGTCGTCGGCGTAAATCTCACGCACCAAGGGCTCGAGCGGCTGCGAGTAGCGGTTGTTGGGATGCGGTACAAAAGGCTGGGTAAACACCAGGTCCTCCTGCACCTTGCGCAGCACCGGGTTGACCAGCCGCGCCGCCCGCTCCTTCTTGTCGCCCGAGGGCAGGTAGAGGTCGGAGGTGTAGAAGTGCGTCCGCGCCATGTAGCGGCCCATGTGCTCGGCCGCCCGCGGAAAGCGCACCCCCTCGCGCAGCGCCGCTCGCATCTCGCGGTGGCGGCTCAAGTCTTCCATCACCAGCACCGCATCCTCGGGGCTGAAGAAGTAGACCTCGGGAACCTGCTCTAGGGCGAACTCGCCCGCCACCCGCAGCACCTCGTGCTCGATGGCCAGCCGCTCAGTGGGCATCTTGAAGTCGGGGTAGCGCCAGGCGTAGCCGAGCGCCTGTTTGACGATCAGCGACCGGCCCGTACCCGGGTTCTTCACCCGGAAGAGCAGGTTGACGTTGCCATCGGTAATCGGCTCGGCCGTCCAACCCTCCGGCCCGCCCCCCAGCCGCTCGGCCAGACCCCGCTGCGCCAGATAGTCCTTGACGGTGGTTTCGTTCAGCGCCTCCAAGGCGCACCTCCTCCCGCCGGGCCCGGCCCGGCCGTTATGAACATTTGTTCGTTGCTAAACATATTTTCGGCTCAGCATACCGCCGCGGTGCGAAGGGCCGCAAGGGATGCCTTACAGGTACGTAGCAAGTAGTGCGTAGTGCGTAGCAATGAAGCAGACCCGTGGTATGGGTGGCTTGTGTGGCTTGCGGTGAGCCGATGAACCGCGACAAATCACGGCTTCACCCACGACATGGCGCCCTGA